>CALRNP020000359.1:0-3009 GCA_943369575.1 Azorhizobium sp. AG788 | reverse complement strand
CATCGTCAAGCCGGTCAGCGCCATCGTCACGGTGATGAAGACCCTGGCGTCGGGCCAACTGGAGGTCCAGGTGCCCCATACCGAGCGTACCGACGAGGTGGGCGTCATCGCCCAGGGCGTGGAGGTGTTCCGCAAGGGGATGGTGGAAGCCGAGGCGCTGCGCCAGGAAGCGGCGAGCCAGGAGCAGCGCGCCGCTGAACGGGTGCGGCAGGAGCGGCTGGACATCGCCGCCGCTTTCGAGACCAGCATGGGGGCGCTGGCCACCGCCTTTTCCAAATCCTCCGGCGAGGTATCGGAAGCGGCACGCAACCTGGCCTCCACGGCGGAGGAAACCTCGCGGCAGGCGGAAGCCGTGGGCGGCGCCGCGGAGGAAGCATCCGCCAATGTGCAGACGGTGGCCGCCTCCACGGAGGAGATGACCGCATCGGTCCGCGAGATCGCTGCCCAGGTGTCCCATGCCGCTACCATCGCCGCCGCCGCGGCCGATGAGAGTGCGCGCACGCAGGCGGAGATCGTCGAACTGTCGCATTCGGCGGCGAAGATCAGCGAAGTGGTGGATCTGATCACCAATATCGCCAGCCAGACCAATCTTCTGGCGCTCAACGCCACCATCGAGGCGGCCCGCGCCGGCGAGATGGGCAAGGGCTTCGCCGTGGTCGCCCAGGAGGTGAAGCAACTGGCGGCGCAGACCGCCAAGGCGACGGAGGAAATCGCCGGCAAGGTCTCCGAGATCCAGCAGGCCACCAATCGCTCGGTGGCCTCCATCGATCGCATCGTGGGCACCATTTCCAACATTCGCACCACCTCCTCGGCCATCGCCTCGGCCATCGAGGAACAGGGCGCGGCCACCCAGGAGATTTCCACCAATACCCAGGAAGCCGCCCGTGGCACCGAAGCGGTGAGCGACAACATCACCGGCGTCAGCCGCGCGGCGGAGATGACCGGGGCTGCCTCCACCCAACTGATGTCATTGGCCGGCGCCTTGTCGAGCCAGGCGCAGCAATTGACGGTGGAAGTGGACCGGGTGGTGCAGAGCCTGCGGGCGTGATGCGTCCGACATAGCCGGCGGCGACTTATAGCCGGTGGCGACTTGCGGCACGGTGTTTCCGGCGATCACGCCTTTACCGGAGACACCGTGCGGCGGCCGGGGGCGTGAAGCCAAGGTTCATGCCCTGGCGCCGGACACCTTTATGCAAGCTATGCAGGCTATGGTTGAAAGAAGGGAAAACAAACGGTTGTCCCGGAGGCCGCTGCCATGCTCGATCTTGAACCGGAGCCGCTGATCGGAACCTTGGGCGAGTAAGCGCGCAAGGACGCTGCCTGCACGGCGCCAAGGGCTGCTCTGCTGCTGGATCCTGGCGTTCCGAACCGGCGCGGCGCCCAGTTCCGCCTACTTGCGCACCACGCGGATGTCGTAGCGGATTTCCGCCGCCCGCTCGCCCACGTCGATCACCACGTTCCACGTGCCGGCCCCCGGCGCCAGAAAGCGGGTGGGGAATTTGGTGAAGTGGCCGCCGTGATACTGGAATTTCTCCCCGCGCCGGTAGCGGCCGTAATCGGTATTGCTCATCAGCATGACGTTGCACTGGTGCGAGCAGTTTACCACCAGAACGTCGCCCACCTGCAATTCCTCGGTGGCATGGATGTGAGACATGTCCGCCCTCTGCCCAAGCTCCGGCAGGGATCGCCGAAAGCACGTTGCGTTCATATGGCATCGTCATCTGAACGGTAAAACGTTCTCTCTGAAAGTGTTAGAGCCTGGTTAACCGCTCGGGTAGCATTCGCCCCGCGCGGATCCGGCGCTTGCCATCGGGCGGTGCCGGGCAGGGCGCCGGGAACCCTTGCTGCGCAGGTGGCATTGGCCCGCATGCGCGCGGGACGGTGCTGGCGTGACGATCCGGCATTTCACCTCGGCCCCCTCCCGATCTAGTGTCGCCGGAGCACCCCTCCGGGAGACACTTCCATGTCCGCTTGGCCCGACCGCCGCATCCTCGATCTGTTCGACATCGAGATGCCGATTCTCCAGGGTCCGCTGGCGGGGGTTGGCACGCCGGAACTGGCGATTGCGGTGAGCGAAGCCGGCGGCCTCGGCGGGCTGGCCTGCGCCATGCTGAGCGTCGCGCAGGCGCGGGCGGCGCTGGATCAGATCCGCGCGGCGACGGCGGGGCCGATCAATCTCAACTTCTTCTGCCACCAGCCCCCGCCCGCCGATGCCGACACCGCCGCGCGCTGGGCCGCGCGCCTCACGCCCTATTACCAGCAGATGGGCCTGCCCTCCGACGTGCCGCCGCCGGTGGCGGGGCGGGCGCCGTTCGATGCCGCCTTCTGCGCAATGGTGGAAGACTATCGCCCGCAGGTGGTGAGCTTCCATTTCGGCCTGCCGGAGCCGGCGCTGATGGCGCGGGTGAAGGCCACCGGCGCCAAGGTCATCGCCGCCGCCACCACGGTGGCGGAAGCCCGCTGGTTGGAGGCGCGCGGCTGCGATGCGGTGATCGCCATGGGGGCGGAGGCCGGGGGGCATCGCGGCACCTTCCTGGCCGACGATGTGACGGCGGCCATGGCCACCCAGCCGGGCACTTTCGCGCTGGTGCCGCAGGTGGCCGATGCGGTGCGGGTGCCGGTGATCGCCGCCGGCGGCATCGCCGATGGCCGCGGGGTGGCGGCGGCGCTGATGCTGGGGGCGAGCGCGGTGCAGATCGGCACCGCTTACATGTTCAGTCCCGAGGCCAAGCCGGCGCCATTGCACCGGGCGGCGCTGGAGACGGCGGGTGACGACAGCACCGTGCTGACCAATCTGTTCACCGGCCGCCCGGCGCGGGGCATCGTCAATCGGCTGATCCGCGAGATCGGCCCGCTCAGCGCCGATGCGCCGGCCTTTCCCATGGCGGGCGCCGGCCTCGCGCCGTTGCGGGCGAAGGCCGAGGCGGCAGGCAGCAGTGACTTTACCAATCTGTGGGCCGGCCAAGCGGTGGGCCTCGCCCCGCATCTGCCGGCAGGCGAACTGACCCG
>CALRNP020000358.1:0-3054 GCA_943369575.1 Azorhizobium sp. AG788 | reverse complement strand
ATTCACCCTCCAGAGTTTTCATCGGCCAAGCCTCCTCGCTCCGACAATATAGTCGTTCTCTGGCCGGGCAGCCGTCGATGTGCAGGCCTCGATCACACGTGGCTCAACCCGCAAGGGAAGGCTGGGCGGCAGGAGGGTGATCGAGGGCTTCGGGCCGGAGGGGGGAGCACCCATAGGCCGCAGCGAATATGCTGCCGCAAACTCGAGCGCGAGGAGCTGAAGCTCAAGCATTCCGACCCCCATGCCGACGCAGGTCCGTGGTCCGGCGCCAAACGGCAGATAGGCAGCTCCGCTGAACTTGCGTTCGATGTTGAAGACGAGCGGATCCTCCCAGAACCGCGGATCGCGATGCAGATGCCAGGGCGAGATCAGAAGGGACGTCCCGCGCTTCAGCTTTCGGCCAGCCAGCTCCAGCGGCCGCTGAACCTCCCGTGAGAGCCACCATGCCGACGGATAAAGACGCAGCACCTCCCGCACGAAGCCGAGGCTGACCGGGGCTGTAGCGAGCCGCCCCGGAAGGACCTCTCCCGCATTGTCGCTCACCCGCTCCGCCTCATCCGCCAAGCGTGCGGCCAGGACCGGGTCACATGCGAGGTGATACAGTAGCCAAGCGGCGGCGGTGCCGGTGGTGTGGTGCCCCGCCAGCAGCAGCAGAAGGACTTCGTCACCAAATTCATCCGGCGCCAGGTACAGGTCCTCGAGCGCCCGCAGGATGCTGGAATCACTCGCCTTCGCCCGGGCGCGGTTGACGACAAAGGTCATCATGTCGCGCCCGCGCTGCATCCGCGCCTTCTTGCGACGACGGACCCAAGGCAGATCCGGCAGGACCTTGAAGATATCCGCGGCGAGGTCGTCCTCGACGAGTTGGATGGCCTCCACCAACATGTTCTCGTCAGCCCGCGTCAGGACGTTCGGGCCGAACAGAATGGTGCAGATCACCCGCAGCGTCAGACGCGACGTCGCGTGGTGGGCATCGAACTGCTCTTCCCGCGCTAGGGCGGCGGCTTGCTGGCGCACGAGCGCCGAGATCTGCGGCACGTAGCTGGTCGCGAGCCCCCGGGCCAGTTGCTGATGCAAGGCGGCCCGCCGCGCCCTATGGCTTTCGCCTGACAGTGTCATGGAGCTGCGGCCAATGATCTCCCGCAGCTTGTAGATCAGCCGCCCCTTGTCGATCTCCGCCTCCTCGGCCTTCATGATCGGCTTGATGAGGGTGGGATCGGCCACCAGCATGACCGGATACGGCCCCATTGAGAGCGGGACGAGTGCCTCCGTGGCGTTCGACCCGCGCTCGAGGAAGAAGTTGAGCGGATCACGCTGAAATGCGACGAGATCCGAGAACCAATGTTTCATCGGTGATCTCCACGGTTGTGAGCAGCGCGTGAAGCTGGGCCGTCAGCGCAGCGGATTGCTCGGTGAGAGGGATTTCGCCGGCGACGGCGCGAAGCACGCTCCCATGGCGGTCGACGCCGATCTCCGCCGGCGGCCCATAGCGGCGGGTGCGGATCCCCATCCTGTGGAGGAACCGTTCATAGGTGAGATCCGCCAAGGCCACCAAGGCCCGCGCCTGGCGCCGCCAGCCGAATGCAAACATCACCGCATATAGAGAGCCGGCCAGCCGACGGTCCTGCCTTCGAACCCCAAGTCGGCTGATCTCCCAGCAGTCCCAAGCCTGCGGATAGACGCAGGTGGTGGCGAGGCCCGGAAAAACAGCCGACGCCAAATAGGGACGATCACATCGCACGGCCCGGAAGGAGCCGATCACCTGCCGGTCGCGCAACAGAGCGCAATGAACGGCATCTGGCGTATCGAATTGGTCGCGCTCCCTGTCGCCCTCGACCTTCAAGTCCCAGCCGAGATCGTCGACGAATAGTTTCTTCCGAAAAGCGAAAATTTCTTGAGCCAAATCCGCATGCTGCCGTGCTCGAAAGAACACAGCATGCAATTTATCTTCTGTCATGGGCTGTTTCCCCCGAAGCCACGACCGAAGCATTGCGATTATTCAAAATGATCGGTATCACGTTAAACCGTGATGTTTGGGCGATCAGCATGAGCTGGGACATCGATCAGGCAATTTCGATGATCGAAGGCGCGGCAACGGTTGAAGATTTAACCAAACTTCTACAAATGGTTGCAGAGGACCACGGATTCAACTCATTCTCATTCGTCGACGGACTTCAGCTCAGCAGCGGCAAGCCACTGGTGATAAATACGATTTCGGAAGCGTTCGATCGGGATTATCGCCGTGAGGGCTTTGTGTCTGTCGACCCCGTGATTCCGGTCTGGCGGCGCACCAACACGCCGTTTTCTTGGGGCGATGTGGTCTTGCCCAAGCGCCTCGGCAAGCGGCGTCCGGGTGCCCTTAAAACCATGGAGGCGGCCCGCGACCACGGATATCGGGAAGGGCTCGTGATCCCCTTCCATTATGTCGATCGGATCGGCCGGCCCTGCTCCAGTGCGTGCACCTTCTTCTGGACCGATCCGGTCTCGAAATTCCTGTTCTCACGCCGCCAATATGCCGCGACGCTGCACATCATCATGCTTTACTGGGCACAGCGGGTCGTCGACTTGTCGGAAGCAAGCCAAGGCGCAGCAGCCCGGTTCCGGGACGTGGATGAGTTGGGAGAAGCTCCAACGCTCACCGATCGCGAGCGCGACGTGCTGAGCTGGGCGGCCCGCGGGAAGACCGTCCAGGACACTGCCGACATCCTCGGCATATCAGCAGACACGGTGGAAACCCACGTCCGGGCCTGCCTGCGCAAACTCAACGCCAGCACCAAGACACAGGCCGTCGCCAGGGCGATCTATTTATGGATGATCGATATCTAGCCGCCGACAAACAGTGAAGGATCTGCGTCATAGCGGGGTAGCCCCCTCGAACACTCCACCAATTCCTTCACCGCCTTCGGATCGCCGCCCCCCCCCCGATCGAATAGGTCAGCGCCACCTCCTCCAGATCGAAAGCAGCGAAGACCCCGCGAACCTCAGGTGCGTCGTTGATGGAATAATCTATGCCTCGGCTCGCGAGCCACCGCGCACAACATGAGTTCCTCCGCG
>CALRNP020000357.1:0-3077 GCA_943369575.1 Azorhizobium sp. AG788 | reverse complement strand
CGGCTCAGGCGCACGAAGGGCGGGGCGGGCAGCACGGTCTCGAAATGGCTCAGCGTGCGCCAGATCAGCAGCGGCGGCTGGTCGGCCAGCACCACGCGGGTGAAGTCGCCTTCCGCGCACAAGGCGGCGATCTCGGCGGGCGCCGCCAGCACGGTGCGGTTGGGGGTGCGCAGTTCCAGGATGTCGCGGCCGCCGGCCTCGCCGCTGCCATCGGGCTCCGGCGGCTGGCGGTTGCGGCGTAGCCGCGACAGCGCCTCCGCCAGCCGCTCGGGCATCACCGGCTTCAGCAGATAGTCCACCGCGGCGGCGGCGAACGCATCCACCGCATATTCCGCATGGGCGGTGACGAACACCACCTGCGGCGGCGGATCGAGGCGGGCGATCAGGTCGAAGCCGTCGCTGTTGCCGAGATCGATGTCGAGGAACACCGCGTCGGGCTTTTCCGCCGCGATGATCTGAACCGCGCCGGCCAGGCTGTCGGCGGCGCCGACGATGGTCACGTCGCCATGGACGCTGAGCAGGCGGCGCATGGCGCGGATGGCCAAAGGCTCGTCATCGACAATCACGACCCGGAGCATGGTTCGCCCTCCAGCAGCAGTTCGGCGACCACCACCTCGCCATGGGTGCAATCCTGCGCCTGCGGCCCGGTTTTTTCCTGCCGCAGGCTGAAATGGTGGCGGCCGGGATAATGCAGCGCCAGCCGGCGGCGCACATTCTCCAGCCCAATGCCGGTGCGGGTGAGGGGCTGGTTGGCCGGCGCGGTCAACGTGCCGCTGTTCTGGATGCGCACCCGCAGCCGCGTGCCTTCCGTGCGGATCTCCACGCGCAGATCCAGATGCTGCGCCCGGTCGCCGTACTTCACGGCGTTCTCCACCAAAGGTTGCAGCAGGAAGCTGACGATGTTGTGCGGCGCAGCCTGGGGATCCAGCACGATCTCAGTGTGCAGACGCGGCCCGAAGCGCGCCTCCTGGATGCGCAGATAGGCCGCCAACGCCTCGATTTCGGCGGCCACCGTGACCACGGTCTTGTCCACCCCGGCCAGCGAATGGCGCAGATAAGCGGAGAGATCGCGCAGCATGGCGAGCGCGGCGGCGGGATGTTCGGGGATTTCCTCGGCGACGCCGTTCAAGGCATTGAACAGGAAATGCGGATCCAGCTGCAGGCGCAGTTGCTGGAGCTCGGCCCGCAGCGCCTCGGCCTCGGCGAGGGCGGCGCGCTGGCGGTCGGTGCGTCCGCCCAGTTCCGCCTTGACCCAGAAATAGGCCAGACTCCAGCCGGCGAAGATCAACATGTAATAAGCGAACGGCGCCAGCACCTCCTGGCTGGAATTCCAGTCCGGAATGTCCCAGCCTAGGGGGGCGCGCACTAGGGTGATGGTCGCCACCACCGCCACCGCGCTCGCGGCGCTGAGCAGCAGGATGCAGGCCAGCGCCATGCCGGACAGCCGCCCCTCGAATCCCATGCGCCCGAACGCCGCCCGCAGGGTTGCGGCCACCAGCATCAGCAGCGGCTCGACCATCAGGGTGATGGTGAGGGCCAGGGTGAAGCTCTGGTAGAGCACGCTGCGGGTGGCCAGATCCACCAGGGAAAACACCCCCCAGACCACCAGCTGCACCCGCCAGAATACCGGCACGCGATACCACCAGGCGCGGAATCGGCCCCGTGCGATGCTGATCTCATCGGCGAATATCGACACGTCCCACCCCGTCGGAACCCCCGACTTTCGCGGCTCCGCACCGAGGTAACGGCATTTGCCGGCGCGGGGCAAGGCGGGCGGCCGCCGCCCGTTCGCGCCGCTGGGGAAAGCGGGGCGCGGCAGGCTCGTCGTTTTTCCGGGCCGCTTCACCGAGTACCTCAGGCTTGGCCTTAAATTCCCCGGCCGCTTTGTGAGACGAAAGGCCCAGACGCACGCTCCATGCCGTGCAAAAGGGAGACCGATCATGGCGGACACCAGCACCACCGAAGGCCGCATCTTCGTCGTCGATACCGCGGGCGCGGACATCATCGGATTCGATCCGGCCAAGGACAAGTTGGACCTGGGCGACAACTCGGTTCACAACTTCATCATCGTCGATACCCCCACCGGCGTCGGCTTCATGAACCCGTGGTCGGGGGAGACGCTGATCGTCCAGGGCGTGTCGCTGGCACAGCTGACCGTCGACAGCTTCGTGCCGATCGTCAACGACCATCTGCGCCAGACCCTCTCCGGCGCCCTGGCCTGGGAGCACGGCATCGTCGAGGCCCCGAACACGGTCTATGCCCGGTCCCATGAACTGGGGCAGATCGACAAGGTGGCGTTCGATCCGGCCACCGACGTGGTGGACTTCCGCTATTTCGGCACCCGCGAACAGATCTATATGAGCGACAGCTCAGAAGGCGTCATCATCTCCAATTCCGGCACCGGCCAGGCGCTGATCCTGCTGGGGGTGACCAAGGCGGAATTGAGCGTCACCAATTTCGTGTTCTACGCCGCCGAGGTGCGCGAAGACCGGGTGCATTTGCAATTGGGCTTCACCACCGTGCCGGACAGCCAGGTGGTGCCCCAGGGGGTGGACATCGCCGGCACCAATACCTGGCCTACGGCGGCTGGCGGCGGCGAGGCGCCCAGCGGCGTCACCGGCACCACCTATGCCATCGAATGGGACTATGACAGCGCCACGGTGCTGGCGTTCAACCCCGCCGTCGACAAGCTCGATTTCGGCTGGTTCAAGGCCCATGAATTCGACATCACCGAGGTCAACGGCTCCACCGTGATCTCCATCACCAACAATCACCAGACCTATACGCTGACCGGCGTGAGCATTGGTGAATTGGCGATCAACAATATCATCGCCTTGGACACCACCGCCCGCGCCGAATGGCAGGCCACCATCGATGCGGCGCCCAAGCCGGTGGCTGCCCCGGTGATCAACCTGTCGGACGGCCAGATCGTGGAAGGTGACGCCGGCACCGCGCAGATGGTGTTCACCGTGTCGCTGTCCCATGCGGCGGACGGGCCGGTGAGCGTGAGCTATTCCACCCTCAACGGCACCGCCACCGCCGGCGCGGACTACACCTCCGCCGTGGGCTCGGTGACG
>CALRNP020000356.1:0-3144 GCA_943369575.1 Azorhizobium sp. AG788 | reverse complement strand
GGACACCCACCGCCTCTCCCTGCCCCAGGGCCGCAAGTACAGGGTCGCCGTGTGCGGGCCGCACCATGCGGCAGCCGTAGAGCTGGGACCGCGGTTCGAGACCACCTATGACACCGTGGGCGCCGACTTCGCGCTGATGCTGGGCGAGTTCTACTGCGCCAATGTCCAGGCGCCGGTGATCGGCCGCGTGGAACGCGAAGGCGTCACCTACGCCAAGGTCTATGACGTGCGCGGCCGCCATTTCCCCAGCGTGTTCGCCGGCGGGAAATAGGCTCGGGACATCCCCTTTCTGGACGAGAGATCAAAAGAGCCGGGCGGCAGCGCCTGGCTCTTTTCGTTTATGTCCAGGCTGCCCTGAGCAGGGGCCGTAGCGCCTCGGCTCCCTCAACGCAGAGATCCCAAACGAAAACGCCGCGCGGCCTGGTGACCGCGCGGCGCCTGTTGGTGACGTCTTCAACAACGGGCGGCGAAGGCCGCCCCCCCGTGCGGCCTACTTGGCCTTGAGGAAGTCGCCCACTTCCAGCAGCACGAACTCATTGTCGTCCGCCTTCTGCGGCGCGCGGCCGGCGGAGTACGGCAGGTTGTTGTCGTTGCCGACGACGATATGGGTGGGGTCCACCATCACCACGTTCTCGATGGTGAAGAAGGGGAAGTCCAGCATGCCGTCCTTGCCGCCCTGCTTGGCCTTGCCGTTGGGATCCTTGATGGCGAGCAAATCGATATAGCCGACCTTGCGCACCAGCTTGCCGGCGGTCTCGGGCGAAAACTCCACCTTATAGACCCGCTTGAGCTTGGACGGACGATCGAAGCAGGTCGCCTCCACCTTGCCCTCGGCGCAGGCCGAGGCCCGCCCGCCTTCGAGATCGTCGCGCTCGATGATCAGGCCGGTGGTGGCATCGATCATGTTGAAGTCGCCGATGGAATCCCCGGCCTGGGCCAGCGGGTATTTCCAGAAGCGGCCGGTCCACTCCTTCTTCTGCAGGTCGAATTCCAGCACCCGCAGCACTTCGACGCCGTTGTCCATCTCCTTCTGCCCGGTGGCCGGATCCAGCAGCGGGCCTTCCAGCAGCGCATAGAGCTTGGTCTTGTCGGGCGAGAGCGCCATGCCCTCGAAGCCCTTGGAGCGGCCGGCCTCGAACGCCACCTTGCGGGCGGGATTGGCCGGGGTGGTGATGGCCGGATGATCGGGCGAGTGGATCACCTTGCCGTCCGCCTTGGTCTGGTAGACGCCCTTCACCTTGCCGGCGAGGTCGGTCTCCACCAGGAACGGCCCGAACTCCTCGCCGAACCACAGGCTGTCGCCCACCTTCTGGATCGACTCGATGTCGAAGTCGGAGCCGGTGAGGTAGCGCTTGGGCGTGCCCTCCAGCACGATGGGGAACGGCACCTTCTTGTCCGGGTCGCTGAGGAAGAGGGTGTCGCGCCGGGTGATGGTGCCGGCCTTGAAGTCCATGGCGAGGCGGTGAACCATCAGCATGGCGTCGGGCGAGTTGGCCTTGCTGCCGAAGCCATTGTCGGTGATGACCAGGAACTCGCCATTGCCTTCATTGACGATGCCGGAGAAGCCCTGCACCGCCTGGCCGTCGAACGGCAGCGAGATGCCGGTGGCGCGGGGGGCTTCCTTGGCGGAGAGCACGCTCACGCCGGGCTCGGAGCCGGGCTTGTCGTTGCGGCTGCGGTCCGGGCTGGTGAATTTCGCCGAGACCTTCAGATCGGCGGGCGCATCCGCCGGCGGGGCGATGAAGGTGGCGGCGGGCAGCACCACCTGCCCCTCAAGGGTGGCGGTGTAAGCGGGGACGGTTTCCTGCGCCCGCACCTGGAGCGTGCCAAAAGCGGTGCCGGCGAGAAGCAATGCGGAATAGATCGAAAGCTTGCGCATGAGGGAGCCCTCCAATGAGAGGGCCCGTTCTTCACGCTTGCGATGTCAGGCCAGAGACAGCGCTGCGACAATGCCATGACGCAGGGTCATACTACCGCCACACCGCTCGCGGCTCCGGCGACGCCCTGGCTCAGAACCATTTCAGGCGCTTGAACAGCCGCACCAGTCCCACCCCGATCAGGACGAACAAGACGGTGATGACCCAGAAGGCGGCCGGGTCGGTATTGCCCGGAATGCCGCCCACATTCATGCCCATCATGCCGGAAATGAGGGTGAGCGGCGCGAACACCACGGTGACCGCCGCCAGCACCAGCATGGACTGGTTCATCTGCTCGGCCCGCCGGTCGACGATCTGCTCGCGGATCAGGATCGAGCGCTCGCGCACCGAATCCAGTTCCTCGGCGAAGCGGGCGATGCGGTCGGCGGCATCGCGCAGCCGGTTGCGGTCCTTGGGGCCGATCCAGGGATCGTCCTCCAGCGAGAAATGATTGAGCGCCTCGCGCTGGGGCGAAATGTTGCGCCGCAGCTTCATGGCCATGCGGCGCAGGATCAGAACGCGGGGCAGCACGTCCGTGGGCGGCAGCCGCTGGGCGTCGTCCTCCAGTTCGTCGGCCTCTTCCATCAAGGTGGTGACCACCAGGTCCAGGCGCTGCACGAAGCGGGTGGCGATGTCGGAGACCATCTCGCCCTGGGTGCGGGCACAGCGGCGGCGCCCAAGGCTGTCGATATAGTCCGCCAGGGCCGAGATCGGCTCATATTGCACCGAGACCACGCGCGCGGCATCCACCCACAGCGTCAGCGAGACCAGTTCCTCCGGCAGCGCATTGGGCAAGAGGTTCACCGCCCGCATGATCAGCAGCGCGCCCTCCTCCATCACCACGCAGCGCGGCCGTGAATGGGTCTCCATAAGCTGCTCAAGCACATGACGCTCGATGCCGCTGTCATTGTGAAGCCATGTGTCCGAGGCACTGGGCAGGCGCCGGAAGTGCAGCCAGATGAAGCCGCCATCGGCGGCGCAGGCGGTGCGGGCTTCCTCGGGCGGGAGGCGGACGGCATCGCCCTTGCCGTCGAACCGCCACGCATCCATCAACCCGTCCGAACTCAGATGCTTCACGGATGGCTTCCCCCACGGCGCAGCCGCATTCACTGACACGGCTCCGTAACATTAGGAAGAATGCCGTTAGGTCGCATCAGATCTAAGCTGCGCGCGCTGATACCCCGTAACGGGCAAGAAGGCTCGACATCCATCCGTTGCCCTCGCCGTT
>CALRNP020000355.1:0-3175 GCA_943369575.1 Azorhizobium sp. AG788 | reverse complement strand
CCTTCCTCGGGCTCGGCCAGCAGCCGCCCGATCCCTCCTGGGGCTCCATGCTCAATACCGCCAAGAACTTCCTCACCCAGGCGCCGTGGATGGCGATCTGGCCGGGGCTCTCCATCTTCCTGGTGGTGCTGTCCTTCAACCTGCTGGGCGACGGGCTGCGCGATGCGCTCGATCCCCGCCATCGCGGCTGAGGGGCGCACCGATGATCGAGACCTCCCCCCTCACTCAGCGCCCGCCCTTGCTGGAGATCCGCGATCTCGCGGTGCAGTTCGTGGATCGCGACACGGTGGTGCATGCGGTCAACGGCGTCTCCTACACCCTGCGCGAGGGCGAGACCCTGGGCGTGGTGGGCGAAAGCGGCTCCGGCAAAAGCGTGCATGTGCTCGCCATGCTCCGCCTCATCCCCATGCCCCCCGGCCGCCTCGCTGGCGGGCAGGTGCTGTTCGAGGGCCGCGATCTGCTCACTTTGTCCGATCCGGAGTTGCGCAAGGTGCGCGGCGGCGGCATCGGCTTCGTGTTCCAGGATCCCATGAGTTCGCTCAACCCCTCCATGACGGTCGGCATGCAGGTGAGCGAGCCCTTGCGCCTGCACCTGGGCATGGGCGCGGATGCCGCCCGCAAGCGGGCCATCGAGCTTCTGGACATGGTGCGCATTCCCAATGCCGCCCAGCGGCTGGACCAGTATCCGCATGAGTTTTCCGGCGGCCAGCGCCAGCGCATCATGATCGCCATGGGTATTTCCTGCCGGCCCAAGCTGCTGATCGCGGATGAGGCCACCACCGCGCTGGACGTGACCGTGCAGGCGGATGTGATCGAACTGGTGAAGGACTTGAAGCGCGAGATCGGCATGGCGGTGATCTGGATCACCCATGATCTCGGCGTGGTGGCCGGCATCGCCGACACCGTGCAGGTGATGTATGCCGGCCAAGTGGTGGAACGCGGGCCGGTGGACGATGTGTTCGCCGATCCGCGCAATGCCTATACCCTCGGCCTGCTGCGCTCGCTGCCGGACCTGTCCGCCCCCATCGGCCAGCGCCGCCGCCTCACCCAGATCGACGGCGCCCCGCCGGATATGCGTTTTCCGCCCAAGGGCGACCCCTTCGCCCCGCGCAACCGCTATGCCACGCCCCGCTGCTTCGAAGAGGCGGCCCCCCTTGCCCAGGCACCGGGCGCTGCCCCCGGCCATCTGGTCTCCGCCTGGTATGATCTGCCGGCGCTGGTGGCCGCGGAGACCACCCCATGACCGCCCCTTCTTCCGCGCCGCAGACCAAGGCACCGTATCCGCTGCTCTCGGTGCGCAATCTGTGCAAGCATTATGCGCTGCGCTCCGGCTGGGGCTTCGGCCATCGCGTGTTCAAGGCGGTGGAGAATGTCTCGTTCGAGATCATGCCCAACGAGACCTTAGGCCTGGTGGGCGAGAGCGGCTCCGGCAAGAGCACCATCGGCCGCGCCGTGACCATGCTGAACCCGCCAACCTCCGGGGTGGTGGCGTTCGAGGGCGTCGATCTGGCCGAACAGAACAGCCGCGACATGCGCCGCATGCGCCAGCGCATGCAGATGGTGTTCCAGGACCCCTATTCCGCCCTCAATCCGCGCATGACCGTGGGCGATTATGTGGCCGAACCGCTGGTGATCCACGGCCTGTGCAAGAGCGCCGCCGAGCGGCGCGATCTGGTGGCGGAGCTGTTCGCCAAGGTGGGGCTGGACCCGCGCTTCATGGCGCGGTTTCCGCACCAGTTTTCCGGCGGCCAGCGCCAGCGCATCTGCATCGCCCGCGCCATCGGCGTGCGCCCGTCCTTCATCGTGGCGGATGAGCCGATCGCGGCACTGGATGTTTCGATCCAGGCCCAGGTGGTCAACCTGCTCCAGGATCTCCAGGAGGAGATGGGCCTCGCCTATCTGTTCATCTCCCATGACCTGCGCATGGTGCGCTATCTGTGCCATCGTGTGGCGGTGATCTGGAAGGGGCGGATCGTGGAGCTGGCGCCGAGCGAGCTGCTGTATGGCAATCCGCTGCATCCTTATACCCGGCGGCTGCTGTCCGCCGTCCCGGTTCCCGACCCGGCCATCGAGCGGGCGCGCACGCGCCTGCCGGAAGTGGCCGCCCTGCCCGACGACGCGCTCGCCCACGAATTGGTGGAAGCGGAGCCGGGCCATTACGTCGCGCGGGCAGCCTTGAGCTGACCTGCGCACCAACAAGGACGTTCGTCGTGCGTAGTTTCTTCAAGACCGGCCGTTCCACCGTCTATGCCCGCACCGCGGCGGTGGCCACCTCCCATCCCGCCTCCAGCCTGGTGGCGCTGGATGTGCTGCGCGCCGGCGGCAATGCGGTGGACGCCGTCATCGCCGCCGTGGCGGTGCAGGCGGTGGTCGATCCGCACATGACCGGCATCGGCGGCGACTGCTTCGCGCTCTATACGCCCAAGGGCGCCAGCGCCCCCATCGCGCTCAACGGCTCCGGCAAGGCGCCGGCCGCCGCCAGCGTCGAGGCGCTCATTGACCAGGGGCTCACCGAGATCCCGCTGGACAGCCCGCATGCGGTGACCATTCCCGGCGCCATCGCCGCCTGGAGCAAGCTGCTGGAAGACCACGGCACCATGTCCCTGGGCGATCTGCTCCAGCCCGCCATCCGCATGGCGGAAGAGGGCTATGTGGTGCAGCCGCGCGTGGCGCACGACTGGGCGCAATATGGCCCGCGCCTGCAGCGCGACGCGGAGAGCGTGGCGGTGTTCCTGCCCGGCGGCAAGGCGCCGGCAGCGGGCGATATCCACTATCAGCCCAAGCTCGCCGCGACGATGCGCAAGATCGCCGAAGGGGGGCGTGACGCCTTCTATACCGGCGAGATCGCGGAAGATTCCGTGGCCCGGCTGCGGGAACTGGGCGGGGTGCACACGCTGGAGGATTTCGCGGCGGCGCAGGCGGAATATGTCACGCCCGTCACCACCAAATATCGCGGCTATGACGTCTATGAGTGCCCGCCCAACGGCCAGGGCCTGGGCGTGCTGATGATGCTCAATGCGCTGGAGGGCTACGACCTCTCCCCCGAGGCGCTGAACGAGGCCGACCGGCTGCATCTGTTCGCCGAGATCAACAAGCAGGTCTACCACCACCGCGACCATCTGTTCGCGGACCCCATGCACAACTCGGTGCCGGTGGACGAACTGCTGTCGCCGGA
>CALRNP020000354.1:0-3207 GCA_943369575.1 Azorhizobium sp. AG788 | reverse complement strand
GGCGTCACCGAGATGCCGGCGCCGTTTTGCGCGACGATGCCGTATTCGTCGGGATCGAGATCATTGGCATGCACGAGAATGGCGCCGGGCCCCAGCAGGCCCTTGGCGCCGAGATCGGCGACGCCGCGCCGCTGGCGGGCGGAATACAGCAGCACGCCGACATGGAATTGATGCAGCAGGCCGAGCGAGCGGGCGAAGCGGAAGTCGTCCTCCGCCTCTGCCATGGGCGAGGAGTCAGGTCCGCGCAGCGCCAAAGCCAGCCGCACGCGCGCGGTGTCGGACGCGAGCGGGCCCTTGCGCAGCCGCTCCACATCGGCGCGGATCGCTGCTCCGCCTTGGGCGGGGCCGGTGACGCCATAGCCGAAGAAGGCGCGGATGCCGGCGCGCTGGGTGGCATCGACGATGGCATCCGCATGGGCCGGCGTGAGCGCCTCGCGCGACCAGTCGAACAAAGTAGTGGTGCCGCAGGTGAGCTGTTCCAGGGCGCCGGCATAGTCGCTGGCGGCCAGGTCCTCCGGGCGCAGATGCTTGGTGTATTTTGCGACGATGAGCTTGAAATACTCGTCCAAGGTCGCATCCCCGGCGAGGCCGCGCAGGATCGCCTGTGCCAGATGAATGTGGCTGTTGACGAACCCCGGCAGCAGGATGCACCCCTCGGCCGCGATGATCTCCGCATCGGGCGGCATGCTCGCGCCGCCGGGCGTGACGGCGACGATGCGTCCGTCATGTACCAGCACATCGCCGGTCACGGGGGCGGGACTGGCATCATCCATCGTGATCAGCGTTGCGCCGCGGATCAGCAGGGGGCGCCCGCGCGCCACTGGCCCGGTGCCAGTCTGGGCGGGCGCTTGCGCCTGCGCCTGGGGCGCGAGAAGTGCCAGGCCGGCGCCTGCGAGCAGGGCGCGTCGATCGAGATCGAAGGTCATGACGTTTCCCCCTTGTTGTTTTTAGCCCCGCTGCATGCCCCAGCGGCGCACGGTGCGGTGCTCGATGGCGCGGAAGATCACGCCCTCCACGAACAGGCCGACCGCCATCACGGTGAGCAGGCCGGCGAAAACCGCCGCCGTATCCAGCGTGTTGCGGTTCTCAAAGATGTACCAGCCGAGGCCGCCCTGACCGGAGGAAACGCCGAACACCAGTTCGGCGGCGATCAGCGTGCGCCAGGCGAAGGCCCAGCCGATCTTGAGGCCCGAGAGAATGGCCGGAAAAGCCGCCGGGATCAGGATCTTGCGCACGAAGCGGAAGCCGCCAAGCCCGAAGGTCCGCCCCGCCATGCGCAGGGTCTCGGACACCGAGAGGAAGCCCGAGTGCATATTCAGCGCCACCGCCCACAGCACCGAATGGATGATGACGAACACCAGAGAGGGCCGGCCCAGCCCGAACCACAACAGCGCCAGCGGCAGCAAGGCGATGGCCGGCAGCGGGTTGAACATGGCGGTGAGCGTCGAGAGCAGGTCGGTGCCGAGCCGCGTCGTCACCGCAAGGCTGGTGAAGACCGAGGCCAGCACCAGGCCGATGGCATAGCCCATCAGCAACGTCTGGAGCGTCACCCACAGGCGCTGGGGAATGATGCCCGAGGCGATCCCCTCCCACAGCGCCTCCAGCGTGGCGGTGAAGGTGGGGAAGGAGAGGGGATTGCCCAGCCAGCGGGCATAGAGTTCCCACACCAGTGCAATGGCGACCAGGATCAGCCCGCGCCGCACGGCGCCGTTGTTCGCCAGGCGCTCAACGAACGAGAGCGGCTTTGCCACATCGCCCAGCCCCACCGGCGCCGTGACGTTATATTCGCCTTCGCCGCGGATGGGCGGGTTGAGTTTCGCGGATCGCTCCGTGATCGAAATTTCGGTCAGGCCGACCGTGGCGTCGCTCATCTCGCTCTCCCTCAGTGGCCGACGGATGTGTCTTCGAACAGCATCTGCGAGATGCGGCGGGTCAGAACCTGGAATTCGGGGCCGTCCTGGTGGCGGACGTCGAGATGATGGCAGTTCAATTCCGCCCGCACTTGGCCGGGATGGGGCGAGAGCACCACCACGCGCGAGCCCACCAGAACCGCTTCCTCGATGGAGTGGGTGACGAAGATCAGCGTGAAGCGCACGTCGTCCCACAATTGCAGCAGCTCTTCCTGCATCTTGCGGCGGGTGAGGGCATCGAGCGCCGCATAAGGCTCGTCCATCAGCAGCACATCCGGCCGCATGGCCATGGCGCGGGCGATGGCGACGCGCTGCTTCATGCCGCCGGAGAGCATGTGCGGATAGGCGTCGGCGAACTTGGTCAGGTTCACCTTGGCGATGGCATCCATCGCGCGGGCATGGGCCTCCGCGCGCGGCACCCGGTTCTCCAGCATGGGGAAGGCGACGTTGTCACGCACGCTCTTCCACGGCAGCAACTGGTCGAATTCCTGGAACACCATCATCCGGTCCGGGCCCGGCCCGGTAACCTCCTTGCCCTTCAGGGAGATGGTGCCCTCCACCGGCTTGATGAAGCCGGCGATCGCCTTGAGCAAGGTGGACTTGCCGCAGCCGGACGGGCCGAGCAGCACCAGGCGATCGGCCGGATGGATGTCGAAGCCGACCCGATAGGTGGCGGTCACCAGATGGTCCGGGGTCTTGTACTGAAGCGTGACGCCATCCACCGTCAGGACTGGGGTCGAGACGGGTTGTGATGCGGCGTCTTGGCTCGCGGCAAGGGGCGGCTTGCGTTGAACGAGGGCCATGATTTCCTCCTGGAAGCGCGGGCGGCGCTTGGGTCCTTGCGGTGGCCGCTCTTCCGGCGGCGCACCGTCCTGGATGCGAGGGGTCAGTTGCTCGCGGTGCTTTGGATCGGCGCCAGGAACACGTCCTTGAACGAGGCGGGGACGGTCTTCAGCACACCGACGCGGTTCATGAAATCGGCGGTGGCCTTCACGCCATAGACGGCGACGCCGAAGTCATTCGGCATGGCCGTCAGCATGGCTTCCACCTTGTCCACGTCGAGCAGCTTGGAGGGCTCGACCTTCAAATAGATCTCGGCGGCCTTGCGCGGATTGGCGCGGATGAAGTCGGACGCCTCTGTGAGCGCGGCGACCATGATGCCGGGGATCTTGGGGTTGAGGTCGATGTAGCGCTTGGTGGCGCCCAGAACCAGGAAGGAGGAACGCCCGCCGAAAGCCGCCTCGGAGGTGGTCACCACATGGGCCTTGCCGCCGGCCAGCGCGATCTGGGTGAAGGG
>CALRNP020000353.1:0-3238 GCA_943369575.1 Azorhizobium sp. AG788 | reverse complement strand
CGCCGCCGAGGAGGCCTCCACGAATGTGGTGATGGTGGCCTCCTCCGCCGAGGAACTGGGCTCCTCCGTCACCGAGATCGCCCGGCAGGTGGAACAGTCCGCGCAGATGTCGGCGAGCGCGGTGGCGGAAGCCGCCAAGACCGGCGATGTCATCCGCGAACTGGCCCAGGCCGCTGCGCGCATCGGCGACTTCATCGGCCTCATCTCCAACATCGCCTCTCAGACCAACCTGCTGGCGCTCAACGCCACCATCGAAGCCGCCCGCGCCGGGGATGCCGGCAAGGGCTTCGCGGTGGTGGCCTCGGAAGTAAAGGCCCTCGCCACCCAGACCGCAAAGGCCACCGAGGAGATCGAGAGCCAGATCAGTGCCATCCAGACCACCACCCAGCAGGCGGTGACGGTCATCGAAGGCGTCGGCAACCAGATCCGCCAGATGAGCGACGTCGCATCCGGCATCTCCGCCGCGGTGGAGGAACAGGGTATCGCCACCCGCGAGATCGTGCGCAACGTCGATCAGGCCGCGACGGGGACCAGTTCGGTCACCTCCCACATCTCCGATGTGGCAAAGACCGCGGACGAGACCGGCGCCGCCGCCGGGCAGGTCCTCGGGGCGGCCTCCGCCCTCAGCGCCCAGGCCCAGCAGTTGCAGTCCGAGATGCAACGCTTCCTCGACACGGTCCGCGCCGCCTGACCCTTGGATGTTTAGTCCAGGTCGTCGGCGCCTCAGCCGTAATAAGAGATATACTTGCGAAAATAGGCTTCCCAGGTCACGCGCTCGCCTTTGACCGGATAGGTGGTCGCATCATTCACCCACCGCACATCGAGGGCTTTGGCGACCTTGGGGTGGATGGGGATTTGCAGGCTACGTAGGGAATCCAGTGGTCCTGGCAGCCAGAACGGCTGCCACACGCCCAGTTCGCGGGCGATCTGCTTCATCAGCATAGTCAGGATACGGCCGTTGGGATGGGCAGTGGTGTAGAAGAGCTGCTTCTTGCGGAAGTTCTCCAGAATATAGGCGCCAATGCCGCCGGAGAATTTTTCATCCATGGCCAGCAGGCGCTGCTCCTCGAAGGCATGGCGACGCTTGATGTCGGGGATGCCCCGGACGCTGAGGCCACGGTAGGCCTCAAACCGCTCCTCCGGATCGGGAATTTCCTTGCGCAGGCGGGCGAGCAGGCCGTCGAAATAGGTGAACTCGAAATTGGGCAGATCGCGATTGCGCGCCAGCTTGTCGTCGGGGCCGTTGAAGGCATCGAACGGCCAGAGCGAGGCAAAGCGGATGCAGGGATAGCGCAAGGTCGGCAGCGTATCCGGCACGAAGGCCCGCAGCGGATATTGCTCCCATTCCTGGATGTCCTGGATCAGCAGCAGGTCGCATTCCTCAAGGTCCCGCTTGCCCTGCTGGTGCAGATTGGCCGGCAGTTCCATAAAATGGTGCTTCACCGAGAAGCGGCGCGCGAAGACCGGATTGTCGCGAAAGGCTTCGGCCACCAGATTGCCCTGGCAATTGCCGAAGATCACCACCTTCTTGGTTCCCGCCCGCCGGCCCGAGACCGACGCGCGGGGCGCGGCAATGGTCCGCGCGGCCTCCTGCTGCAGCAGCCGCCGCAGATCCAAGGCGTCCAGCCGCAGCCAGCCATTGCGGCAATGGCGTACCGAGATGTCGAGGCTGCGGGGCGCGCCGGCATCGGTGCCCACGTCCATGGGCACCTCGAAGGCGAAGGCGGCCTGGCCACCGGCCAGATCCGAGGCCAGGAATGTCCCTTCCCCCAGCAGCACCCGATCGCGGGTGCGCACGCGGATGTCCAGCACCGGCGCATCCGGCGCGCGGGGACGGCGAGCGACACCAGAGACCTGGAGCCGATACATGCCGGCGGGAAGACGCAGGATGGCCGAGGTCCGGCCCAGCTTCAGCCGGGTAATGGAAAGCGGCGACAAGTGAACCGAACCGCGATGGGGCAAGGTGCGCAGACGTCCCAGCAGGCGCCAGACCGGCTCCGGCTCCTGCGGCGCGGCGGTGTCGCCCAGCGCGTGCAGGGTGACCTCGGTTACCTGAAGCACGGCATTGCCGAAATGGGAAAACCGGAACTCGAATGGCGCATCCACGCCGCCCTGGATGCTGAGCGCTTCGGGCACGTCGAAGGTCACGCTCAGATCGTCGGCGGCGAGTTCCGCGGCGGTGAAGTCGCGCCAGGCCCGCTGCACCCGGTTCTGGGCGACGATTTCCAGGCCGAGGACGGGATGGGCGCCCTGCACATTCACCGTCACCCGGCAGCGGAAGGCGAGGCGATAGCGCCCGCGGTTCAGGCGCAGGAACGGGCCATAAATGAACACCCGCGCCGGTACCGGCGAGACCACCCACACCGAGCCATCGGGCCGCCGCACGCCGGGGGCGCGCACTTCCATGCCCGGCAGCAGATGGCGCACGCTGAGCTCGGACGGCGCCTGCAGCACCGGCGCATCCTGCGCGGGATCGATGCTCATGCCGCCGATCCGCCTGTCACGCTCTCCCGCATATTCCACCTCTATGCGACGCACATTGCCGCGGCACCGGCGCAGACATGTGGCTCAGGGTCCACAATCGCGCGATCACCGTCGACTTGGGCCCGCTGAATATCATAACGTCCGCGCCGATGCGCAACGTGGTGGGGATCTCACGGGAATGCGAGTGACAGGGCATGCGTTCCCCAGCCTGCGGCTGGGGCTGGCGGACCTTTGCGCGGGAGGCGCGAGCGCAGGGCCATGCGTGGTCGGCCTTGGCGCTTTCGCGCTGACGAGCCGGTGCCGGGCGATCCGCGCATGAGCGCCTTCACCTCCCTGGTCCAGATGCTGGATCACCATGCCGATCAGACTCCGGATGCGCAGGCGCTGGTGTTCGCCGCCGGCCGGCCGGGTGTCGAGGATGCAGGGCTGACATTCGCGGCGCTGCGGGCGCAGGCGGCATCCTTGGCCGAGCGGCTGCGGCACGAGACCCAACCCGGCGACCGGGCACTGCTGATCTTCCCCACCGGCCTGGAATTCGTGGTGGCCTATTTCGCCTGCCTGATGGCCGGGGTGGTGGCGGTGCCCCTGATGCCGCCACGCCGCAACGCCAATCAGGATTCCAGCGCCGCCATCATGGCCGATTGCGCCCCGCGCATCGCTCTCAGCCCCGCCAGCGAGGGCGAGGACCCGCGTGGCACCTTGCGCCAGCGGCTGGCCGATGCCGGCATCCGGCACATCACCGTGGCGGGGGGGG
>CALRNP020000352.1:0-3296 GCA_943369575.1 Azorhizobium sp. AG788 | reverse complement strand
TGGCGGTGGTGGATGCACGGCTGCGGGTGTTGGGCATTGAGGGGTTGCGGGTGGTGGATGCCTCCATCATGCCCACCATCACCTCGGGCAACACCAATTCGCCCACCGTGATGATCGGCGAAAAGGGCGCGCGCATGATTTTGGAGGACGCCCGCGCATGATTTCACTCTTGAGCCGGAATACCCCGCGCACCGTCCCGCTGGCTCTTGCCGCCGGCATGATGCTGGCGGCGGCTCCAGCCGGCGCCTCTAGCCCTGACGCCTGGACCGAACTGTTCACCAAGGCGCAGGCGGCCTGCTTCAAGGCTAGCGGCCTGAAGGAGCCCCGCGCGATCGGCAAGCCCACCGACTTTTCCGACCGCGTACTGGTGCTGGTCTCCGGCCGCTGGCCGCAGCCGCATATGAAGAATGCCAAGGCCACTTTCGCCTGCCTCTATGGCAAGGCCGGCGGCACCGCCGAGGCGCAGGAATTGATGAACCCGCCGTGAGCCGGCGGGGCCTTGAGCGCGGCATTACTCAGGCGGCGATGGCCCCCACCGCCGGGGCGCCGCGGGCGAGGCCATCGAAGGCATCCAGCAGCCGGTCGCGCCACGCATAGACGGCGTCGTCCTCCGCTAGGATTTGCACCTCGCTGATGCAGCGCGCCCACATGAACATGCCGAACACGCAGTAATCGGCATAAGCGGGCGCCTCTCCCGCCAGGAAGGGCTGGTCCTTCAGCAGCGTGCGCAGCGGTGTCAGCGCTTTGCGGAAGGTGGCCACGTGGGCTTCACGGTCGGCGCAGACCTCCTCCAGCCGCCGACCGTAGCGGGCCTCGCGGGTGGAGCGGAAATAGTCGCGATCCTTCGCATCCAGCCGCGCCAGAATGTCCAGCACCAGCACGGGGGCGAGCAGGGGCGCCAGCGACCCGTCCGCCCAGGCATTCATGAAACGGGTGAGCGCGCGGGCGGCATCGCCGCCGAACAGGCTGCGGCGATCGGGATAGCGCTCCTCCAGATAGACGGCGATGCGCCAGGAATCCGCCACGGTGGTGTCGCCGTCGCGCAGCAACGGCACCAGGCCCTGGCCGGAGAAGGCGATTTCCTCCTTCTCCGTGAAGCGCCAGGGCAAGCACTCCGCTTCCAGCCCCTTGTGGGCGAGCGCCATGCGGCTCTTCCAGCAATGGGGACTGAAACGCAGCGCCGCATCGGCACCTGCCAGTTCATAAAGGGTGAGCACGGGACGCGTCATGGGACCTCCTGATCTGGCCCCATGGAACCCCGGTTCGCGGCGCAGTTCAACCGCGCCGCGCCCTTGGGATGGGCGGAGAGACCGCTCAGCGGCGCTTGCCGCGTCCGGCTGTCGCCCGCGGAGCTGCCGGAGCGGGTTTCGAGGGCGCGGCCATGGCCTTCGCCTTGCCCTTGGCCGGAGCCTTCATGGCAGGGGCGGCGGCCGGCGGCGGGAGCGCGGCGGCGGGCGTGGCCGCGATGGTCTTGGCAGCAGCGGCCTTGCCCTTGGCGGGAGCGGGGATCGCGGCGGGGGTAGAAGGCGCCGCGGTCTCCTGGGGCAGGCCGTTCAGTACGGTCGAGACCACGCGCGCGACCAGGGTCGCCTTGTCTTCCATCACCGGTTGATGGTGGATGTGCTTGCGCACCAGGACATAGATAAAGGTCGAGTGCAGGTGCCACACCAGCTCGAATTCCAGCGGATCCGTGGTCACCCGGTCGGAGAGGCCACGATGCACCCGCATCTCGCGCTGAATGACCTTCAGCAGCCGGTTCACATGGGTTTCGATATACTGGGTGATGATGTCGCTGCCGGACAGGCCCGCATAGAGCGAGACGCGGATCCAGTGGCTCTCGTCCACCGCCTGGAAGTAGGAAAGATAGAAGCGCTCCAGGCGCTCCTGCAGCGGCACGTCGCGATCCTTCAGGCCGGCTTCCCACTCCTTGGACCAGCGCTGGACGAACACTTTCTGATACACCTGCTCAACAAGCACCTGCTTGGTCTTGAAGTAGCGGAAGATCAGCCCCTGGGAGATGCCGAGGCGGGACGCCAGGTCTCGGGTCTGCGCTTCGAAGCCATGCTCGGCGAAGAAATCCACCGCCGCTTCCAGGATCATCTGTTCGCGTAGATGCGGGGCAAGGCGGCTGCGACGCGGGCGATCATTCTGCACCGCGGGGACCGCCGCTGCGGACGTCTTCGGCCGCCGCGCCGGGGCGGCAACACGTGCCGCGACCTTGGGGGCGGCACGGGTGGTCAGCGGGCGACGCGCGGCCGGCTTGGTGCCACGCGGCGCCGTCGCCTTTGCCGCCGCCTGCGGCGCAGGCGTAGCGGGAGCTTCCGGTGCGACGGCCATCGGCGCGGCGGCAGGCTCAGCGCGCTTGGGCGCCGTCTTGGCGGCAGGCGCCGGGGCGCTGGCGGTCGCCTTCGCGGGCTTGCTCCGCGTGGATTTGGCGGACGTCATCGCGATGGGCGCGCTGGCGGGCGGGTTCGCCGCCGCGGCCTTGGCCGCGCCGGGTGCGCGGGCCGCGGACTTGCGGGCGGGCGCCGACACGGCGGTGGGCGCAGCGGTCTCGACAACTGGAGCCTTCGGAGCAGAAGCCTTCGCAGCGGAAGCCTTCGCAGCGGAAGTCTTCGCAGCGGAAGTCTTCGCAGCGGAAGTCTTGGGCGCGGCGACCTTCGGGGCAGGGCGCGCGGCCGCAGCGGTCTTGGCGGCGCTGGCCTTTGCCGCAGCCGGCTTGGCCGGCGCGGTCTTCGCGGGCGGGGCGCTGATGATCGGCGCCTTAGCGGCGGCCGAGCTCTTGCCGGGCTTCGCCTTCGAGACTGGCGCCTTGGGGGCTGCGGCCTTCGGCCCTGCGACCTTCGGCGCGGTCGCTTTGGCAACCATCGGCTTGGATGCAGCCGGCTTGGCGGCCTTCACCGCGGGCGTTGCAGCCGGAGCCTCCGCCGCCGGGGTTTTCGCTGTCCGGGCCTTGATGGCGGCGCGCGGGGCGGGAGATTTGCGGATGGCCACGGGAAGGGTCCTTGTCTGTCGTTTTGGCGCCTCAATGGCGTCCGACGCTATAATTACCTCCAACTGGGTCTATTGACAACATAGTCAATACATCTTGATCTTCAGCTTAATGCCGTGAGACCTTTTTGGCCCTCTGAGAGGACCGCTGGTTGGTCCCCATTACGCTTTCATGCTGCGGTTCAAAAGCCGGCATCTGCTCTGCGGAAACGGTGCGTTGCCGTGATAATCCGCCGCTCACCGTGCTTCCCAAACCGCCACGGGAGGGCGGTCGCTTTTCGCGGTCCTCCCGCGTCACGGGTGGA
>CALRNP020000351.1:0-3305 GCA_943369575.1 Azorhizobium sp. AG788 | reverse complement strand
CCCGCGCGCGGCGGAGCCGCGGCCGGGCTATGATTTCCGTGAGCAGGTGGGCCATCTGCTGCGCAAGACCTACCAGCGGCACGTCGCCATCTTTCAGCAGCATGCTTCGGACCCCAATCTCACGGCGGTGCAGTTCGTCACTTTGTGTGCCCTGCGCGACAATGGCCCGAGCTCCCAGAGCGAGTTGGTGCGCGCCACCGCCGTCGACCAGGGCACCATTCGCGGCATTATGGACCGGCTCAAGGCGCGGGCGCTGATCTCGCTGTCGCCGGATCCGCAGGACCGCCGCAAAGTCATCGCCGCCCTGACCCCCAAAGGCGCGGCGGCGCTGGACGAAATGGTGCCGTGCGCGCAGCACATCACCGAACTGACGCTGGAAAATCTCAACGCCGCCGAGCGCGTCGCCTTGATGTTCCTGCTGCGCAAGATGATCGGCCCGGACACCGAGGCCTGAGCGCCCGCATCAGCGTTCTCTCATCCAAGCCTGCCCCGCCCTGCCCCTGCCCGGCGTCGCCCCGACAGCGGCGCCGTGAAGGCACGCGCCTCTTGCGCCCGCATCGGCGCCGGCCCTGCCGGTGCTTGCTGCGGTGTGGAGCACAGGGTCAGTTGCGTCTTGTGCCCGGCAAAAAACGTATATAGCGTATTTCGATCACTGTAATCGCAATGAGATTACTTTGAACATAACACCGACGAAGAAGGCCGGGTATGGGCATGGATGTGACGGCGGCGCTCAAGTCTTGCCTCGGTCCCGGGGGCGTTCTCACCGAGGCCGCCGATCTGGCCGGGCATATCGAGGATTGGCGCGGGCGCTACACTGGCCCGGCCCTCTGCGTCGCCCTGCCCCGCACCACCGCCGAAGTGGCCGCCGTGGTGCGCATTTGCCGCGAGGCCGGCGTGCCGGTGCTGCCCCAGGGCGGCAACACCAGCCTGTGCGGCGGCGCCGTGCCCTCCGAAGACGGGCCGCCGCCGGTGATCGTCGCGCTGGCCCGCATGCGGGCGGTGCGCTCCGTTGATGCGGTGAACAATACCATGGTGGTGGATGGCGGCTGCGTGCTCGCCAGCGTGCAGGCGGCGGCCCAGGCCGTCGGCCGGCTCTATCCCATCAGCCTGGGGGCGGAAGGCTCCTGCCAGATCGCCGGCACCATCGCCACCAATGCCGGCGGCACCGGCGTGCTGCGCTACGGCAACACGCGGGAGAATGTGCTGGGCCTGGAAGTGGTGCTGCCGGACGGGTCGATCTGGGACGGCCTCACCGCTTTGCGCAAGAACAACACCGGCTATGATCTCAAGCACCTATTCATCGGCTCGGAAGGCACGCTGGGCCTCATCACCGGCGCCACGCTGAAGCTGCATGCCTTGCCCAGCGCCCATGCGGTGGCCTGGATCGGGCTCGACAGCCCCGAGGCCGCTCTGGCGCTGCTGGGGCGCTTCCAGGCGGCGTGCGGTTCCCGCATCTCCGGCTTCGAACTTATCAACCGTCTCCAGCTCGATCTGGTGCTGGCCAACGTGCCCGACCGCCGCAACCCGCTGGCCGGTGACCATCCCTGGCATCTGCTGGTGGAACTCTCCGACAGCGGCACCGACGCGGCGCTTTCAACCCAGATGGAAGAGGTGCTGGAAAGCGCCTTGGCCGATGGCCTGGTGGGCGATGCCACCATCGCCGCCAGCGAGACCCAGCGCGCCACCTTGTGGGAGATCCGCCATTCGGTCTCCGAGGCCAATAAGAAGGCCGGCGTCGGCCTCACCACCGATTGCGCGGTGCCGATTTCCGCCGTCCCCGGCTTCATCGCCACCGCCACCGCCGCCGTCCAGGCGCTCGTGCCGGACCTGCCGGTGATCGTGGTGACGCATCTGGGCGACGGCAATGTGCATTTCATTCCGTTCTTCAGCTTCGAACAGTGGGCGCAGGTGGCTGACCCCGAAGCGATGGCGCGGCGGATCCGCCACACCGTCAACGACATCTCCCATGCGCTCGGCGGCACCTTCAGCGCCGAGCACGGCATCGGCCGCACGCTGGTGGGGGAGATGGCCCATTACAAGTCGCCGGTGGAACTCGCCTTGATGCGGGCTATCAAGCAGGCGTTCGACCCCGACAACCGCTTCAACCCCGGCCGCCTGCTACCGCAGGCGTGAGGCCGGCCCCGTTCGTTTCGCGTTTCGTGTTCCGCGTCAGTGCCAGTCAACCACAACAAGCATCCAGAGGGTTCTGCCATGACTGATTTTCTTGCCGACGGCCGTGCATCCCGGCGCACCCTGCTCAAGGGCGCGGCGGCGGGCGCCGCCGCGCTGATGATGCCGGCGGTGTGGTCGCCCTCCCGCGCGGCGGGCAAGCGCATCGTGGTGCGCGATGACGGCGGCATCTACACCAAGGCCTATGGCGCGGTGTTCTATAAACCCTTTACCGAGAAGACCGGCATCGAAGTGGTGGGCGTGCAGGCCAATGCCGAGCCCACCGCCCAGATCAAGAGCATGGTGGAAACCAAGAACTACACTTGGGACATGGCCAAGATCAGCAAGCCGGCCATCCTGCTGCTGACCGACGGCAACACCAAATATCTGGAAAAGCACGGCCTGGAATCCGACCCGGTGATCGCTTCGATCCCGCAGCGTTACATGTCGCCTTACGGCGTCGGCACCAATGTCTATACCACCGTGCTCGCCTATCGTACCGACACCTTCAAGGGCAAGAAGGCCCCGGCCTCCTGGGCCGACTTCTGGAATGTGAAGGACTTCCCCGGCCGCCGCTCGGTGCGCAAGCATGCCTTCGACACCATCGAGGAAGCCCTGATGGGCGCCGGCGTGCCCACGGACAAGGTCTATCCCTGCGATCTCGACAAGGCGTTCGCCAGCCTCGACAAGATCAAGCCCAGCGTGGCGGTGTGGTGGACCTCCGGCGCCCAGGTTGAGCAGATGCTCACCTCCGGCGAAGTGGACCTCATCCCCACCTGGGTCTCCCGCGCCCAGGCCGCGCAGGCCAATGGCGCGCCGGTGGCGATCGTGTGGGACCAGGGCATCTGGGGCGGCGACCATTGGTCGATCCTGGCCGGCACGCCGAATGCGGATGCCTGCCGCGAATTCATCAAGTTCGCCTCCGATCCCAAGCGCATGGCGGGGCTGACCGAGTTCTTCCCGGCCGGCGTCACCCAGCCGGCGGCGTTCGACTATATCAAGCCGGAGATCGCCAAGAACTGCCCCACCTTCCCGGCCAACATCCAGAGCGGCCTGCCCATCGATGCCGGCTACTGGCTGCAGAACCAGGCGGCGGTGATCGAGCGCTTCAACAGCTGGGTTCTCAGCTGATCCCC
>CALRNP020000350.1:0-3317 GCA_943369575.1 Azorhizobium sp. AG788 | reverse complement strand
CGCGCCTTCTCTTCCGGCGCCTTGTCGATCTGGTCGTACGCGGTGAACGTCGCGCCGCCGGCTTCCGCCAGAACCTTGGTGATCGCCGCCGTCAGCGACGTCTTGCCGTGGTCGACGTGGCCGATCGTCCCGATGTTGCAGTGCGGCTTGTTACGTTCAAACTTAGCTTTGGCCATCGTTCTCTCTCAGTCCTTCGGGGCGACCGGCGGGCCGCGAAAAAAGCCGCCGTGGGATAAGTGGTTTCGGCGCAGTCCGCAAGAGCCCGCGCGCAGACGGTGCCTGCGCACGGTCAACACGCTATGGTCAGTGGCGTTGCGGCGCCTATGGAACTGGAGCGGGTGAAGGGAATCGAACCCTCGTCATCAGCTTGGAAGGCTGTTGCTCTACCATTGAGCTACACCCGCCGATCCAGGAACTTTGCGCTTGATAGCACAGACGACGGGTGGTGGAGGGGGTTGGATTTGAACCAACGTAGGCAGAGCCAACGGATTTACAGTCCGTCCCCTTTAACCACTCGGGCACCCCTCCACATTCAGGCCCGTCGCCTTAAGGCCGCTTGCGAATTCCAAGCGACGCTTCAAGCACTTACAAAACGCCAGCAGGACCGGCGGCGAGGAATGAGCACGCTCAAATCCCTCAAGGCCGGCTTTATGTGAGTCACACTTCCACAAGTCAACCCGGAAAAGAAATCAGATCCTCGCCCCTGTGGATGGCAAGGCAGAGCCAAGGCACACGGGGCCGCCACACGGGGCCGTGATCCATCCCCCTGCTGCCAAGGTCGCGCCCTTTCCCTATGGTTGCCGCTCCTTCTGCCAGCCACGGTGCCCCAATGGTCGATGATCTGCGTTGGTCCATGCCTGCCGCCGCATTGCCTACCGCCGCATTCTTCCGCACGCCCAACATCCGGCGGGCCGCAGCGACGCTCTGGCTGGCCGCGGGCGCCCTGATGCTGGGACAGGCCGCTGCGAGCGCCGCGGAAATCAAGGTCCTGACCTCGGGCGCCTTCAAGCCGGTGGTGGTGGAACTCGCCAACCGCTTCACCCAGGCCACCGGCACCACCGTCAAGGTGGACAACGACACCGCCGGCGCGCTCACCCGACGGGTGGAGGGCGGCGAAAGCTTCGATGTCCTGATTCTCACCCCCGGCGGTCTGGCCGCGCTGCAAAAGAGCGAGCGGGTCGCCAGCGGCGCCATCACGCCGCTCGCCAAAGTGGGCATCGGCGTCGCGGTGAAGGACGGCGCCCCCAAGCCCGACATCTCGTCGGTTGCCGCCTTCAAGGCGACATTGCTGGCCGCGCATAAGGTGGCCATGATCGACCCCGCCGCCGGCGGCTCCAGCGGCATCTATCTGACGCGCCTGTTCGAGACCATGGGCATCGCCGACGCCATCAAGGCCAAGGCGATTCTGGTGCCGGGCGGATTGGTGGCGACGCGGGTCGTCTCCGGCGAGGCCGACATCGCCATTCACCAGATCAGCGAAATTCTGGCGGTGAAGGGCGCCGAACTGGTCGGCCCGCTGCCGGCGGAGATCCAGAATTTCACCGTCTATGCCGGCGCCCTCTCGCCCACCACGGCCCAGCCCAAGGAAGCCGCGGCCTTTCTGGCCACGCTGACCGGGCCAGATGCGGCCGCCGTGCTGGCGGCCAAGGGCATGAGCCCGGCCGCGCCCTGAACCTCCTGGCGCAAGGGGAGCCCGCCGCCGGCGCGGCACGGCTCCCCCAAAGTCTCCCTCTTGCGCGAACGCGCGGCGTCTGACAAAGCCTCTCCCATGTCCGACAGGCCCAGCCGCCCCCCCTTCCGCTCCGCCGGCCGCCCTTCCGGCGGCAAGCCCGGCGCTCGCCCCTTTCCGCCCAAGCGGCGCAGCGGCGGCCCCGCCACCTGGCAGGGCGAGGACGACGTGGCCCTGCTCTATGGCTGGCACACCGTCTCGGAGGCCCTGGCCAACCCGCAGCGGCACTTCCGCAAGATCGTCGCCACCGAGAATGCGGTGCATCGTCTGGAGCAGGAGGGCTTCAAGCTGCCCCTGGCCCCGGAGATCGTGCGACCGTCCGACATCGACAAGCTGCTGGGCCCCGATGCGGTCCACCAGGGCCTGCTGGCGGAAGCGGACCACCTGCCCTCCCCGCCCCTGAAGAAAGTGGCGGGCCACGATCTGGTGCTGGTGCTCGACCAGATCACCGACCCGCACAATGTCGGCGCCATCGTCCGCTCGGCCGCGGCGTTCGCGGTGGGCGCCATCGTCACCACCGCCCGCCACAGCCCCGCCGCCACCGGCGTGCTGGCCAAGAGCGCCTCCGGTGGGCTGGAGCATGTGCCGTTCTGCCTGGTGACGAACCTCTCCCGCGCCCTCACCGAATTGAAGGACCGCGGCATGCTGGTGGTCGGCCTCGACAGCGAGGGCGGCAAGGATCTGGAAGATACGCCGCTGCGGGCACCTCTGGCTTTGGTGCTCGGCGCGGAAGGCAAGGGTCTGCGCCAGCTCACCCGCGAGACCTGCGACGAGCTGGCCCGCATCGACCTGCCCGGCGTCATCAAGAGCCTGAACGTCTCCAACGCGGCGGCGCTTTCCCTCGGCATGGCGCGGCGGGCCTTGAAGCGGGCCGGATGATCCGCTGACCTTGGATCTGTGTGTACTGCACAAGATCAACCAGCGTTTCGGAGAGCTGCGAGCGTCATTTCGCAGTTGCACCTAAGACCATTGACCAATCGAAACCTCGCCGCACCTCAGTCATCCTAACGGCATGGCGCGCTGTGCGCCCGGCTCGGCTTATCCGCGCGGAAGACGCGGAACAGACGACACCGTTGGAGGAAAGGCCCCACCCTGCGTCCGCTTTGCGGCGCGGGCGTTGGATCATATCCCATCAGGTCGCGTCAGCCGTCCGGTGCGCTCCGCCTTCATCCCCTCGTCAGCACGAGGGGCTTGGGGTTTAAGTGGGAGGAGCATCCATGTCAGTCACGACTGCAGGTCCGGCAGCAGCACACGCACCGATGACGCGGGAAGAGAAGAAGGTCATCTTCGCCTCGTCCCTCGGCACGGTGTTCGAGTGGTACGATTTCTATCTTTACGGTGCATTGGCCGGCATCATCGGCGCGCAATTCTTCAGCGCCTATCCGCCCGCCACGCGCGATATCTTCGCTTTGCTGGCCTTCGCCGCCGGCTTCCTGGTCCGCCCCTTCGGCGCCATCGTTTTCGGCCGGGTCGGTGATCTCGTCGGGCGCAAATATACCTTCCTCGTCACCATCCTCATCATGGGCCTGTCGACCTTCATCGTCGGCATCCTGCCCAATGCGGCGACCATCGGCATCGCCGCGCCGGT
>CALRNP020000349.1:0-3323 GCA_943369575.1 Azorhizobium sp. AG788 | reverse complement strand
GAGGTGTTGATGTCCATGAGGGTCTGGGCGAAGTTCTGCTGGGAGGTCAGGCGGGTCGACGTGGTGCCGAGGGCGGTCGAGCCGGTCTGGAGACCCTGCATGGTGGCATCGATGATCTTCGAATAGGCCTGGATCTTGGCGAGATCGGCGGCCGTGTTCGTGAGAGCAGAGATGTCGAAGTCCTTGATGGCCTGGGTCGCGGCGGTGGCGGTGCCACCGATCACGTACTTGGTGTCCATGAAGCCCTTCAGATCGCCGGCCGCGGTCGACACGCTCACGGTCGCGCCACCGGAGGTGTTGGCGGTCGTGGCCACCTTGGTCACAGCCACGTCGAGCGTGGTGCTGGTGCCGGTGGAGGTGCCGTTGGTCTTGGCGTCATAGACGGTGAACGCGCTGGTATCGAGGGCGGTGGTGCCCACGGTGACGGCGCCGGCGGTACGGGAGAAGGACGACAGCAGGTTCTTGCTGGCGTTGTAGCCCGTCGCGCTGGAGTCCACGGAGAGCCAGTTGGCGCCGTTCATCACGGAGCTGGTGGCGGCCGAGGAGATGTTGGTGATGGCGGACGCGATGTCCTTCTGCAGCGACACGCGGTCGGCAGTGGACGAGTTGGCGCTGGTCAGAGCATTCTTGATGGTCTGGAGCGCGTCCGTGATCTGCTTGATGCCGGCCGTGGTGGTATCCACCGAAGCCTTGTCCAGCGAGATCGCATCCTTCACCGCGCCGAGCGCGCCGTTGTCGGAGGTCAGGGTGGTGGCGATGGACCAGTAAGCGGCGCCGTCAGCGGCAGTGTTGATCTTCTTGCCGGTGGAGACGCGGTTGTTGGTGACATCGAGGCTGGAGTTGATCGACCGCAGGGTCTGGAGAGCAACCGTTGCGGAATTGTTGGTGATCATGCTGGTCATGGTAATATGTCCCTCAGTTTGGGTCGAAAGAGAACTGATTGTGGGGACATTCCGGGCTTAGACCGGGGATGGCAGAGCGGCATCATGCCTTTGATCGAGCGTCCTTGGGACGCCTCACTGCTCGCGAGCAGTCAATCTGCCATGGAGACCAGTATAGACGCGAAGCTTGCGCGAGGCTTGCATTTTCTGCAGCGCGCGCGAATTTTTTTCCAGCCCACGCTGCTGAGCATGGCGCCGGATCCGATGAGGCCGGTTTCATCTGCTGGAAACCGGCTCTGCCAGGCTTGGCAGAGTGGGCTTTGTCCAACTGCCGTTTCGGGGTCGACGTGGAGCGAGCACGCGGCGGGGGCAAGACCCCAGCGTGAGGGCTCGGGGTATCCCATCCCGCCGGCAGCGTCGTTAGATGAAGCGGAATGCGGCCGCGCGAGGCCGCCGCATTCCCGTTTGGTTCCACTGAATATGTCGACCCGGCGCCGCGGCGGGCGACGCCGCTGATGAGTGAAGCCGGGCCTACGATCAGTGCGCTGCGATCACTGGAACAGCGTCATGATGTTGGAGGTGCTGCTGTTGGCGATCGAGAGCGACTGCACAGCCAGCTGCTGCTGGGTCTGCAGGGCCTTCAGCTTGGTGGACTCTTCTTCCATGTTCGCATCGACCAGCGCACCCATGGAGGTGGTGTTGATGTCGATGAGGGACTGGGCGAAGTTCTGCTGCGACTCCAGCCGAGTAGACGTGGTGCCCAGATCGGTGTTGCCGGTCTGGAGGCCCGACAACGTCGCGTCGATGATCTTGGAATAGGCCGAGATCTTCGCCAGGTCGGCGTCGGTGTTGGTCAACTCGGAGATGTCGAAGTCGGAGATCGACTCGGTGGCGGCAGTGGCCGTCCCGCCGATCACATACTTCGTGTCCATGAAGCCCTTGAGGCTGCCGGCGGCGGTATCCACGCTCACGGTCGCGCCATCCGCGGTGTTGGCCGTGGACGCGACGAGCGTGACGGCCTTGTCGATGGTGGAGCTGGTGCCGGTGGAGGAGCCGTTGGTCTTGGCGTCATAGACCGTGAATGAGCCGGTATCGAGCGTGGTGGTGCCGATGGAAACGGCGCCATCCGTGCGCGAGAACGACGCCAGCAGGTTCTTCTCGGCGTTGTAGTCCGTTTCGCTGCTGTCCACCGACAGCCAGTTCGCGCCGTTCATCACGGAGCTGGTGGCGGCCGACTTGATGTTGGTGATCGCGGAAGCGATGTCCTTCTGCAGGGACTCGCGATCGGCGGTCGACGAATTGGCGCTGGTGAGCGCTTCCTTGATGGTCTGGAGGGCTTCGGTGATCTGATCGATGCCGGCGGTGCTGGTATCGACCGAAGCCTTATCCAGCGAGATGGCATCCTTCACCGCACCCAGCGCACCGTTGTCGGATTCCAGGGTGGTGGCGATGGACCAATAAGCAGCGCCGTCAGCGGCAGAATTGATCTTCTTGCCGGTGGAGACGCGGTTGTTGGTGGTGTCGAGGTCAGAGTTGATCGACCGCAGGGTCTGAAGAGCGACCGTTGCGGAATTGTTGGTGATCATGCTGGTCATGGTAATATGTCCCTCAGTTCAAATAAGAACAGGATTTTCAGGGGACATTCCGGGCTTTCACCGGTATGGCAGCGCGGCATCATGCCTTTGATCGGAAACGCTAGAGTCTTTTAGTCTCTCTAAGCGCCGGAACAAGCTGACATGACTCATTCGTTACATGAGTCGAAGCTTGAATCAATCAAGATTCAGAGTCAAAGGCTGAGAAATACATAAAGAGATTTTGAGAAAAACAAGGAAATAATAATAGAAATATCGAGATACATTTGGTTTGACTCAACGATGAGGTGTTTTTGCCAGCCTAGAGCACTAGAAAATTGCAAAAATGACGCTGCGTGAGGTGTTTGTAAGCTATGAACGCGCGTTAAAGTGTGTCAGCCGCCTGTCTGTTCAACCTAGGGGGTGTGTCGCGGCGTTGGGTTGCTGGGAAGGAACGTTGCGTAATGTTGCCGGAATCCAGGGCGCCATCGGGCATGCTGCGGCGGCTGCGGCGCTCTTGTCGCCGCCTTGGAACAACTGAACCCTCCGGCCGGAGCGGTGCCGATGCGGCCCGGGCTGCGCCGCCAGCGCCGCGATCCGCTGCGGGGGGCGTCCCCGACTGCCAGGCGGCAGCGCAGCAGGCATGGGCGAGGTCGTGAGCGGAGGGGCGTTCAGCGGGGCGCTTGCGGGCTAAGGGGCGCGGGCCTGGCCAGGGCGGGCCTGGCTAAAGCGGGCCTGGGCAGGGCGGGCCTGCCGGGGCGGGCGCATGCCAGCGGCCCAGGGCTTCCGGCATAAAAAAACCACGCCCCGTTTCCGAGGCGTGGTTTGGGCTTCCAGCTTGGTACGCCGCCGGAGAGCGGGTGCGGCCGGA
>CALRNP020000348.1:0-3323 GCA_943369575.1 Azorhizobium sp. AG788 | reverse complement strand
CCGGCGGCGGCCAGGCCCGCCTCGGTGCGGCGGTCGACCACCTCCAGCACCAGGCCGGTGCGTTCGGCGACGGTGGAGCAGAATTCGTCGCCATTGTCGGCGGCGCGGCAGGCCTCGGTGGCGATGACCCGCATGCGGGTGACGCCGCGCGCGCTGATCTTGCCGGCACACACCTCCAGTGCCCCCACGGCGCGGCCCATGGCCGCCGCGCTCAGTCGGCCGCTGGCGGTGAGGCCCTCGCCCAGGCGAACGATGCGGGAAAAGGCATCCACCACGCGGAAATTGCGCGCGGTGGGGCGGGCCACCAGCAGGCGGCAGTTGTTGGTGCCCAGATCCAAAGCGGCATAAAGGCCGTCATGGGCGGGCACCGGAGCCAATCCGCCTTGCATGCGGACGTCCTGCGGCTCGCAGGGGGCGCCGGTGCGGTGCACGCCCGGCCCCGTCGGCGCCGGCGGCGCGCAATCGGAGCCGGGGCCGACGGCCACGGCAGTCCCCGATCCGGGACACTCCATCCCGGTGCGATCAAAACCGCCACGATCCGGGCTGGTGCGGCCCGGACCCGTGCGGTCCTGGCAAGACTGCTCCGCGCCCAAAGAGGGCCGGTGCGTCTCGTCCCTCATCTCTGTTCCCTCGCGGCGCGACGGCACCGGCGGTCCGATGGTCGCGCGCTTGTGTTCACTCGTTGTCGGGAGTGTAACACCGCGCCGCGCATGTGCAATCATGCGCCATCGGAAACCGCCGGCTGCAACCGGCCGCGCTCACTCGGCCGCGGCGCGGCCTGCGAGATCCAGGGTGAGGCCGGCGGCGAGGGCATCGGCGCGGAACGCCTTGACCGCATCCAGCGACAGTTCCGCGGCGGTGCGGCTGCCCAGCGCCGGCAGCTTCTTCAGCACGTCGGCGGGAGCGGTGATGATGTGCACGCCCAGGCGATCGGCCTCGATCACGTTCCACACCTCGCGGGTGGAGGCCCAGATCACTTCCACATTGGCGGTCGCCCGCGCCAGCGCCACGGCCTTGGTGATGGCCGGCACATAATCGATGCCCAGATCTGCCAGGCGCCCGGCGAACACCGAAATGATCGAGGGCGCCCCGCCCGCCAGAGCGGCCACGCCGTCCACCACCTGCGGCTCATCGAAGATGGCGGTCAGGTTCACCTTCACCCCGTCCTGCACCAGATCGCGCACCATGGGCAGCAGTGATTCGCCGCGGGTGGTGGTGATGGGCAGCTTGACGTGGACATGCTCGCCCCAGGTGGCGATGACGCGGGCCTGGGCGCGGATCTCGGGCAGATCGTCGGAGAACACTTCGAACGAGATGTGCCGGTCCGGCACCGCGGCCACCAGATCGCGGGCATAAGCCTCGTAATCGGTGACGCCGGCCTTGCGCAGCAGCGACGGATTGGTGGTGAAACCGGCGATATGCGGCTGCTTGGCCATTTCCACGATCTGCGCCTTGTCGGCGCCATCGGTGAACAGCTTCACCTTCAAATCAGCCAAAGACACGGACATTCCTGCTCCTCCAACCCCTGTGAGATGCGCAGCACTCCGGCGCGCTGTGCATCGGTTTTTCCGCACCCTAGAACACGTTCCGGCCGGATTGCATCGCAATTTGCATCCCAGATCATCGCGCCGGCTCCATAACCATCATGCCGCGCCCGCCCTCAGGGCGCGCGCCGCGCGTTCAACGGAGTGGCGTATAGACCAATGCTCACACCCGCCGGCGGTGTTCCCGCAGCCATAGCCGCCAGCCGCGTGCTGCCCGCCTCCGCCAGCAACTGTGCACCAGCGGGCAGAGGCGCGTTGGCCGGCAGCAGCACCACCGCGCGATCATTGCCAGAGGGATCCGTGGGCTGGCGCGCCACGATCAGCGCTTGCGGTGTGGCGGATGCATCCGTCACCAGGAAGGGGGCGGCAGCCACCACATGCACACCCGCGGGCAGCCTTTGCCACCAGGTGCCCTGAAGACCTATCACCGCCACATCCGCTCGCCCGGTGCTCACCGCGGTCAGGGCGTCGTCGGCGGAGGCCAGCCGCGTGAGGGCCGGCTGGGCGCCGAAATAGTCCTGCGCCAGCAATGCGGTTCCCGCGTCCCCGGCATCGGCCACGGCGACGGTGAAGCCCGGCTTCTGCTGCAGGATCGAGCCGGCGATGATGGCGGTCCACACCCGCGCCAGGGTGGCCGGGGGCTGCAAGCCGGTCGGCGCCGCCAGTTTGCGGATCAAGGACGCCTGCCGGCCAGGCCGGAACACCGCCGGATTGGCACCGGCGGCCTTGCCGCGGCCGACCTCGGCGACGATGCCGGCGCGCTCGTTCAACAAGCGCAGCAGATCCTGGTCCACCCGGTCGATCTCTCCGCGCAACACCTCCAGCGGGCGGGGGGCCGCCTCCTCAGCCCGAAGCGGGGCTGCGGCCAGAGCTGCCGCCAGCGCCAACGCGAGCAGAAGAAAAGAACGCGAACGCTGATCGATCATAAGTGCCCCCGTCACACCGCCGGATGAGCCGGCAAACTCTTGAACTCCATGCCCTTTAGGCCAGAAGTGTTCAGCAGCCCGATGCCGCTGGAAGACTCCGTGGGCGCCGCCGCATCAGATACGCCAGCGCCACGGGTAATGGGTAACGGGCCATTCACCATGGCGCCGTTTCCCTACCGAGAAGCCGGCCCCGGAAAGAATGGCGAAAGGCGCGTCGCCGCATCTTCGCGCCGCCGGGAGAAAATGGAATGACGAGGGCGGAATGATGTCGGCGCAGATGATTGAGCGAATGGCGCGCGCCGCCCATGAGGTGGCCCGCGAGCGCTATCCGCTGCTCGAGCGCTGGGACGATCTGCCCCCCGAGCGCCGCGCCTATCAGCGCCAGATGGCCGCCCATGCCTTGGGCGCCCTCACCCGGCGCGACGTGTTGGATCTGATGGCGCAGGTGCCGGACGTGGTCGCCCTGCCACTGGCCCCGGACGACTGGACGTTAGCCGAATTGCAGGAAGCCGCCATCAATGACGACGGCTCGGTGGCCGGCGCGCGCCGCCGCTACCGCTCGCTCCTGGTCACCGCCACCGCGCCGCTGGAGCGCGCCCGCCGCGACGGCACCGGGCTCTGAGCCCGAGGCGGGGCTTGAAGCGACCGCCTCACACCAGGGTGCGCCGCGCCGCCTGCGGTTCCACCGCGAACAGCCGGCGATAGCGCTCCACGTCCTCCGGCGGCCCCATGGCCTTGGTGGGATTGTCCGATAGCTTCACCGCCGGCCGGCCATTGGCGGCAATGACCTTGCACACGATGGAGATGGGATCGAGCGCCCCATCCGCCGCCAGGCCGCGGAAATCATTGGTCA
>CALRNP020000347.1:0-3408 GCA_943369575.1 Azorhizobium sp. AG788 | reverse complement strand
TGTTCTTGGGCAGGCTGAACACCATGTCCTCGACCGCCACGTTGCGGGGCGCGACAGGCGTCGACGTCCCGGCCGTGCGTTTCGGCCCGCCGGTCATGATCAGCACGATCAATAAGGTGGCCAGGCCGAGGAAGATCAGGCCCAGACCGATGACTGTGGCCTTCAGCCACTTTAGTCTGACGGCCTGTTCGGGCGTCTCGCTCATCCTGTAAACCCTTTTCCGGCCCGCATGTCAGATCCTGTTCCCGTCCAGCAATTGCCACCCGTATCGCCGGAGACCGCCGGCGAGCGGCTGGACCGCTATCTGGCCGCGGCGATGGCCTTGCTGCCCGGGGCCGATGAGGCCTCGCTGTCGCGCTCGCGGCTGAAAGCGCTGGTACTCGACGGCCATGTGCAACTGGCCACTGGAGAAAGCCGGGAGACGATAACCGACCCCTCCCGCAAGATCAAACCGGGCGAGGTCTACACGGTCGGCCAGCCGGCCGCCATCGCCGCCACGCCCGAGGCCCAGGCCATCGCGCTGACTGTCGTCTATGAAGACGACCAGCTGATCGTGGTCGACAAGCCGGCCGGCCTGGTGGTGCATCCCGCCCCCGGCAGCCCGGACAACACATTGGTCAACGCCCTGCTGCATCATTGCGGCGACAGCCTGTCGGGCATCGGCGGCGTCAAGCGGCCCGGCATCGTGCATCGCATCGACAAGGACACATCCGGCCTGGTCGTGGCGGCGAAAACCGACCGCGCGCATCACGCGCTGGCCGCGCTGTTTGCCAAGCATGATATCGACCGCAGTTACGACGCACTCGTCTGGGGCCATCCCAATCCGCTGCAGGGCACCATCGAGGGCGCGATCGGCCGCGACCCCAAGGACCGCAAGCGCATGGCCATCGTCACGCGCGGCGGCAAGGAGGCCGTGACGCATTACGAGACCAAGAAGATGATCTTCGACGGCAAGGGCCAGCCGGTCTGCGCCCTGGTGCGCTGCCAGCTTGAGACCGGCCGCACGCACCAGATCCGCGTGCATATGACGGCGAAGGGCAATGCGCTGATCGGCGATCCGGTCTATGGCCGCCAGCGCAACCTGCAGCGCTATCAACTCGGCGATCCGGCGCGCGAAGCCTTGAAAGCCTTCAAGCGCCAGGCGCTGCATGCCGCAGTCCTTGGCTTCCGCCATCCGGTGACCGGCAAGGCGCTGCATTTCGAAAGCCCGCTGCCGGATGATTTTGCGAAACTGCTGAAGCTGCTGTCCAGCCAGCGCAACACGCCGCGCTAAAGCCTGAATGCCGCCTGCATCGCAGCCTTCAGCGCCGCCAGCGACTTCGCCTTGGCGTCTGCATCCGGGCCGCCGCTGACGCCCAGCGTCTTGCAGGCGGCGAGCGCCTTCTGCCCGGCGCCCTCGATGGGACGGCCGCCGGCGGCATGGGTCATCACGCCCGACGCCTGCTCGACCCAACTGCGGTCGGGCTGTTCGACATAGACGCATTTGGAGAAATTCTCACCGTTGGCGATCTGGTAGCCGCGGCCCGCGCCGTCCCAGCCATGCTGCGCATTCGCGTAAACCACCGTCTCGACATTGCCGCCGGCCGCCTTGATCTTGGCCGCATAGTCCAGGCAGGGCTGCGTGCCGACATAGGTATCCGCGCCGCCGATCAGCACCAGCATCGGCGCGCCGGTGGTCTTGACGTTGACATACTGTGTGCCGCAGCCGGCATAGAAAGGCACATGCAGGGCGAAGCGCGGACCGCCCGGCGCATAGCGCTCGGCCACGCCGGCCAGCGCGCTCTGCATCGCCACCGTGCCGCCCTTGGAAAAGCCGGTGATGCCGATGCGCGCCGGATCGAGGCGCGGATGTTTGGCCGCCAGCTTCAGCGCGCCGAAGGCATCGGCCAGCATGTCGTTGTTGGTCACCGCGCTCTGATCGGCCACCGTGTTTTTCACGCCGCGCGGGGTAAACGAATCCGGGACGATGGCCGCCACGCCCATCGCCACGAATTCCCGCGCATAGGCATATTCGCGCTCGTTGCTGACCCCGCCGCTGCCGTGATGGATCAGCATCGCCGGCAGGCCGGTGGCGCTGCCTTCGGGCAGGAACAGTTCGGCCTTCACCGTCACCGGGCCGCTGCGCGAGGGGCTCTGGTATTCCAGGATTTCCCTGACCTGGGCCGCCGCCGGGGCGGCGCCGAGGCCGGCGGCCGACACCAGGCCCAGACCGGCCATCATCCCGTAGATCGCCCCACGCATACCCGCCCCCGGAGGTTGAAATCCGCTGTGAGGACTATCACAAATGCCCGGGAGCGGGGCAATACGGGTCCATCCTGGCCGCACTTCCGCCGTATTTGGCCGCTGTGATCCATTGCAAATGAAAGACAGGGCACCCAAATCTGATCCAGCGCCGGAGCCCAAGAGCCGTCCGGCCGCCGGGGGAGTTTCCAAGACCATGTCCACGACTGCCAGCTTACCCTCACTCTCCGCGACCGGGGACGGCCTCGGCCGCTATCTCGCCGAAATCCGCCGCTTCCCGATGCTGGAGCCGCAGGAGGAATACATGCTCGCCAAGTCCTGGCGGGATCATGGCGATGTCCAGTCCGCGCATAAGCTGGTAACCAGCCATCTGCGCCTGGTCGCCAAGATCGCCATGGGCTATCGCGGCTACGGCCTGCCGGTCGGCGAACTGATCTCCGAAGGCAATGTCGGCATGATGCAGGCGGTGAAGCGCTTCGATCCCGATCGCGGCTTCCGCCTCTCGACCTATGCGATGTGGTGGATCCGCGCCTCGATCCAGGAATACATCCTGCGCTCGTGGTCGCTGGTGAAGATCGGCACCACCGCCGCGCAGAAGAAGCTGTTCTTCAACCTGCGCCGCCTGCGCGGCCAGATGAAGGCGATCGATGGCGGCCAGCTCACCCCCGACCAGGTGGAGAAGATCGCCACCCAGCTCGATGTCAGCAAGGACGAGGTCATCACCATGGACCGCCGTCTGGCCGGTCCCGACAGTTCGCTGAACGCGCCCGTCCGCGGCGACGAGGAAGGCAGCGGCGAATGGCAGGACTGGCTGGTCGACGAGACGCCGAACCAGGAAACCCGCCTGGTGGAAGGCGATGAATTCGACAGCCGCAAGGCCCTGCTGACCACGGCGATGGCCGAGCTGAACGAGCGCGAGCGGGATATCCTGTCGCAGCGCCGCCTGACCGAAGAGCCCACCACGCTGGAAGACCTGTCGGCGCGGTATGGCATCAGCCGCGAACGCGTGCGCCAGATCGAGGTGCGCGCCTTCGAGAAGCTGCAGAAAGCCGTGCGCAACGCCGCCGCCCAGCAGGGCATGACGGCGCAGACGACTGCCTAACTAGATTTCAGGAAAAACCAGACAGGACGGGGCGTTTTAGAACGCCTCGTCCTCGTCGAGATCGA
>CALRNP020000346.1:0-3479 GCA_943369575.1 Azorhizobium sp. AG788 | reverse complement strand
CGGCGGCGGCTTTCAAGCAGGAATCGCCACCGGCCAGGGCCGGGGCGGCGATGACGTTCCATTCGTCAAAGACGCGATGGATCCGGCGGCCTCATGCTGGCGTCGTCTATCCGTGATCCCGTCCCAGCCGGAACCCCGCCATGAGCCTGATCGACACCCGCCGCCCCCAGATGTTCCCGGTGCTGGACGCCGTGCAACTGGAGACTGCCCGCCGCTTCGCCAGCGGGCCCGAACGCCGGTTCGCGCCGGAGGAGGTGGTGTTCAACGTCGGCGACACCGACACCGCCATGTGGTTCGTCACCTCCGGTACGGTGAGCGTGGTGCGCCGCGACGGCCTGGGCGACCAATGGCCGATCACCACCATGGGGCCGGGCGAGTTCACCGGCGAGGTCAACCAACTGGCGGGCCGCGCCTCGCTCGCCGCCGCCACCGCCGGGCCGGATGGCTGCACCGCCTTTCCGGTGGACCCCAGCCATTTGCGGGCCCTGGTCATCGGCGCGGCCGAATTGGGCGAGGTGATGATGCGCGCTTTGATCCTGCGGCGGGTGGGGCTGATCGAGGCGGATGGCTCGGGCGCCATCCTCATCGGTCGGCCGGGGCAAGCGGACCTGGTGCGGCTGGAGGGCTTCCTCACCCGCAACGGCGACCCCTTCACCACGCTGGATGCCACCGATGACGAGAAAGGCCGCGCCATCGTCGAGCGCCTCGGCGTGCTGCCCGAGGAACTGCCGCTCATGGTCTGCCCGTCGGGCACGGTGCTGAAGCGCCCCAGCAATGAGGAGGCGGGCGTGTGCCTGGGCATCACGCCCAAGCTCGATCCGGCCAAGATCTATGACGTGGCGGTGGTCGGCGCCGGCCCCGCCGGGCTGGCGACAGCCGTCTACGCCGCCTCCGAGGGTCTGAGCGTGCTGGTGCTGGATCAGCGCGCGGTGGGTGGACAGGCGGGGGCCTCTGCCCGCATCGAGAATTATCTCGGCTTTCCCACCGGCATTTCCGGTCAGGCCCTGGCCGGCCGCGCCAATGTGCAGGCGCAGAAATTCGGCGCCGAACTGGCGCTGCCGCTGGAGGTGACCGGGCTGCATGCCGCCCCAGCTCCTGGCACGCCCTTGGAACTGGCGCTGTCGAACGGCAATGCCGTCCGCGCCCGCACGGTGGTGGTGGCCTCCGGCGCCCGCTATCGGCGCCCGGCCATTGAAAATCTCGCCACCTTCGAGGGCGCCGGCATCTCCTATTGGGCCTCACCCATCGAGGCGCGCCTGTGCGCCGGCGTGGAAGTGGCGCTGGTGGGCGGCGGCAATTCAGCGGGGCAGGCGGTGGTGTTCCTGGCGCCGAAGGTGAAGCGGCTGCACCTGGTCATTCGCGGCGCCGGGCTGGAAGCCTCCATGTCGCGCTATCTGATCGAGCGCATCGCCGCGCTGCCCAATGTGGAACTGCATACCGGCACCGAGGTCAGCGCCCTGGAAGGCGACCGCCAGAGCGGCCTGCAGGGCGTGGTGTTCCGTGATCGTGCTACCGGCGCTACGTGCCGGCGGCCGATCCAGCATCTGTTCCTGTTCATCGGCGCCGATCCCAATGCCGGCTGGCTGGCGGGGCAGGTGAAGGTGGATCGCGGCGGCTTCATCGTCACCGGCGACCCCGCCATCACCGGAACGGATGGGGGGCAACGTCCGGCGGCGCCGCTGGAGACTGACCAGCCGGGCGTGTTCGCCATCGGCGACGTGCGGGCGGGCTCCACCAAGCGGGTGGCGGCGGCGGTGGGCGAGGGGGCAGCCGTGGTGGCGCAGATCCACACCTATCTGGCGGCTCAAGCTGCTGGTGAGCGCAACGGCGCTTCGTGACGAAGGCGCGCACGGCGCGATCGTCCCAATCACCGGGGGATCAGACAAGACCGCGGGGTGGGGGATGCGCACAGTCCGGGCGGTGATCGGCGCCGTGCCGACTCCCCGACAGGCTTGCGGGCTGCCGGGGCCGCGCCGATGCGCGGTTCCGCTTGTCCTGCGCCTGCGCCCCAGCGCCATCTTCAAGGACGCACTTCCATGCCCCTGACCGCGACCCCCACGCCCGGCTCCACTTTGGTGACGCCGAAGGATCACACGCTGATCATGATCGACTTCCAGTCGCAGATGTCGTTCGCCACCAAGTCCATCGACACCACGCTGCTGCGCAACAACGCCGCTCTGGTGTCCCGCGGCGCCGCCGGCTTCGGTGTCTCCACCATCCTGACCACCGTGGCGGTGAACACCTTCTCCGGCCCGATGTATGAAGAGATCACCGACGCCTTCCCGGGCCAGGCGCTGCTCGACCGCACCTCCATGAACACCTGGGAAGATGCCAACGTCATCGCCAAGGTGAACGAGATCGGCAAGGATCGCATCGTCCTGGCGGGCCTGTGGACTTCGGTGTGCATCGTCGGACCGGCGCTCTCGGCTATCGACCAGGGCTTCCAGGTCTATGTGATCGCCGATGCCTGCGGCGACATCACCACCGAGGCCCATGACCGCGCCATGGACCGCATGGTCCAGGCCGGCGCCCGGCCGATGACGGCGCTGCAGTACCTGCTGGAACTCCAGCGCGATTGGGCTCGGGCCGAGACCTATGACATGACCACTGGCATCGCCAAGAAATGGGGCGGCGCCTACGGTCTCGGCATCACCTACGCCAAGACCATGTTCGGCGCCCACGAGGGCTGAGACATCCCGCGCCCCGAGCCTGTGCGGGTCGCGGCCGTCTCTCCGGGCCCGGATGCGGCGCACGCGCGCCGCATCCGGGTCGCGTTGGCGTTGGCGTGCAGGCGGTCTCCCGCACGTGCGACACCACGCCGAATGAAAACGCCTGCGCGACCGCGCATGCCCGATGGACCATTGGCCGCCTCCGGCGGCGAGGGGAGCGAAGCCCATGACGCCACCGGACACACCTCAGTCGACGCCGACCTCCGTGCCCAGCAGCAGCTTCGCGCCGCTGCGGCAGCCGGTGTTCGCCATCATCTGGGCGGCGACCGTGCTCGGCAATACCGGCAGCTTCATGCGCGACGTGGCCAGTTCCTGGCTGGTCACCGATCTGTCCGGCTCGCCGGCGGCGGTGTCGCTGGTGCAGGCGGCGGGCACTTTGCCCATCTTCCTGCTGGCGATCCCGGCCGGTGTCCTCTCCGACATCCTCGATCGCCGCCGCTATCTCATCGCCGTGCAGATCCTATTGGCGGCGGTGAGCGCCACCTTGATGTTCCTGGCCTATAGCGGCCAGCTGACAGTGGGGTTGCTGGTGGGGCTCACGTTCGCCGGCGGTGTCGGCGCGGCGCTGATCGGCCCCACCTGGCCAGCCATCGTGCCGGAACTGGTGCCGAAATCCGACATCAAGAACGCCATGGCGCTCAACTCGCTGGGCATCAACATCGCCCGCTCCATCGGCCCGGCGGCGGGCGGTCTGCTGCTGGCGAGCTTCGGCGCGGCGCTGACCTATGGCGCCGACGTGCTCAGCTATGC
>CALRNP020000345.1:0-3509 GCA_943369575.1 Azorhizobium sp. AG788 | reverse complement strand
CGAGACCGAAGCGCCCTACAGCGCCCCCGAGGAGGCCGCTCCCGCGCCGGTGGCAGCACCCGCGCCGGCCCCCCGCGCCTCTCGCGCCCGCAAGGAGCGGGAAGAGGTGCAGCCGCAGCTGGGCCTGCCGTCCTTCATCACCGGCCCGGTGGCGACCCCGGCCGTGAAGGAGCGCGCCGCCCCCGCCACGGCCGAAGAGACCGAAGCTGCCGACAGCGACAACCCGCGTTTCGGCCGTCGCCGCCGCCGCTTCCGCAATCAGGATGAGGGTGGCGAAGACGCCGCGCCCGCCACCGGCACCACCGAGCCGCAGTTCGACAACTGATGCCGTGGCCTGGAGGTTCGCCTCCAGGCTCCTGATGTCTCGGACCCGCACCCATTAGAAAAGGCCCGCTCCGGCGGGCCTTTTTCGTGAATTGCCATTGGTGCGATTGGGCGTGCGTTCAGCGCTCTGCTGTTTGGCTTTGTCCTGGCCCTTCGGGCTGTCAGCCTAGTCCTGAGCGCAGAGGATGAAGATGCTGTTGTTGAGGCTCATAGTGTCCGCCCCCACGATCACGATCTGCAAGGGACCGGCTGGATCGCCCAGAGAATCCAGCTCCGGCGTGCACTTCCTGGGCGTGCCTACAAACGTTTTGGCATTGATCTTGCGCCATTGAGGCGCCTGACAGGATTGCGCATCCGTCGCGACCCCTCCGAACGCGATCTCCGTCGCCGAGACATCCATCCAGGCGCGCTGCTGCTTGCAGATTTTGGTGCGCTGTGCGGCGGAGCCGATATCAGCCCCGGAGGTGCTCACCCAGCGGCCGGCCGGGAATGGCGGCTGTGGAGCTGCATTGGCGAGATCGGCTGATACCATCTGGAACATGACGTAGCTGACCATCAATGCGGCACGCATCGGCTCTACCTTCATGACTGCGAGTGTGGAATGCAGGAGGGTGCCCATGACCGCCGGAGTGCGATAGGCGAGCCACTTGGGCTTAAGTCACGGCATGAAGGTCCGCTTCGGCGGGCCTTTATCGTTTGGCTGGGTGCGTTTGTCGATCTGTCCGGGGCGCGGGCGTCCGCGATCGCGCCCCGCCTCACAGCTTGCGCAGCTGCACCTCTTCCACTTCATGGTCACCGGCCTTGCGCAGGATCAGGTTGGCGCGCTGGCGGGTGGGCAGGATGTTCTCGTTCAGGTTCGGCAAATTGATGCGGTGCCAGATCGACAGCGCGGTGGCCACCGCCTCGGATTCCGACAGCTTGGAATAGCGATGGAAATAGGAGAGCGGGTCCTTGAACGCCGTCTCCCGCAGCCGCATGAAGCGCTGCACATACCAATGCTCCAGCACATCCTCGTCGGCATCGATATAGACCGAGAAGTCGAAGAAGTCGGAGACGAACGGGATCGCCTTGCCGTCGCGGGGCGGGCGGCCGGTCTGCAGCACGTTCAGCCCTTCCACGATCAGGATGTCCGGGCGGTCCACTTCCACCGTCTGGTCGGGCATCACGTCATAGAAGAAATGCGAATAGAGCGGCGCCTTCACCGGCCGGCGCCCGGCCTTGATGTCCGTGAGGAAGCGCAGCAGCAGCGAGAGGTCGTAGCTTTCCGGAAAGCCCTTCTTCTCCATCAGCCCTTCGCGCTCCAGCACCGCATTGGGCAGCAGGAAGCCGTCGGTGGTCACCAGATCCACCTTGGGGGTGTTGGGCCAGCGGGCCAGCAGCGCCTGGAGCACGCGGGCCGTGGTGGACTTGCCCACCGCCACCGAGCCGGCCACACCGATGATGTAGGGCATCTTGCCCTCGCCGGTGTTGGTGTGGTCGAGGAAGTGGCTCATGGCCCGGAACAGCTTCTGCGTCGCGCCCACATAGAGCGAGAGCAGGCGCGACAGCGGCAGGTAGATCTCCTCCACCTCGCGCAGCGATAATCGGTCGTTCAAGCCTTGCAGGCGGACGATTTCGTCCTGCCGCAGCGGCATGGGCGTGTCCTCGCGCAGCTGCGCCCATTCCGCACGCGCGAAGCTGCGGTAAGGCGACAGGCCGGGATCGAGCCTCTGGTCCATGTGCGTTTCCTTCACGCCCGTGTCAGCTTCGTTGTCTCGAAGCTTTTTCCTCATGGCCGGATCGGCTGGTGCGCCGGGCCAATTCCGCATGAATGTCGTCGAGCGGCACGCCTTTGGCGTGGAGCAGCACCGCCAGATGGTAGAGCAGGTCGGAGACCTCGGAGACGAACTCGGCCCGCTCGCCGGCCACCGCCGCCAGCGCCGTCTCCACCGCCTCTTCGCCCACTTTCTGGGCGCACTTGGCAATGCCCTTGTCCAGCAGCGAGCGCGTATAGGAGGCGCCGGCATCCACCCGCGCCCGGTCGGCGACGATGCGTTCCAGGTCGGCGAGGGTCACGCGCTCATCGCTCATGGTGGTCCCAGACATGCTGTGCCTCCCGCTCAGGAAGGGCTGATCCCGGCACGCTTGCAAGGCCTGCCGCTGTTTCAAAGCAAGTGCCGCCGTCGCGCAAGGCGACTTAGGTCATAGATGCCTTGGCGTGTGGCGTCAGGTCTCCAGCCGCACCGGCAGGCCCGCCCGCGCCAACTGTTCCTTGGCCTGCTGCACTGTGAAGGTGCCGAAATGGAAAATGGAGGCCGCCAGCACCGCCGAGGCGCCGCCCTCGCGAATGCCCTCCACCAGATGATCCAGCGCGCCGACGCCGCCGGAGGCGATCACCGGCACATGCACCGCGTCGGAGACCGCGCGGGTCAGCGCGGTGTCGAAGCCGATGCCGGTGCCGTCGCGGTCCATGGAGGTGAGCAGCAATTCGCCCGCGCCCAAATCCACCACGTCGCGGGCATATTGCACCACGTCGATGCCGGTGGGCTTGCGCCCGCCGTGGGTGAAGATTTCCCAGCGCGGCGCTTCGCCGGGGCCGGACACCTTCTTGGCATCGATGGCCACCACAATGCACTGCTCGCCGAACTTCTCCGCCGCCTCGCCCACGAAGGCGCGGCGGGAAACGGCGGCGGTGTTGATGGCCACCTTGTCGGCGCCGGCTTGGAGCAGAGCGCGCACATCATCCACCGTGCGCACGCCGCCACCGACCGTGAGCGGCATGAAGCATTGCTCGGCGGTGCGCTGGACCACGTCCAGGATGGTGCCGCGATTTTCGTGGCTGGCGGCGATGTCGAGGAAGGTCAGTTCGTCGGCGCCGGCGGCGTCATAGGCGCGCGCGGCTTCCACCGGGTCGCCGGCATCGCGCAGATCGACGAACTGCACGCCCTTGACGACGCGGCCGTCCTTCACGTCCAGGCAGGGGATGACGCGGACCTTCAGCATGGCGGCGCCTCAGTTCCGACCGGCCACGAGGGCGAGCGCCGCGCCGGGATCGAGGCGGCCGTCATAGAGGGCGCGGCCGGTGATGGCGCCGGCTAGCTTCTTGGCGCGCGGGGCGACCAGGGCTTCCACGTCGGCCAGCGAGCCGAGGCCGCCGGAGGCGATCACCGGAATGCTCACCGCATCCGCCAGGGCGATGGTGGCGT
>CALRNP020000344.1:0-3524 GCA_943369575.1 Azorhizobium sp. AG788 | reverse complement strand
ACCGAGAAGGGCTATTGCCACGACCCCGCCACCGGGGCCCTGGACGAGCGCCATCCGGACATCATCGCCGACCTCGCCAACCCCTCCGCGCCCAAGAGCGCGCCGGGCTATCTGGTGGAAGCCTTGGCCCGCCGCCGGGCCGCCGGGGTGGCGCCGTTCACGGTGCTGTGCTGCGATAACCTCCCCGCCAATGGCGAGACAGTCGCCAAGGTGGTGACCCGCTTCGCCACCCTGCGCGACCCGGATCTCGGCCGCTGGGTGGAGGGGGAAGTCGCCTTCCCCTGCACCATGGTGGACCGGATCGTGCCCGCCACCACCGATGCCGACCGCGCCATGGTGACCGGGCGGCTGGGGCTGGAGGATGCCTGGCCGGTGATGGCCGAGCCGTTCAGCCAGTGGGTGATCGAGGACCGCTTCCCCACCGGCCGCCCGCCTCTGGAGGAGGTCGGCGCCCAGTTGGTGGCGGACGTGCGGCCCTATGAGGACATGAAGCTGCGGCTGCTCAACGGCAGCCACTCGACGCTCGCCTATCTGGGCTATCTGGCTGGAAAGGAAACCATTTCCGACGTGATGGCGGCCCCCGCCTTCGCCCGTCTGGTGGCCGCCTTGCAGGATAGCGAAGTCACCGCCACCGTCCCGCCCGCTCCCGGTGCCGACCTGGCCGCCTACAAGCAGGCGCTGCGGGAGCGGTTCGCCAATCCGGCCCTCAAGCACCGCACCTGGCAGATCGCCATGGACGGCTCGCAGAAGCTGCCGCAGCGGCTTCTGGCGCCGATCCGAGATCGGCTGAAGGCTACAGAACCCTTGCCGTTGCTGGCTTTAGGCGTGGCGGGCTGGATGCGTTATGTCTCCGGCCAGGACGAGGCCGGAAAGCCCATCGATGTGCGCGATCCCCTCGCCGCCCGCTTCGCGGCGGTGGCGGCGGAGGCCGGCGGTGATGCCGGCAAACTGGCGGATGGATTGCTCGCCATCCGCGAGGTGTTCGGCACCGATCTGCCCGCCGACCCGCGCTTTACCGGCCCGGTGCGGGCGGCGCTGACCAGCCTCTACCGCCAGGGGGCTGCGGCCACCGTCGAGGCGGCGGTCGCGACCGCCTGACCCAGACATGACACAGGGGATGACAGATCCCCTGTGTATCACCCCCGGAGTTCCGCGCCGATCGGCGGGGTTTCACGTGGGTTTCCGGCCATGTCCGCGTCAGAACAGCGTGTGGCATGCGCTGCGGCCGGGAGCCGGGCCGTCCGCGCCCTTCCCCCGATCCCGATCCGGCAGGGCGAGGACGGTGTGTGTCGCATACGTCCATCGCTCCACAGTTCCGCGTTTGGAACACCCTGTGCTATCGCCGGATGTGCAAGACTTGGTGTCATACCCACGCCGACTTTCCCGCCCAGACTACGTGACCGCATTTTCCGCCGTCCCCGCGACGCGCCCCGTTGCCCCTCCCTTTTCTTTCCGGAGATCTACCATGACCGCCACCGCTCCCCTGTCCGCGCGCCCGGTGTTTCCTGATCTGGCCGGCAAGGCCGTCCTGGTGACCGGGGCCAGCACCGGCATTGGCGCGGCGGTGGCCGAGGGCTTCGCCTTGAGCGGGGCGCGGGTGGCGGTGCATTTCAATACCAGCCGCGACAAGGCGGAAGCGGTGGCCGAACGCATCCGCGCCGCCGGCGGCGAGGCGGTGCTGGTGGCCGGCGACGTCACCCAGCCGGGCGCGGCCGATGCCATCGTCGATGCGGCGGCGGCGGCGCTGGGCCGGCTGGACGTGCTGGTGAACAATGCCGGCGGCCTGGTGCAGCGGGTGGCCATCGCCGATTATAGCGACGCCTTCGTCGACCAGGTGCTGGACCTCAATGTGCGTCAGGTGGTGGCGTTCATGCGCGCCGGCTCGGTGCGGATGACCGCCCAGGGCGACGGCGGGGCGATCATCAATGTCTCCTCCATCGCTGCCCGCAACGGCGGCGGCGGCGGCGCGGTGCTCTATGCGGCCGCCAAGGGCTTCGTCTCCACCGCCACCAAGGGCTGGGCCAAGGAACTGGCGGGGGCCGGCATCCGGGTCAATGCGGTCTCCCCCGGCGTGATCGCCACGCCCTTCCATGAGCGCTTCTCCACCGCTCAGCAGATGGCCGCCATGCAGGCCACCATTCCGATGAATCGCATCGGCACCCCGGATGAGTGCGTGGGGGCCTTCCTCTATCTGGCCTCCCAGGCAGCCAGCGGCTATGTCACCGGCCAGATCCTGGAAGTGAACGGCGGCCAATACATGCCGTGATGCGGCATAAACTGCCGCGGGCGGCATTTAAGGATGCGCTTATGCGTATGCCCGCGCCCCGCGGCTCGGCCGAAACCCTGTATGGGCGCGGCTTTCCGCGCCCACCCCGCCGCATCCCAACCCGACAGATCGCATCCCGCATTGCAGCATAACCAGCGAATATGCGAACGAATAGCGGGCGATCCCAACGATCTGGAGCGTATTCTCCCCGTTCGGGCGGTGACGCTCTGCGTATACGAAAGTATATGCTGCCAATGGCAGTCTTGGCGCCAGCCGCGCCGCCGACCTATGATGCCCGCATAAGAACAAACGCTGGCGGAGAGCCATCATGTGGGGGAAATGGGGTCGCGCGAAGTCTCCGGCTGGAGCTGCGCCGCAGCCGGGAGCCGCAGCCGCGCGCCTGGAGCCGACGCCGGCCGAGCCGCCGCCGCCCGCGCCGCCGGCAGGCAGCGATGAAGCCGAGCTGATCCGCTTGCTGGAAGCGGACATTCGCCGCGCCCAGGGCAAGCTCGCCGGCTCCGGCGCCGCCATGCGGGCCGCCGCCGCCGAGGGCGTGCGCGGCATCGAGCGTATCCGCGGCGACAGCGACCATATGGCCGGGGAAACCACCTTCGCCCAGGAGACGGCGGCGGGGCTGGCCCGCGCCATCGGCGCCTTCGCCGAGACCGCGGGCGAAATCGGCCGGCAGGCCCAGTCCTCCGGCACCCTGGCCACCCAGGCGGAAGCCGCCACCCGCGAGGTCACCGCCGCCACGGTGGAACTGCAAACCGCCATCCGCGAGATCCAGGCGGTGGTCTCGCTCATCGACGACATCGCCCGCCAGACCAATCTGCTGGCGCTGAACGCCTCCATCGAGGCCGCCCGCGCCGGTGCCGCCGGCGCCGGCTTCGCGGTGGTGGCGAGCGAAGTGAAGGCGCTGGCCACCGAAACCCAGAAGGCGACGCGGGAGATCGGCGCCAAGATCGAGCGCCTGGAAGCCGCCGCCAAGACCAGCGGCGGCGCCGTGGAACGGGTGGGCGCCACCATCGCCGAAATCCGGCCGGTGGCGGCGCGCGTCGCCGATGCGGTCGCTGGCCAGGTGGCCGGCATCGATGCCATTGCCCGTGGCGCCGCCGACGTCCAGCACTTCGCCCAGGAAGTGGCGGGGCGGGCGCAATCGATCCGCGAGGCCAGCACCGCCGCCGCCGCCACCGGCGCCGAGATCGCCCGCTCCACCGAGGCGGTGACCGGCGGTGTGGAAGAAATGTCCCGCCACCTG
>CALRNP020000343.1:0-3547 GCA_943369575.1 Azorhizobium sp. AG788 | reverse complement strand
CGACCGCAGGGTCTGGAGAGCAACCGTTGCGGAATTGTTGGTGATCATGCTGGTCATGGTAAATGTCCCTCAGTTCATTGAGAACACTGATTTTTTGGGGACATTCCGGGCTTTCACCGGTATGGCAGCGCGGCATCATGCCTTTGATTGGGCCGTCGCTTGGACGGGCTATGCTGCCTTAAGCACTCAATCTGCCATGGAGACAATCTATACACGAAAGCTTGCGCGAGCGTCGCATCAATTTTGAGTTTAGGCGTTATTTTTTCGCAACCAAAATTGCTGCGGCGTCGGCGGTATGGACCGCGATGGGGCCGCACCCATCGTCGACGTCAGAAGTAGGAGCGCACCAAGCCGCCGATGAGGATGTTCCAGCCGTCGATCAGCACGAAGAACAGGATCTTGAACGGCAGCGACAGCACCGCGGGCGACATCATCATCATGCCCATGGACATCACCAGCGTAGCCACGATCATGTCGATGATCAGGAACGGCAAGATCACCAGGAAGCCGATTTCGAAGCCGCGACGCAGTTCGGAGATCATGAAGGCCGGGATCAGGATCCGCAGCTCGATCTTGCTTTCGGGACGGTCATTGGCATTGTCCTGGCTCAGCGGCGCGGCGCCCGGCGCGGCAGGCTCCGCGGGATCGACCTTTGAGGGGCGGCCGGTGGCGCTGGCAATGTCCGCGAACAGCCGCAGATCCTTGGGCCGGACCTGGGACAGCATAAATTCACGGAACGGCTCGCTGATCTTGGCGAAGGCTTCTTCCTCGCTGATCGTCCGCTCAGTCAGCGGGCGTACGCCCTCGGTCCAGGCTTTGTCGAAGGTGGGGCCCATGACATAGAAGGTCAGGAACAGCGACAGGCTGATCAGCACCAGGTTCGCCGGCGTGCTCTGGAGCCCGAGGCCCGAGCGCAGGAAGGACAGCGCGATCACGAAGCGGGTGAAGCTGGTCATCATGATCAGCAGGCCGGGCGCTATGGACAGCACCGTCAGCACGGCGATCATCTGGATGATGCGGCCCGACACGGCGCCGCCGCCATTGTCCCCCAGCAGCGAGTCGAGCGACGGCAATTGGCTGTCGCCCTGAACCCGGGTCTGCGCCAGCGCTACGCCGGCGGAAATCAGCAGGCCCAGCACCGCCAGGAGCACGGGACGCAGCGGCGCCAAAGTGACCATCCAGAGGTGCAGCCGGCTCTTGGGTGTGCAGGCGGAACGGTGGGGGCGCGCAATCACTGGACCACCAGGGTTTCGATGATGAGTTCATCCACCCGGCCTTCGCTGCGCACCCGTGCGCGCTCGTTGACATCCTCGCGCAGCTGCTGGAGGGCACTCGGCCCTTCCAGTTGGCTGAGCGTGATGGTCCGCAGATAGGCCATCAGGTCTTCACGCAGCGTGGCCTCGGTGAGGGCGGGATTGGCCAGCGAGCCGTTCTTGAACACGAACGCCGCTTCCACCCGCACCCACGTGTTTGATGGGGAGGCCAGATTGACCACCACAGGTTTCATGGCCTGCATCATGGTGTTGCCGGCGTAGAACAGGGGCTGCACCTTCGGCGCCGGCTCGTCCTTGACCTTGCGCGTTACGACTTTCTCGACCGTGGAGGCCAGCTGGATGCCGAGACCTGAGCCGGTTGCGATGGCCAGCAGAGTAAGGACCACAAGCGCCAGCAGAAGGCCGCCGCGCGGTGTGGCTGAGGGCTTGCCCTCCGGTGCGGGCAGCCCCTCGGGGGCGGCCTTTCCGCCCTTCTTGTCGTTCGCAGCTGCGCCGGCCATACCGTTTCCCTCAGCCGCTCAGTATGGCGAAACGGCGTCGTACAGACGCTGGCCCCAGCCGGGCTGCTGGATGTCGTTCAGGCGGCCGCGGCCGCCGTAGGAGATGCGCGCCTCGGCGACCTTGTCGTAAGGAATGTTGTTGCCCGCAGAGACGTCCAGCGGATTGACGATGCCGCCGACGTTGAGCACGCGGACCTCATAATTCACCAGGATTTCCTGCGAGCCGTTGATCACCAGATTGCCGTTCGGCATCACTTCCGTGACGACGGCGGCCAGCGACAGGCGCAATTTCTCGGAGCGGTCGATATTGCCCTTGCCGTCGGTCTTTGTGTCGCCAGTCAAGCCGAGATTGCCGGAGCCGGCTGCGGCATTGGTTCCCTTCCCAAGCCCGGAGAGGCTGAGGTCGGCGGTAAAGCCGGTGTTGCTGGAGGCGGTGCGCTCGCGCTTGGTGTTGTTGTCGAACTGCGCCTTGTCGTCGATGGCGATGGTCACGCGAATGACGTCGCCCACCTTGGAGGCGCGGGTGTCGCGATAGATGCTCTGGGTACCGAGATCCCAGGTGGAGCGAAAGGTGCGCTCACGCGGTTGCTGGAACGGCTGCGGCACCGGCAGGCGGGAGGCCTCCAAGCCCTGGCCCACGGGGGTCAGGGTCGGGCCATAGGCCAGGCTGTCATTGGGGTTGGTCTGGCAGGCGCCCACCAGGAGGGCGGCGGCGGTAGCCAGAAGCGCGGGCTTCATCAGGAGCGTCCTTCCGTCTGGGCGCGGCGGCTGATGCCCACCATGGTGTTGGTGAGCGAGGCGGCGCGAGCGGGTTCCATTTCGTTCATGATTGCGCTCGCAGAACGCGGGTTGAGCTTGGCCAGAATGGCGGCGGCGGCTTCGTCCGCCATCACCGAGATCTGAGCGGCAGCGGCGTCCGGGCGCATCTGCGAGATCACAGCGATCAGCGCCTCGTCGGCCTTTTTGAGGAAGGCTTCGCGGCGGGCGAGCCATTCCTGGTATTCGGCCCGCTTGGCTTCCAACTGTGCGATGCGGGTCTCGATCTCCTTTTCCATCGCGGCCAGCGACTGCGCCTGTCGGGCGAAGCGGGCATCGGCGGCCGCGTTGGCGATGTTGCGGCAATAGGCGAGCGCATTGTCGTCGCGGGAGGTTTCCACGGTCTGGCTGACCGCCGTGGGTGCCGGTTGCTGGGCGCGGACTTCGCTGCCCACCCCAAACATGGCCAGGATCGCCGTCGCCGCGGCAGCGGCAAAAGGCAAGGCCCGCGCAGCGGCCCGCAGCGGATACGCCGGGATGTGGGCGTGAACGACGCCGCCAATGCCTGCGCGCAGCAGAGCATTTTCATGCCGCAGATCGCAGATGCGGGCCCAGGCGATCAGCGTCACCGCAAGCGTGCCGGTGGCGGCGCCCGCGAGATAGACGGCAAGGAACGGCCACAGAGACGCGGGTGTCGACATCACTGACCCTCCATCCGGTACGGGGGTGGCGCGAAAAAAGCGATGGATGTGATCAATCCCCCGAGGGTAGAGGCACACGCACCGGCGGGCATCGGCCACGCGGCGGTGCGGTGGAGGGACGCGGCGCAGCTGTGGCGCGGTCCCGGCGCGGCCATCATGGCCGCTGTAATGCCCAGGGGGTACATTTGGCATCTTCCTTGATTGTTCCGTAACGCAACCATGCGGAGCATGATCAGTTCGCGAAACCAGCGGTCAGTCAAAGACAAAGCAAAGATGAATTTCAGCTTTGTCACTGCATGGCACGCTGTCCATGTCA
>CALRNP020000342.1:0-3549 GCA_943369575.1 Azorhizobium sp. AG788 | reverse complement strand
CTATGTGGCGGCCATGGCGCGGCACGGTTTGACCGCCCACGTGCAGGAGGCCGAGCGCTACGCCCGCGACGCCGGGATCGGGCCGGCGCTGCGGCTGCTGGAAACCGTACCGGGCCTCACCGCCATCATCGCCGCCAATGATCTGCTGGCCTTGGGCGTCTATGACGCGCTGCACAGCAAGGGGCTGTCCTGCCCGGCCGATATTTCGGTGGTGGGGCACAATGACATGCCGCTGGTGGACCTGGTGTCGCCGCCGCTGACCACGGTGCGCATCAGCCACCGCGACATGGGCCGCGAGGCCGCCCGCCTGCTGTTGGAAGAGATCGCCGACGGCGCCGATGTGCGCCGCCGGATCGTGCTGCCGCCGGACATGATCGCGCGCGCCTCCACCGAGGCGCCACGGGGCGGCGCCGAGGGCCAGCGGTTCGTCACCCCATTGGGGGGCAGGCCGGATGCGCTGCCGCCGTTCCGGCGGCCGAAGCGTCCCGGCATCGGCGGGTGAGGACCGGCCGCCGCCGGTCCCACGCTGCCGCTAGACGCCGGGGCGCAGCATCTCGAACATGATCTCCGGACTGATCTGCGCATAGCTGCCAGGGCCACCGGCGCGCAGGATCGGGCGCGCCTCGGCGGTCTGGTAGATGCCGTCCTTCAGCAGGCGGCGGTCGATATGCACGCCCACCACCTCGCCCAGCACCAGCCAGGCGGAGATGTCCTTGCCGTCCGCGGCCTTCAGCTGGATCAACTGCGAGAGCCGGCATTCGAACGAGACCGGACTTTCCGCCACCCGCGGCGCCGCGATGAGGCGGCTCGGCGCCGGGGTGAGGCCGGCGAGGGCGAACTCGTCCACCTCCGGCGGTACGGCGGCGCAGGTGGCGTTCATGGCTTCGGCCAGATCGCGGGTGGCCAGGCTCCAGCCGAACTCGCCGGTGCGCTCGATATTGGCGACGCTGTCCTTCCAGGAGGTGCTGGAGAAGCCGATGATGGGCGGGCGGTAGTTGAAGCCGTTGAAGAAGCTGTAGGGCGCCAGATTCAGTACGCCGTCCGGGGCGCGCGAGGAGATCCAGCCGATGGGGCGCGGCCCCACAATGGCGTTGAACGGATCATGGGGCAGGCCGTGGCCTGCGGCGGGCTCATAGAAATAGGGCTGGTCCACCGGACGCCTCGCGCTGCTGGGGAAGTCTCGCCAATACGCCTGTCCGCGTCTGGCGCAAAGCCACTCTTTCGCATGCGGCCGCCCCGGCGGCGGTTTCGGACAAATGGCCAACGGATCCGACAAGAACGCCCGCCGGTCTGCCCCTAACCTTGCCACAACCGACGAGAAACCCAGTTGGAGACACCCATGGCCGAGGCGGCGAAGCGACGGCGCCTGAGGGCCGGAAAGTCCCTGTCATGAAGCTCTATCTCGCGTCCTTGGCAGCCGGCGTGCTGGTGGGGGTGCTCTATGCCCTGATGGGCGTGCGCTCGCCGGCTCCTCCCGTGGTTGCCCTGTTGGGCCTGCTGGGCATGCTGGCGGGCGAGCAGATCCCCGGTGCCGTGCGCCACGCCCTCAAGGGCGAGTGGCCGGTGCTGGGGGCTTCTGCCGACGACGCGGCGCCGGTGTCTCGTCCGATCCGGCCGGCCGATGAAGGCGGCTCCCCGCCGGTCAAGCGCGGGTGAGCCAGATCGCCCCCGTGCGCGCACACCGCAATGCCCTTCACCCATGCAAGGATCTGACGCCATGGTGGATTTCACACGCCGGGACGTTGCCCTCGGCACCGCAGCCCTGACCGCCTCCGGCCTGTTCGGCCGCGGCGCCGCCGCCCAAACGCCTGCCTCTGAGGGATCGAAAATGACCGCTGACCTGATCCTCGTGAATGGCCGCTTCACCACCCTCGACACCTCCAATCCCAACCCCGAGGCGGTGGCGATTGCGGGCGGCAGGTTCCTGGCGGTGGGGGATGAGCGGGAGATCCGGGCCCTCGCCACCCCGACCACTCAGGTCATCGATCTCAAGGGGCGCCGGGCCATTCCGGGGCTGATCGACAGCCACATGCATATCATCCGTGGCGGGCTTAATTATAATATGGAGCTGCGCTGGGACGGCGTCTTCTCGCTGGCCGATGCCATGCGCATGCTGAAGCAGCAAGTGGATCGTACCCCGGCGCCGCAATGGGTGCGGGTCGTGGGCGGCTTCACCGAGCAACAGTTCGCTGAAAAGCGCCTGCCGACCATCGATGAACTGAATGCGGTGGCCCCCGATACGCCGGTTTTCATTCTGCATCTTTATGACCGGGCGCTTCTGAACGGAGCTGCTTTGCGGGCGGTGGGTTATACCAAGGATACGCCCAACCCGCCCGGCGGCGAGATCGTCAAGGATGCGGCTGGCAACCCCACCGGCCTGCTGCTGGCGCGGCCCAATGCCACCGTGCTCTATGCGACCCTCGCCAAGGGGCCGAAGCTGCCGGCGGAGTATCAGAAGAACTCCACCCGACACTTCATGCGCGAGGTGAACCGCTTGGGCGTGACCGGCGTCATCGATGCCGGCGGCGGTTTCCAGAATTATCCGGACGATTATGCCATCATCGAAGAACTGCACAAGGATGGGCAGCTGACGGTGCGCATCGCCTATAATCTTTTCACGCAGAAGCCCAAGGAAGAACTGGCGGACTTCTCCGGCTGGTCCAAGCAGGTGAAGCCGGGGCAGGGCGATGATCTCTATCGCAACAACGGCGCCGGCGAGATGCTGGTCTATAGCGCTGCCGACTTCGAGGATTTCCGAGTCGAGCGGCCCGAGATGCCGGCCAATATGGAGACCGACCTGGAGCCGGTGATCCGCCTGCTGGCCGAGAACCGCTGGCCCTGGCGGCTCCATGCCACCTATAATGAGACCATCGACCGGGCGCTGAACGTCTTCGAGAAGGTGAATAAAGATATTCCCTTCACTGGCCTCAATTTTATCTTCGATCATGCCGAGACTATTACGGACCGCAACATCGACCGTATTGCCGCTCTTGGCGGCGGCATTGCGGTTCAGCACCGGATGGCGTTCCAGGGTGAGTATTTCGTCGAGCGTTACGGTGCCCGTGCCGCCGAGCGCACCCCGCCGGTGCGGCGGATGCTGGAGAAGGGTGTGAAGGTGGGGGCCGGCACCGATGCCACCCGCGTAGCCTCTTATAATCCTTGGGTTTCCTTGTCCTGGCTGGTCACCGGCAAGACCTTGGGCGGCATGTCGCTCTATCCGGCCTCCAATCGGGTGGATCGGGAGACGGCGCTGGGATTGTGGACCCATGCCAATACCTGGTTCTCCACCGAAGAAGGCAAGAAGGGGCGGATTAAAGTCGGCCAGCTGGCGGATCTGGCGGTGCTGTCCGATGATTATTTCGCGGTCGAGGAAGATCAGATCAAGGATATCACCTCGGTCCTGACCTTGCTCGGCGGCACCCCGGTGCATGGGGATGGCGACTTCAAGCACCTGGCGCCGGTGCTGCCCGCGCCCATGCCGGACTGGTCGCCGGTGGGCACCTTCGGCGGCTATCAGAAGCGGGCGGAGGCTTCCCGCGAGAGCAAGTA
>CALRNP020000341.1:0-3578 GCA_943369575.1 Azorhizobium sp. AG788 | reverse complement strand
CCTGTGGACGCTTTCGATGGCGGTGACGCGCGCCGGCATCGCCCGCTCGTCGCTCGCGTACGTCCTCGCAGGAGGCGTCGCCGTGGCGGTGATTCTCACCGGGGCGTTGCAGGTCTATCTGCATGACTACATCGGTCTGTGGCCGCTCTGCGTCATCGCGGCGCTCAACGGTTTCGTCCCGGCGGGGCTGATGTCTGCAGCCACCCGCCGCCGCCTTGCGCCACCCCCACCACCGCCCCCGACCCCGCGCCGCAAGCCGAAGCTGCGGGCGGTGGAGAAGGGTGACGTCTAGACCGAGGCGCCCTTCGCCTTGGGGCGCTTGAGGTGTTCGTCCAGCCGCGGCAGGATTTCCACGAAATTGCAGGGCCGGTAGCGCACGTCCAACTGGTTGGCGAGGATCTCGTCCCAGCCATCGCGGCAGGCGCCCGGGGAGCCGGGCAGGCAGAAGATATAGGTGGCGCTGGCCACGCCGGCGGTGGCCCGGCTTTGCAGCGTGGACGTGCCGATCTTGCCGAAGGAGATCATGTGGAACACCGTCGAGAAGCCTTCCATGCGCTTCTCGAACAAAGGCTCCAGCGCCTCCGGCGTCACGTCGCGGCCGGTGAATCCGGTGCCGCCGGTGGTCAGCACCACATCGACCTGCGGATCGGCGATCCAGCCCTTCACCACGGCCCGGATCGCGTCCACGTCGTCGGTGACGATCTGCCGGTCGGCCAGATGATGCCCGGCGGCGGTGAGACGTTCAGCCAGCAGGCTGCCGGAGCGGTCATCCTCCAGGGCGCGGGTGTCGGAGATGGTGAGCACCGCGATCTTCAGCGGCACGAAGGTGCGTTCGGGATCGATGCCGGCCATCAGATTTGTCCTTGCAAGGTGTTGCACTGCTTCATGTCGCCGGACTTCAGGCCCTTGGTGAACCATTTCACCCGGTTCACCGACGAGCCATGGGTGAAGCTGTCCGGCACCACCGTGCCTTGTGATTGCCGCTGCAGGCGATCATCGCCGATGGCCGAGGCCGCGTTGAGCGCCTCCTCCACATCGCCGGGCTCCAGCGTTCTGAACATTTGGTTGGTGTGAAAGGCCCACACGCCGGCGAGGCAGTCGGCCATCAATTCGGTGCGCACCGAAATGCCGTTGGCCTCGCGCTTGGTGGTGACGCTGCGCTGTGCGGCCTGCAGCTTCGGCAGGATGCCGATGACATTCTGCACATGATGGCCGACTTCGTGGGCGATGACGTAAGCGGCGGCAAAATCGCCGGGCGCCTTGAACCGGGTCTTCATGTCGTTGAAGAAGGAGAGATCCAAATAGATCTTCTGGTCGGTGGGGCAGTAGAACGGGCCCATGGCCGCATTGGCGCCGCCGCAGCCCGATTGGGTGCGGCCGGAGAACAGCACCAGGGTCGGGGGGACGTACTCCTTGCCCTGCTCGCGGAACAGCTTGGTCCATACATCCTCGGTCTGCGCCAGCACGCGGGAGACGAACTTGCCTTCTGGATCGTTCGGCGGCACCGGCTGGCTTTGCGGTGCACTGGTCTGCGCGCCATTGCCCTGCAGCGCTTCCAGGCCGCTGAGAAGCATCACCGGATTGATGCCCAGCGCCCAGCCCACGATCCCGACGATGATGATGGTGCCGATACCCAGGCCGCCGCGGCCGCCGGGCATCTGGAAGCCGCCGCCCCGGCGGTCCTCCACATTGCTGCTGGTCCGGAAGTCATCCAAACGCATGTTGTTCTCCCGGGCGCACCGTCCGCCCCGCGCAGACAATGCCGCGCTCGCCCTTGGGTTCAATCCGCCGATACGCTTGCGCGCATTTTCCGTCGGCCGCGATCACGGCCCACTCGCCCTGCCGAGGGCCTAGCGTCAAGACTTACCACGTGGACGGTCTGCACTCGACCGCCGGATGGTCTGGGAGGCGGCATCCCGGGGCTGCCTCGCCCGGTGCTTGGTGTATGCGGCTTGCCACCCGGCCGCGTGACCGGCATTTTCTCGACCGACGTCGGCAGGGGAGAATCGCCAGGACATGGCCCGGCCAACCGTAGCCCCAGGAGAGAAGATCGCCGCTCGCCGCCCCTCGGCGTCGGGTGCCGATTTCAAGCGCGAGCGCGCCGCCTATCGCAGTGGCGCCACGCCGGTTGCGGGCGCCGACGAGGCGGGCCGCGGGCCGCTGGCCGGCCCGGTGGTGGCCGCCGCGGTGGTCCTGGACCCCAAGCGCATCCCAGCCGGCCTTGATGATTCCAAGAAGCTGACCCGCGCCCGCCGCGAGGCGCTATTCGCGGAAATCTGCGCCACCGCCGAAGTTTCGGTCTCGCTGGCGCCGCCGGCCCGCATCGATCGCGACAACATCCGCCAGGCCACGCTCTGGGCGCTGGCGCGGGCGGTGCGCGGCCTGCCGTGCCGGCCGGCGCTGGTGTTCGTGGACGGCAATGACCGTCCGCCTCTGAACTGTGATGTGGAGATGGTGGTGGGGGGCGACGGGCTGATTGCCTCCATCGCCGCGGCCTCCATCGTCGCCAAGGTGACCCGCGACCGGCTGATGGGCGGCCTCGGTCTGGCGTTTCCGGGCTACGGGTTCGAGCGGCACATGGGCTATGGCACCGCCGAGCACGGCGCGGCGCTGCGTGAGCTGGGGCCGTGCCGCCATCACCGGCAATCCTTCGCCCCGGTGCGCGAGCGTCAGTTGCTATTGTTCGAAGGCCTCACAAACGAAGGCCTCGCAGAGGCTGATCCGCATCCCTGCGAGGCCCTCGAGTTATCCTAAGCGGCGCTCACCGGCCGAGGGCGAGGCTCTTGCGCCAGGCGTCGACGGCGATGGCGAGCGAGATCACGCCCCAGAACAGCAGATATTCGATACCGCCCTGCGCCCAGTACCAGTGGAGGCCCTTGGTGGCGATGATGGCATAGGCCGCGACCACCATGCAGCCGGCGGACATCAACGCGGTCCAGCGCGTGAACAGCCCGAAGGTCAGGCACAGCAGCGACAGGCTTTCAAACACCAGCGCCAAGCCGAGGAACAGCGGGGCGGGAACTAGCCCGGCCTTGGTGAAGAACGCCAACGAACCGCCGATGCCGGTGAGTTTCTGATAGACGTGCGGCGCATAAAACAGGCCGGCGGCGATGCGCACGATGTTCATGCCGTCGGTCAAGGCAAAGCGATCCGGCAAGGTCACAGGGCCGATCAAGGTCCGCAGCGACAGGCCGCGAGCGGCAGCTGGCGCGGCGGGGGTGGACACTCCGGTGGACATGGCAATCTCTCCAAATTCAAACGAGAGCCATTCATCCCTATCGCTCGCACAAGACATTGATGCGCCGCAATATATGCCCAAGTTCACGCTTCCGTGACCCCTGGTGCGTGCCGCATATGGGGCCAAAGATTTTGTCCGGTTCCTGCCGCCGCCGGGTGCTATGAAGGCGGATGGGGTATCGGAGTTGCGTGGAGGCGGGGCGTGGTGAACATGTGGGGCCTGGCGCAGAGTGTGCCGGGAGAGCGGGAGCCGGAAGGTCGGATGGGAAAAGCGGGCTCCTGGCTGTCGCGGCTGGTGCGTGGGGGCCTACTGGGCACCTTGCTTGCTGTTGCCGGTTGTG
>CALRNP020000340.1:0-3610 GCA_943369575.1 Azorhizobium sp. AG788 | reverse complement strand
TGCGCCACCAGGCGGCGCAGCAGCGCCACGCGGGGGGCATCCTCCACCAGGGTCCAGCCATCGTCATGGGCGATGTCGGCGTCGGTCAGGCCGGTCTCCTCGGCCAGTTCCCGCCGCACGCTGGCTTCCAGGTCGAGCACACCGGAGGGCGTGACATCGGAGAGATCCGGGGTGCCGCAGGGGAAATAGACCCGCCCGGCCGCCGCGGTCCATGACGCCATCTGGCCCAGGATGAAGCCGCCGTCGCTGCCTTCCAGCGCCGCCATGCCGAAGGCGTTATAGACGTTGAAATCCGCCGACCAGCCGTGATCGCGCCACCACAGGAAGCTGGCGAAATCGGTCTCGATGAAGCGGCCGCGCAGCACGGTGCCATCCACCGCGAAGTGCCGCATCACCAGCACGCGGCCGTTCCACATCTGCGGATGCTCGCCCTGGCGGGCTGCGAAATGGGCATCGATGGCCGGGCGGTGGGCTTCCGCCTCGGTCCACAGCCCCGGCTCGACGGTGAAGTCGAGCCGGGACACCGTGACCGCCGACAGGCTGCCGGCGGCCATGAGGGGGGCGAAGGTCACGCCGCCGCCGTCTGCAGGGTCGGATAGTCGGTATAGCCGTGGGCGCCGCCGCCATAGAGCGTGCTGCCATCCAGCGCGTTCAGCGGCGCGTCGCGGCGCAGCCGCTCCACCAGATCCGGGTTGGAGATGAACGGGCGGCCGAAGGCGACGAGGTCGGCCTTGCCGTCCGCCAGCGCCCGCTCGGCCAACGCCTTGTCATAGCCGTTGTTGACCATCCAGGCGCCGCTATAGCGCTGGCGCAGAGCCTGGAAATCGAAGTCCGGGGCCACGTCGCGGGGGCCGCCGGTGGCGCCTTCCACCACATGGATATAGACCGGCTTCAGCTTCTCCAGCTGCTCGATCACATAGTTGAACAGCGCCTGCGGATTGCTGTCGGCAAGGTCATTGGCCGGGCTGACCGGGGAGAGGCGCAGCGCGGTACGCGCGGCGCCGATTTCCTTGATCACCGCCGCCATCACTTCCAGCAGCAGGCGGGCGCGGTTCTCGATGGAGCCGCCGTAAGCATCGGTGCGCTTGTTGGCGCCGTCGCGCAGGAACTGGTCCAGCAGATAGCCATTGGCCGCATGGATCTCGATGCCGTCGAAGCCGGCGGCGATGGTGTTGGCGGCGGCGACCCGATAGCTCTCCACCAAAGCTGGAATCTCGGAGAGCTCCAGCGCGCGCGGCTCGGAGACCTCGGCAAAGCCGTTGTTCACATAGGTCTTGCTGTTGGCCCGGAGCGCGGACGGGGCGACGGGGGCCTTGCCGCCGGGCTGGAGCGAGGTGTGGGAGATGCGGCCCACATGCCAAGCCTGGAGAAAGATGCGGCCGCCGGCATCGTGCACCGCTTGGGTGACCTTCTTCCAGCCGACGATCTGCTCAGGCGAATAGATGCCCGGCGTGTCCTGGTAGCCCTGGCCCTCGGGGCTGATCTGGCTGGCTTCGGTAATCAGCAGGCCGGCGGTGGCCCGCTGGGCATAATATTGCGCGGTGAGGTCCGTGGGGACGAGGCCGGCGCCGGCGCGGTTGCGGGTCAGCGGCGCCATGACGATGCGGTTGGGCAGGGTGAGGTCGCCGAGCTTGTAGGGTTCGAACAGGGTGGCCGGGGCGTGGCTCATGAAATCACCTTGAGGAGGGGCGGCTGGGCCGCGTTGGTGCGATGCACCATAGATAGAGCTGCCCCGGCGCCCTCCAAGGGCGGTACCGCCAGAAAGCCGCCCCGGATGCCGGAAACGTGTCCGGCCTCACAGGTGCAGCACGCCCTCCGCCACCACCACCGCCGAGCCGCCGATGGTCGCCTCCGTCACCACCCCGCCCTTGACGGTGAAGCCCAGATTGATGCGGCTGGGCCGCCCCATCTCGAACCCCTGGTCGATGCGGACCCGGTGCTTGGCATCCACCCGCGCCTCGGCGTCCATCAGCACCGCCGGGAAGGCGGCGGCGGCGGCGCCGGTGGCGGGATCCTCGACGATGCCGAGGCCGGGCGAGAACATGCGCGAACGGAAATCGGCGTCGCCCTCATCGTCGATCGTATAGAGATACATGGCCTCGCCGAAGGCGCCGAGGCTGCGGATGAAGGCGGCTTCGTCCATGCGCGCCCGCGCCAGTGCGGTGAGGTTGGCCAGCGGCACGAACAGGAACGGCACGCCGGCGGAGGCCACCACTGGGCGGTGGGCGTCAAAGCCGATGTCCTCCAGGCTGAGGGAGAGCGCATCGGCGCAGTGCTGGCGCGCCACCTCGGCCTCCTCCAGCACGCTCTGGCGGGGCACGATGAAGGTGGCGTTGCCCTTGCGGGAGGCTTGGCCTTGGGTGCTCACCTCGCACCGCAGGGTGCCCACCGTTTCCTCCAGCAGCATGGCGCCGCTGCTCAGGCGGTTCTCCAGCGCCAGCGCCACGGCGGCGCCCACCGTGGGGTGGCCGGCGAACGGCAGTTCATGGGCACAGGTGAAAATGCGCAGCCGCGCCCGGTGGTTGCCATCCTTGGGCGGCAGCACGAACACCGTCTCGGACAGATTGAACTCGCGGGTGATGTGCTGCATCTGCGCATCATCCAGCCCCTGGGCATCCAGCACCACGGCCAGAGGATTGCCGCCCAGCGGCCGTTCGGTGAAGACGTCGAGGATCACATAGCGGCGGGGCATGGGGGTAAGTCCAACCGGAGAGACACGAGGGCGGCAGAACAATGGGTCGGCAGGTAAGCGGGCGGTACGGAAACCACGCGTTGCAGCAGTGTGGCCTTAAATGGCCTCCGCCGTGAAGACCCGTGTCGGCCGCACGAACTCGTCCTGGGCATCCACCAACAGCAATTCGCGCGCGCTGGCGGCATGGGTGCGCGACAGCAGCCCATAGATGGAGGACGCCGCCGCCCCCAGCGCCAGCGCCGTTGAGCCCGAGCGCTTCCAATGGAAGAAGAACAGCGCCGCGATGGCGTCCCCCGCTCCGTTGAGCGACACGTCGAGGCGCGGGGTGCGCACCAGGAAGCGGCCATCGGGGCCGGAGGCCAGCATGTCCAGGGAGGTGTCTGGGGTCTCCTCGGTGTGCAGGCTGGTCACCAGCACCACCTGCGGCCCCAGCGTGTGCAGCGCATCGCAGGCTGCGGCGGCATGGGCGCGGGTCTCGACCGGACGGCCGGAGAGCAGTTCCAGCTCGAACTGGTTGGGGGTGATGACATCGGCGGCGGGCACCGCCTGCTGGCGCATGAATTCCGGAATCCCCGGCCGCACGAACACGCCGCGGCCCACATCGCCGATCACCGGGTCGCAGCAATAATCCGCCCGCGGATTGGCGGCGCGCACCTTGGCCACCGCCCGCAGGATGGCGGCGCCAATGTCGGCGGAGCCCATGTAGCCGGACAGCACGCCGTCGCAGCGGCCCAACTGGCCGCGCTCGGCGATGCCCTCGACGAGATCGTCGATCACCTGCGCCTCGAACACCTGTCCGCGCCAGGCGCCGTAGCCGGTGTGATTGGAGAATTGCACGGTGTGGATCGGCCACACCTCCACCCCGAGACGCTGCAGCGGGAACACGGCGGAGGCATTGCCCACATGCCCGAAGGCCAC
>CALRNP020000339.1:0-3628 GCA_943369575.1 Azorhizobium sp. AG788 | reverse complement strand
TACAATCGCCGCGCCTTCTTCTCGCAGGCGGAAGAGTTGATCCGCAACCGCACGCCGGCATCCGTGCTGCTGCTCGACATCGACCATTTCAAGCGGGTCAACGACACCTATGGCCATGACGGCGGCGACCTTGCGCTGCTGGCGGTGGCCAAGCTGATGGCCCCGCATGCTGCCCACGCCGCCCGTATCGGCGGCGAGGAGTTCGCCATTCTGCTGCAGGACGTGTCCGAGGCGGACGCCTATGAGGAGGCCGAGCGCCTGCGCTGGGAATTCGCCAGCACCTCCATCACGCTGCCGGGCGACCAGTTCCTGAACATCACCATCTCCATCGGCGTCGCCGAGCGCTGGCCCGATGACAATGTGGACGAATGGATGAAGCGCGCCGACGTCGCGCTCTATGCCGCCAAGGCCGGCGGCCGCAACCGGGTGGTGATGGCCGAGGAAGTGGACTCGCTCGACGCCCCCGGCCTCGGCCTCGCCCGCGGCGGCGGCGGGCGCTCGCTGCGCGGACCGATCCCCCCGGCCTGAGCAGCATTTCCCCGCTCCTGAGCACCACTTGGCACACAGCCGCCGCCAAAGTCCCTTGCCCCCACTCCCCGGATCCTATAAAGCCGCGCTTTCCTTTTCCGGGGATGTGTGAAAATGGGGCAGCGGCCGGTGGCCGTCATCATGGGCAGCCAGTCCGATTGGGACACCATGCACCATGCTGTCGAGACTCTTGAAGCCCTCGGTGTCGGCTGCGATGCCCGCATCGTCTCGGCCCACCGCACGCCCGACCGCATGGTGGCGTTCGCCAAGGGCGCGCGCGCGGAAGGCTTCAAGGTGATCATTGCCGGCGCCGGCGGCGCGGCGCATCTGCCGGGCATGGTTGCTGCACTGACATCACTTCCCGTCCTCGGCGTGCCGGTCGAATCGCACGCCTTGCGCGGCGTCGACAGCCTGCACTCCATCGTCCAGATGCCGGCCGGGATCCCCGTCGGCACCCTCGCCATCGGCAAGGCCGGGGCCATCAATGCGGCGCTGCTGGCGGCCGCCGTCCTCGCTTTGTCCGATCCCGCTTTGGCGGAGCGGCTGGACGCCTGGCGGGCCGATCGCACCAATGCCGTCGCGGAGCGTCCATCCTGATCATGCTCACCCCCGGCGCGACCATCGGCATCCTCGGCGGCGGGCAGTTGGGGCGCATGATCGCCCTGTCCGCGGCCCAGCTGGGCCTGAAGACCTTCATCCTGTGCCCCGACAAGGACAGCCCGGCCTTCCAGGTCAGCGACGGCCATATCTGTGCCGCCTATGACGATGTAGAGGCGCTGGATCGCTTCGCCGCGCGGGTGGACGTGGTCACCTACGAATTCGAGAACGTGCCGCTGGCTACCGCCGAACGCCTCGCGGCGCGGGTGCCGCTGCGCCCCGGCGCCAAGGCGCTGGCGATCACTCAGGACCGGCTGCTGGAAAAGACCTTCGTCCGCGATCTGGGCATCGGAACAGCACCGTTTGCCGCCGTGGACGATTTCGATGCGCTGCAAGCCGCTGTGGCTGCCATCGGCCTGCCGGCGGTGCTGAAGACCCGCCGCTTCGGCTATGACGGCAAGGGGCAGGTGACCATCCGTCCCGGCGACGATCTGCTGGCCGCCTGGCACGCCATCGGCCGCCAGCCGGCGATCCTGGAAGGCTTCATCGCCTTCCAGCGCGAAGTCTCAGTGGTGGGCGCCCGGCGCGAGGACGACGCCTTCGCCGCCTATGACGTGACCGAGAACGAGCATCGCGATCACATTCTCCATCTGTCCAAGGTGCCCGCCACCTTGCAGCCCGAAGCCGCGCGCGAAGCCAAGAGCATTGCCTGCCGCATCGCCTCGGCGCTGGATTATGTGGGCGTGATGGCGGTGGAACTGTTCGTCGGTTCAGAGGGCGGACGCGACACCATCATCGTCAACGAGATCGCGCCCCGCGTGCACAATTCCGGCCATTGGACCATGGACGGGGCTGTGACCTCGCAGTTCGAGCAGCATGTGCGCGCCATCGCCGGCTGGCCCTTGGGCGATCCGCGCCGGCTGGGCCGGGCCGAGATGACCAACCTCATCGGCGAGGATGCCAGCCAGTGGCTGCCGCTGCTGGCGGAGCCGGGCGCGCATCTTCACCTCTATGGCAAGGACGAAGCCCGCGCCGGCCGCAAAATGGGGCATGTGAACCGCCTCTGGCTGGAAGATTGAGGCAGCGCATCTCCCACTGAACGGAGCGGCGCTCTAAGCGGGCGCTGGACCTGCCCTCACCGCCCGCTGACCCGTATTGCTGGAGTTCGGCACATGTCCCGCTCCGAACGCCTGCTGGATCTGCTCCAGGCCTTGCGCCGCCATCGCCGGCCGGTAACGGGCGCAGCGCTGGCCGCGCAGATGGGCATCAGCCTGCGCACGCTTTATCGTGACATCGCCTCGCTCCAGGCGCAGGGCGCCCGGATCGAAGGCGAGCCGGGCGTGGGCTATGTGCTGCGCCCCGGCTTCCTGCTGCCGCCGCTGATGTTTTCGGTGGAGGAGATCGAGGCGCTCGCCCTTGGCACGCTGTGGGTGGCCGAGCGCGCCGATGGGCCTCTTGGCCTTGCGGCCCGCAATGCCCTGGCCAAGGTGGCGGCGGTGCTGCCGCCGCATCTGCGCGATGACCTGGAGACCTCCGCTCTCCTGGTGGCGCCCGGCGCGCCGATCCCGCCCGACCGGGTGGAGGTGGCGCGCATCCGCGAGGCGATCCGCACCGAGCGCAAGACCGTCATCGGCTATCGCGACCAGTCCGGCCAAGCCTCCACGCGCGCCATCTGGCCGTTCGGCCTCGCCTATTTCGATCATGTGCGGGTGGTGATCGCCTGGTGCGAGCTGCGCCAGGATTTCCGCAGCTTCCGCACCGATCGCATCGACGAGCTCACACTGACCGCCGAGCGCTATCCCAAGCGCCGGCGGGCGCTGCTGAAGGCGTGGCGCGAGCAGCAGCAGGTTCCGGCCGCCCAGCGGCGCGCTACTGACGGAAACTGACAGCGGCCGGGCCTAGGACAGCGGCATCCTGTCTCAACGGAGCCCAGCCATGCCCACCCCCAGCCTTACCATCCTCTATGTGGACAGCCCCCAGGCCAGCGCCACTTTCTATGAGCGCCTGCTCGGCACGACGCCCGTGGAGGCATCCGCCACCTTCGCCATGTTCGTGTTTCCCTCCGGCCTGCGGCTCGGCTTGTGGTCGCGCCATACGGTGGAGCCGGCGGCCACCGCGGCCGGTGGCGGTGGGGAACTGACCTTCACCGTCGAAAGTGTCGATCAGGTGGATGCCACACGCACGCAATGGCAGGAGATGGGCCTGCCGATTCTCCAGGAGCCGACGGTGATGGATTTCGGCCGCACCTTCGTGGCACTGGATCCGGACGGTCATCGGCTACGGGTTTTCTGCCCCGGTGCGTGACCGGGACAAGAAAAGGGGGCGCGATTGTGGCAAAATGCAACCGCGCCCCTTGCCCTGATCCTCCCGCATACTAGCATGGCATGGCCCTTGATCCCCGGCGCCAACCGCGGATCAAAACGATTTAACCGGCCGATAAAGGTCGGACCCCATGCTCTGGAGGAAGCCCATGTCCCTGATGTCTCGCCGCCTCATGGCGGCG
>CALRNP020000338.1:0-3673 GCA_943369575.1 Azorhizobium sp. AG788 | reverse complement strand
CTGGATCGACAGAATGTTCATGGGCGAGCCGGGGCGCGGAGAAGGATGACCGCCGTTACTCCGTGGCGGCCGGCGCGACAAATGGATTCTGCTGATGGGTCGCAACTGCCGCGTTCATGTGGCCTGAGGGTCACGGGCGGCACGGCCTTGCGCCGGAAAACGCGCCTATTTGCCGCCGTCGAGGGTGAAGGCGCGGCGCGACATCTGCACCACCAGCGAACGGGGCACCAGGCGCACCATGAACACCAGCAGCTTGTTGAACCGCCCCGCCACCACCACCGGCTTGCCGGCCTTCATGGCCGCATAGCCGATCTGGGCGACGCTTTCCGCATCGGCAATGGTGCTCTTGAACACCTTGGTCTCGCCCATGCCGGCGCGGGCGGCAAACGCCGTATGGGTGGGGCCGGGGCACAGAGCGGTGACGGTGACGCCGCTGCCGCGGGTCTCATCCGACAGCGCTTCGGAGAAGGACAGCACATAGGCCTTGGTGGCGGCATAGACGGCGGCGAACGGCCCCGGCGCGAAGCTGGCGGTGGAGCCCACATTGAGAATGCGGCCGGAGCCGCGCTCCAGCATGGGCGGCAGCACCGCCTTGGCCAGCACGGTCAGCGCGGTGACGTTGGTGGAGATCATTTCGACCTCGCGGGCGATGCCGGTGCGGGCGAAGGGGCCATAGCCGCCGAAGCCGGCATTGTTCACCAGCACGTCGGGGCACAAGGTATTGGCGAAGCAGGCCATCTCATCCAGCCCATCGGGGTCGGCCAGATCCACCACATGGGTCTCGATCAGCCGGCGCCCGCCATTGCCGGCCCGCAGGCTGGCGGCGGCCGCCTCCAGGCGGGCGGGATCGCGGGCCACCAGCAGCAGGCGATAGCCGTCATGGGCCAGCAGGCGGGCGAGTTCATAGCCGATGCCGCTGCTGGCGCCGGTCACGATCGCCAGCGGGCCTTCATCCTCCGACGTCCCCCCGCTGCGCATTCCGCCGGGCCATGTAGGCATCAAACTGCTCCCGGTCCTTGGCGCGTTTCAGATCGTCGAGAAAATCCTCGAACGCCCCCTGCTCCGCCGCCAACTGCCGCCGCTCCTGTTCGAGGCGGCGGATTTCATCCGCTTTATATGCCTCGAACGCGACATTTCCGGTATCGCGGGAAAGCGGTTCGGAACGCAAGCCAAACGAAAGCCGATCGGACTTGCGGGCCCACTTCTTGTAAAAAATCATGGCCAGACCCAAAGGCCAGAACACGATGAAGCCCGCCACCATGGCGGCGATCTCCCACCCCTTCCACCGGCTTACTCTGCCGGAGCGGCGGGATGCGAACGAACAGCAGGACATGGCTTCACTCCACATGTGAATGTGATTTACATTCACATAAAGTCTTGCCCAGCTTTGTCAAGATCCGCCGCGCGCGGCTGCCGGTTCAACCGGACGTGACAGGCGCGCGGGCCCGCCGGACGCGGCTTCACAGCCCGCTACTACCCCGCCCCCGAAGCCCGCGCCCATACTCCCACCCATGATCAGGACGGGAGGACATATGCGACGTGCGTGGACGCTGGTCCTGAGCGGGTTCTGCTTGATCGGCGCCATCTCCGCCGCCACGGCGCAGATGGCGCTTCCCACCCAGAAGCCGCTCACCGGCGCGGAGATGTTCAAGCGCCAGTGCGCCACCTGCCACACCACCAGCGCCGCCGATCCGCCCCGGCAGGGGCCGACCTTGGCGGGGGTGTTCGAGCGCAAGGCGGGCAGCATTCCGGGATTCCATTATTCGCCCGGCTTCGCCGCCGCGGACTGGACGTGGGATCAGGCGCATCTGGACGCCTGGCTCACCAATCCGCAGGCGGTGATCCCCGGCGCCATCATGCCCTATCGGCAAGCCAATGCGGCCATGCGTGCCGCATTGATCGATTATCTCAAGGAGCTTCACTGATGGCCAAGCCCGTTCATGTCATGCTGCGCGTTCTCGACGAGGCCCGTGCCCGCGCCTTCTACGAGACCGCGTTCGGCCTGACCCTGGCCGAGCGCTTCGATTTCGGCACCTTCGCCCTGGTGTATCTGCGCAGCGCCGAGAGCCCATTCGAAATTGAACTGACGGTCAATTACGACCGTACCGAACCCTACGCCCTGGGCGACGGCTACGGCCATGTGGCGGTGACGGTGGCCTCGGTGGAAGCCGAGCATGAGCGCCTCGCCAAGGCGGGGCTTGCGCCCGGCCCGATCCGCGACTTCCAGCACGAGGGCCGCACCCTGGCCCGCTTCTTCTTCATTTCCGACCCGGACGGCTACCGCACCGAAGTCATCGAGCGGGGTGGCCGCTTCCTCTGAGCCCAGCCCCGCCAAGGGCAGAACGACACGACACCAAAACCAAGCGCAAACGCCAAGCGCCAAAACAGACATCGCCAAGGGAGGCCCCCATGAGAGAAGTCGATCCCCGCAGCCGCTATAGCCGCCGCTTTGTGCTGAAGGCGGCGGCTGCCGCGGTGCCCGCCGCCGCCATCGCCGGAAACCTCGCCAGCGAAGCCTGGGCGGAGGGCGCAACCCTGTCGCCGCCGACGCTGAAGACCCTGGTGAAGGCGGCGCGGGACATCGACCCGCACGATTTCCTGGCGGACAGCTACTACCTCACCGCCATCACCCCCTGGAACGACAAGGCGGCGGCTGATCCAGCGATCAAGACCATGCTGGAGGGCGGGGTGAAGCAGTTGGATGCTGCCGCCCGCGCCGCCCATGGCACGCCCTATGTGGATGTGGCCTGGGAGGCCGACCGGGTGGCCCTGCTGCGCAGTATCGAGGACACCGCTTTCTTCAAGGCGGTGCGCGGTGATCTGGTGGTCTCGCTCTACAACCAGAAGGAGCTGTGGCCCAAGTTCGGCTATGAGGGCGCCTCCGCCGATAAGGGCGGCTATCTCCATCGCGGCTTCGACGACATCGACTGGCTCCCCAAGGCGTGAGCCCGCCCGTTCCATAAGCAAAAGCAAAACGCATTTTTGCCGGGAGGCACCCAATGGCACAGTTCGAACAGAGCGACGACGGGGTGGTCGTCATCATCGGCTCCGGCGCGGGCGGCGGCACGCTGGGCAATGAATTGGCCCAGAAGGGCATCAAGGTGGTGATCCTGGAGGCCGGGGCACGCAACGAGATCCAGGATTTCGTCAATGACGAATGGGAGAGCTTCGCCCAGCTCGCCTGGACCGACATGCGCGTGTCCTCCGGCTCCTGGCGGGTGGCGAAGGACTTTCCCAATTTGCCGGCCTGGATCGTCAAATCCGTGGGCGGCTCCACGGTGCATTGGGCCGGCGCCTCGCTGCGCTTTGATGAGCATGAGTTCAAGGTCGCCTCCACCTATGGCGGCCTCAAGGGCGCCAATCTGCTGGACTGGCCCCTCACCAAGGCGGAGCTGGACCCCTGGTACGCCAAGGCCGAGGACCGCATGGGCGTGACCCGCACCAACGGCATTCCCGGCCTGCCCGGTAACAACAATGAAAAGGTGCTGGAAGCCGGCGCCCGCAAGATGGGCTACCAGGATTTCTCCAGCGGCCGCATGGCCATCAACAGCCAGCCGCGCGACGGCCGCGGCGCCTGCCAGCAGATCGGCTTCTGCTTCCAGGGCTGCAAGTCCGGCGCCAAATGGTCGACGCTCTATACGGAGATCCCCAAGGGCGAAGCTACCGGCAATCT
>CALRNP020000337.1:0-3782 GCA_943369575.1 Azorhizobium sp. AG788 | reverse complement strand
ATGGCGAGCGCGCGGGCGATGGCGACGCGCTGGCGCTGGCCGCCGGAGAATTGGTGCGGATAGCGGCTGGCATAGTCCGGGTCGAGCCCCACCTGCACCAGCCAGTCGCGCACATAATCGAGAGCCTGCGCCCGGCGCACGAGGCCGTGATGCACCGGCCCCTCCATCAGCGTGTCGCCGATGCGCATGCGCGGATCCAGCGAGGCGAACGGATCCTGAAACACCATCTGCACCCGCGTGGTGGACTTGCGCGGATGGGCAACCGTGGACATGACCGAGGTGCCGGCGATGGCGAGGCTTCCGGCGCTGGGCGGTAGGATGCCGGCGATCATGCGCCCCAGCGTGGTCTTGCCGCAGCCGGATTCCCCCACCAGCCCAAGCGCTTCGCCCTTGGCTAGCGTCAGGGTGATGTCGTCCACCGCATGCACTGTGCGCGCCAGGTTCGCGCCGCCGAGCGCGGCGACGATGCGCGCGGTAAGAGGCACGCTGGGGGTGAAGGTGCGGCTGACGCCGGTGGCGGTGACGAAGGGCGGGTTCATGCGGCCGCTCCCAGCGGGAAATGGCAGCGATAGCCGCGCGCGCCGTCCATCACTTCCGGCGGATCCTCGGCACAGCGCGGCTGGGCGGCGAAGCAGCGCGGGGCGAATGGGCAGCCGGGCGGCAGGTGGTCCAGGGCTGGGGTGGTGCCGGGAATGGCGGCCAGCTCGGTGCCGGCCGCCGCCATGGCCGGCAGCGAATCCAGCAGGCCGCGGGTGTAGGGATGGCGGGGATCGCGCAGCACCGCGGCGGTGGGGCCGCGTTCGACGATGCGGCCCGCATACATCACCGCGATGTGGTCGGCGATGGAGGAGATGGTCGCCAGGTCATGGCTGATCCAGATCAGCGCCGTGCCGCGCTCGCGGGCCAGCGCCTTCATCTCGGTGAGGATCTGCGCCTGGATGGAGACATCCAGCGCCGTGGTCGGCTCGTCGGCGATCACCAGATCGGGCTGGTGCAGCAAGGCAATGGCGATGGCGATGCGCTGGCGCATGCCGCCGGAGAATTGGTGCGGATAGGCCTCCAGCCGCCGCGCCGGATCGGGAATGCGCACCTGCTCCAAAGCGGCGATGGCCCGCGCCTGCGCTTCGCGGCGGGAGAGGCGGGCATGGGCCTCCAAGGCGAGGCGCATCTGCACGCCCACGGTGAGCACCGGATTGAGCGTCGTGCTCGGATCCTGGAACACCATGGAGATGCGCCGGCCCCGAATGGCGCGCAGCTCCTGCGGCGGCAAGCCCACCAGTTCGCGCCCCTCCAGTCTCACCGAGCCGGCGGCGATGCGGCCGGGGGGATCGATGAGGCCGATCAGCGAGAAGCCGGTGACGCTCTTGCCCGAGCCGGATTCGCCCACCAGCCCCAGGATCTCGCCGCGCCGCACGGCAAACGACACCCCGTTCACCGCCTTGAGCACGCCGGTGCGGGTGGCGAACTCGGTTTGAAGGCCCGACACCTCCAGCAGCGGCGCGCTCATCGCTTCAGCCTCGGGTTCATCTGGTCGCGGATCTGGTCGCCCACCAGATTGACCGAGAAGATGAGCAGGATCAGCGCGATGCCCGGATAGATGGAAATCCAGTAGCGGCCCGAGAGCATGTAGGGAAAGCCGTTGGCGATCAGCATGCCCAGCGACGGCTCCGTGGGCGGCAGGCCGACCCCAAGGAAGGACAATGTCGCCTCCAGCGAGATGGCGCTGGCGATCTGCACGGTGGCCACCACGATCAGCGGCGGCAGCGCATTGGGCAGGATGTGCCGCAGCACCACCCGCCATGCCGGCAGGGGGGTGGAGAAGGCGGCCTCCACATAGTCCTTGTGGCGCTCGGCCGCCGCGGCGCCATGGGCGGTGCGGGCGAAATAGGCATATTGAGCGGCCACCAGGGCGGCGACCAACTGCATCTTCCCCTGGCCCAGGAGGGCCGCCAGCACGAAGGCCAGCAGGATGGCGGGGAAGGACAATTGCAGGTCGATGAGGCGCATCACCACCGCCTCGGTGCGCCCGCCCACATAGGCGGCCATGGTGCCGACGCTGGCGCCGAGCACCAGGCCGATGGTGCCCGCCAGCACCCCCATTTCGATGGAGATGCGCAGGCCGTAGAGGATGGCGGAGAACAGGTCGCGGCCCTGGGCGTCGGTGCCGAGCCAGTGCATGTAGCCGGCCGTGCCCACATAACCGGGCGGGCGGCGGGCATCGCGCAAGGTGAGGCTGGCCAGATCATAGGGATCCTGAGGCGTGATCAGCGGCGCGATCAGCGCCAGCACCAGCAAGGTGACGATCAGCGCCAGACCGATCACCGCCGAGCGGTTCTCGCGGAATTCGGCGAAGAAGCGGGCGAGGGGGGAGGCGCGATCCATCAGGCGCGGCCCTTGCGCAGGCGCGGATCCAGCGCCGCATAGGACAGGTCCACCACCAGATTGATGCCGATGAAGAACAAGGCCACCAGCATCAGATAGGCCACCATCACCGGGCGATCCAGCGATGTGATTGAGTCGATGATCAGTTTGCCCAGGCCCGGCCAGGAGAAGATGGTCTCCGTCACCACCGCGAACGCCAAGGTGGAGCCGAATTCCAGGCCGAACACGGTGACGAGGGGAATGGCGATCAGCCGCAGCACATGGCGCAGCAGGATGGTGCGCTCGGACAGGCCGGCGGCGCGGGCGAACTTCACCGTGTCCGTCAGCATCACCTCCCGCGTGCCGGAGCGGGCGAGGCGGATCATCAGGGAGAACTTGAACAGGGCCAGATTGATGGCCGGCAGGATGAGATGCTGGAGGCCGTCGAGGGTGAGGAAGCTCCACTCCACCCCGAACAGGCTCACCGTCTCGCCCCGCCCGCCCGCCGGCAGCCAGCCGAGCTGCACGGCGAAGGCGAAGATCAGCACCAGCCCGACCCAGAAGGTGGGCACGGAAAAGCCGAGGATGGAGAGGGCCATCACCGTCTTGGCGATCGCGCCATGGGGGCGGTAGCCCGCATACATGCCCAGCGGCACGCCCAAGAGGGTGGCGCCGAACACGGCCAGCAAAGTCAGTTCCAGGGTCGCGGGCAGGCGCGAGAGAATGAGCTGGCCCACCGGCATGTTGTAGACGAAGGACTGGCCAAAATCCCCATGCAGGGCGCGGCCGAGAAAGCGCAGATATTGCTGCCACAGAGGCAGGTCGAAGCCATATTTGGCGATGGTGGCGGCGCGGATGTCCTGGGTGGCTTCGGGCGAGAGCAGCAGATCGATGGGATTGCCGATGGCGAACACGCCGGCGAACACCAGCGCCGACATCACCAGCACCACCAATGCCGCCTGCACCAGCCTCTGGATGGCGAAGCCCAGCATGGCGGCTCAGAGCCAGCCGTCGGTAAGCAGCGCGCGGGTTTCCTCCACCGCCACCGCCCAGAGGGCGTGCATGTCCTCATCGGGGCGCTGGTAGAGGCCGTGGAAATTGCCATCGCCCAGCAGGGCGCGCTTGTCGGCGGCGCTGCCCTGGGCCAGCAGGTCGAAATCGATGCGGGGCTTCGGGTCGTCCGGCAGGGACACGCCGGGCAGGCGGGTCCAGGGGAAGTTCTCCATCCAGGAGGCGTGTGAGGCGGCGGGGTCGATCTCCATCACCTTGGCCCAGGTGCGCGGCGCCCGCCACCAATCGTGGAACTTCACCCGCGTGCCGGGATGGGCATCCAGCCATTCGGAGATCAGGGCGGTGACCGGCGTGTTGCCGCCATGGCCGTTGACGATGACGATGCGCCGGAAGCCGGCGCGATGCAGGCT
>CALRNP020000336.1:0-3811 GCA_943369575.1 Azorhizobium sp. AG788 | reverse complement strand
GGAGCGGAAATCTTAGCCTGCCGAACACGATCCAACCCCTCGTCTCGGGCCTCTGGATCGAAACGAATGTGCCCTATGGCACGCCGGCCCCCAGCGAGACCACGCCGGTCGTGCTGGGTAATGGCCCGCAGAGCCCGGGGAATTCGCTGGTCGGGGTCATGCCCACGAGCCCAACGCCGACCCAGGTGGCGGAAGCCTATAACTTTCCCCTGACGGGTTCGGATGTGGCGACCGCCGCCGTTGCCCTCGTGGAGGGAGGCCTGCCGGCAGCGCCGACGACCCTGCAGTGGATGCTGGAACAATATCGCACCACCACCCTCGGCCTGCCGGCCACGGTCAATGACACCGCGAACCTGCAATTCTTCATTTCTACCTACGGCTATGGGGATACGGGCGAGGAAGCGCTGGACATTTCGATTGTGGCGGGCGCCGCGCCGAACAGCATCGTTCAGTATTATGTCTCGCCGGCGGGAACGCTGGCGACCATGCAAAATGCCATCTTTTCCGCCAATGCGGCTCCGGTGCTGAGCTCGTCCTTCACCGATACCCAGCGCTTTTCGCCCACGTCGCCGTTTGCGAGCGCCTATAACGATGTGGTCATCGATGCGGCGCTCTCCAATATCTCCGTTTTCCTATCGTCCGGCGATGGCGGCTCCGGCGGTGAGTACGGCTCGGGCATTCCCATGGGGCGCCCGTCCCATGCGTCGCCTTATGCGGTGATCGTGGGCGGCGCCTCCGCCTCGTCCCTGAGCCTTGCCGCCAACGATTCCACGCTGGAGACGCTCTATAACAGCGCCATCGAGAACAATGCGGCGACCTTGATGCAGCTCACGGCGTCGGGGCTGACGGCCCTGCCGCAGAACATGTCCAGCTCCACGTTCCAGATTTTCGTGCAGACGGTCTGGAATACCTATGCGCTGAACTACAACCTACCCGGCGTTCTGTCGCCCTCCTATCTGGGCAACAATGCCAGCACGGGCGGCGTGGATGCCGGCTCCACCGTGCCCACCTACCAGAGCCTGTTCGGCCTCACGCCCACCAGCGCCGACGGCATCGTCGGGCGGGGCCTGCCGGACGTGTCGGCTGTGGCCGGCGGCAACAGCAAATATGAAACCCTCAGCCCCGCTTACATTAAGGGTACGAGCAGTGTTTTGACGACGCAGTCCGCCGGCACCAGCGCGGCGACGCCGCTGTGGGCGTCGCTTATTGCGCAAATCGACACCATTTTCGCTGACCAGAAACTGCCGCAGCTCGGCTATTTCAACGATTTGCTCTACATCGCCGATGCCATCGCGCCGGGTTCCTTCTCGGACATCACCATCGGCAACAACATATCGACTTATTACATGTACGCGGGGACGGATACCGCGCCTTACATCATCACTCAGAAGAATACTAATGATAGCACCCAGCCGACGAATACGACCCCCTCGCAACTCATTGCCACCGGGCTCGGCTATTCAGCCACCTCAGGCTATGACCAGACGACCGGCCTCGGCACGCCCAACGGGGTGTTGCTGGCGCGGGCGCTGACCGTCATTGCCCACACCCAGTCGGGCACCGAGGCCCAGCCCGGCGTGGTGACGGCGCTCAGCGAAGCCTCCGCCCAGAGCACCACCAGCCAGAGCCTGTTGGTGCAGGCCACCGGCGCGCTTGGGGCCTATGACCTGGAGGCCGGCCACCACATCTATTCCGGCACCGCCGACGCCAGTGCCATGGCCTGGACCAACCGTCTGGCCGAGCAGGTGATGCAGCAGGATTTCGACCCGGCCCTGGTGCGCCTGCTGGACGGGGGGAACCAGGCGACGCCCACCACCGTGCACATGGCCGGGGGCGAGGCGGTCTCCAGCACCGTGGCGGGCTACGCCCTCGGGCTCTATCAGGCCGAACTCACCTCGGCTTATGGCTTTGCTTCCTTCGGCGGCCAGGACACAGGGGTGACGCTGGCCCGGCCGGTGGCGGTGGCCGAGACCGCGGGGGGCGGCCATGACCAGTCCGCCGTGGTCCGCTTGCGGCAGAACGGCGTGGATGCCACCAGCGTCACCTTCTACAAGGTGGACGACCTGAACGGCACCATCGACGGCATCGCCCCCGGCGATCCGCGCTATGCGGCGGCAGCGGCGGCCCATGCCTATCATCTGGCCGACGGCGGCACTTCCATCGCCAGCCCGGGCTACGGCAATTATACCGAAACCACGATGCTGCACGTGAACCAGGGCGACCTGGTGGCCATGGCCCTCACCAATGGCGGGCAGACCTATTGGGGATTTGCCGACGCCAACGAGACGGTGGGCGCGGACCATGTCACCCATCTGTGGAGCTACGGACTCAACACCTATGGCTTCGAGGACACGGCCGGGGGTGGCGATCGCGATTATAACGATCTGATCGTCCAACTGGACTTCACCAGTCTGACCGGCCACGGCTGGCTCGCCTGAGAGGAAGGCCGTCCAAGGCTCGCCGCGGCCCGACGGCGGGTCCCTCCCTATGCCACGCACAAAAAAGGCCCCCTTGCGGGAGCCTTTTCCGTCAATTCGACTGATCTGTGATCAGCGCTTCCAGCGGCCATCATACTTGAATTCGGGCGCGCCCTTCAGCTGATCCTTGGTGGCGTCCATCGTCGCCGTCCACTTCTTGTCGTTCTCGTTATAGGCCACCTTCACGGCGGTCGGGCGCACGATCACATAGCGCTCGCCCATGCCGAGGAAGCCGCCCACCGAGATGATGTAGCCGCTGAGCTGGCCCTGCGAGAGGATGAGATCCTTGATCTCGCCCACGGTCTCGTTCTGGCCGTTCACGATGTTGAGGCCGATGAGGTTGTAGCTCAGGACGTCCGTCGGCTGGGCCTTCACAAACGCCTCGCTCGCGACCGTGCTCTGCGCCAGCGCCGGAACCACCGGCATCACGAGCGCGGCGGTGGCTGCAAGGGCGATAAGGGTGCGTCGCATATTGTTAAGCTCCTGATGTGAAACGAATGCTATGACAATGCTCAAGCTGACTAAAAGTTCCGCATATGTCAGGTCTGTTGGATGCTCTGCGCCCTCTGCGCGGGAAGATCTTGCATGGCAAGGCTTCTGTTCAAGCCTTGACTTGGCTGTATGGCTTTGACTTGACAGTTAGACTGGTCGCGTGCGGATGCGGGCGAATGTGCGAGGCCTTGCCTGGAGAGCGGGCTTGCGCGCGAGCAGGTGCTGCCTTGCTTTTGGGCGCGGGCGGATCTAGACCCGTCAGCGGGACACTCCCCCCCAACGGGGAGCGCCCATCTGCGAGGATGGACCACATGACGATGAATGACGCCCCGGCCCACAAGCCGGCGAACCCGAATTTTTCCTCCGGCCCCTGCGCCAAGCGTCCCGGCTGGACGCTGGACGGCCTGCGTGACGCGCCGCTGGGCCGCTCGCACCGGGCAAAGGTGGGCAAGGCCAAGCTGAAGCTGGCCATCGACCTCACCCGCGAAGTGCTGGAAGTGCCGGACAATTACCGCATCGGCATCGTTCCGGCCTCCGACACCGGCGCCGTGGAAATGGCGCTGTGGTCGCTGCTCGGCGCCCGCCCCGTGGACATGCTGGCCTGGGAAAGCTTCGGCGAAGGCTGGGTGACCGACGTGGTCAAGCAGCTTAAGCTGGCCGACGCCCGCATCATGACCGCGCCCTATGGCGAACTCCCCGACCTGAAGGCGGTGGATTTCAGCCATGACGTGGTGTTCACCTGGAACGGCACCACCTCCGGCGTGATGGTTCCCGATGCCGACTGGATTCCGGCCGACCGCGAAGGCCTGACCATTTGCGATGCCACCTCGGCGGCGTTCGCC
>CALRNP020000335.1:0-4003 GCA_943369575.1 Azorhizobium sp. AG788 | reverse complement strand
GGCGGTGGCGGCGGCGGGCATCGCGACCCTGACCGACGATGCCGCCGTCATGGAATGGGCCGGCCATGCGGTCGCAACCTTCCCCGGAGAGGCCGACAACGTGAAGCTCACAGACCCCGACGACCTCGCCCGCGCCACGGCCAGCGCTTTCGCCGAGCGACCGGACGTGCGCACCGGCACCGGCTTCGACGTCCACGCCTTCGGGCCGGGCGATCATGTGATGTTGGGCGGCCTGGCCATTCCCTTCGACAAGGGGCTGGATGGCCATTCCGACGCCGACGTCGGCCTGCACGCTTTGACCGATGCGGTGCTCGGGGCATTGGCAGACGGCGATATCGGCTCCCACTTTCCACCGTCCGACCCGCAATGGAAGGGCGCCACCTCCGACCGCTTCCTGGCCTTCGCCATTGAGCGCGTGCGGGCGCGGCGCGGGCTCGTTGCGCATCTGGACCTGACCTTGATCTGCGAAGCCCCGAAGGTAGGGCCACATCGTGATGCCATCCGCGCCGCCATTGCAGCCATCACCGGGGTGGCGGTGGGGCGGATCAGCGTCAAGGCCACCACCACCGAGCGCTTGGGCTTCACCGGCCGCCGCGAGGGCATCGCCGCCATGGCCTCGGCCACCATCCGCCTGCCTCTGGAGGACCAGCCGTGATCGACACCGAGATCGAACAGCGCGCCGCGCGCGTGCTGGAGGTGTGCCGCGCCGCCGGACTGACCATCGCCACGGCGGAATCCTGCACTGGCGGACTGGTGGCGGGGGCGCTCACCGCCGTGGCGGGATCGTCCGACGTGGTCGACCGGGGCTTCGTGACCTATTCGAACCTCGCCAAGCAGCAGATGCTGGGAGTTCCCGAGGCCATCCTCGTCGCCCATGGCGCCGTGAGCGAGCAGACCGCCGGGGCCATGGCGCGGGGCGCGCTGGCGGCGGCGGGCACGGGGCTGTCGGTCGCGATTACCGGCGTCGCCGGTCCCGGGGGTGGATCACCGGAAAAGCCGGTGGGACTGGTGCACTTCGCCGCCGCCAAGAAAGGCGGCCCGGTTTTGCAGCGGGAGGAACGTTTCGGCGATGTGGGGCGTACGGAGGTCCGCCGCCGATCCGTGCTGGTGGCGCTGGATCTGCTGGAGACCCTGGCGCGGTTTTAAGGATCAAGATCCCGCTTCGCCGATCGCCTCTGTCCTGGTCAAGTAGACCGGAACGCATGAGGACGAACGCCTATTGCCAACCGATCGTCGGCGCGGCCCAGGCCCTGTCCGCCCGTCGGATGACTTCGAACGCGCTCGCGTTGGCCCAATCCACCTTCGCCGCCGTCGCCCGTGTGAACATCAGGCTGAAGGCCGGCTGGCGGACTTCGCGCCCCTGGATCGTGGAGAAGACGCTCTCCGCGACCACCTCCACCTGCCCATAGTCGGGAGAGCGCTCAAACAGCACCGGCACCAGCCGCGTCACATTGCCCATATAGGATGAGCGCAGTGACGACCGGGTCAGCGACCAGGAACTGAGATCGTAATGGACGGACACACTGTTCCTATTGGTGCCGAGGGAGAGATGCGCGGTGTCGCCCAGAATGATGCGGGCCACTTCGGAGGGGGTCTGCGCATTGGCCAAGCGGCGGTTGTCCGCCATTTCGCGCACCTGGGTCAGCGCATAGAAAAACCCGCCCACGGCGATAAAAGCCAGGAGAACTGAAAACCGGCGCAAGAAAGACGGCTTACGTCGGCGCGACACCGGAAGCGGTGGCGACGGCATGCGGCCCTTCGGACCCACAACCGTCTTGCGTGCGACTACGCTCATGCTTCCCTCCGCGGAGGCGAGATCAGGAACGGTGGAGCCTATACAGCAAAGCTTGCGTGTAGCGCACTACCGCTTGCGCGCAACGCGCCACCGCTTGCTCTTGCCACAAATCAACTCGTCGCGCCATAGACCTCATCCGCACGCTTTTCAAAGGCATCCGCAAACCGGCGGAAGGCCGCATCGAACATCGCCCCCATCAGCAGGCCTAGGGTGCGGGAGCGGAATTCATAGGAGATGGAGAAGCGCACCTCACATTGGCCTTCGCCGGCGGCGATGAACTCCCAGCGATTGTCCAGGCGACTGAACGGCCCATCCAGATATTCCACATGGATGACGCGACGCGGTCGGTCCAGGCTGACGCGGGAGGTGAAGGTCTCGCGGATCAGCTTGTAGGCGACGGTCATGTCCGCCACCAGGATCTCGACCCCCTCCCCGCTTTCGCTGCGCCGGCGCACGCGCAAAGCTTGGCACAGCGGCACGAATTCCGGATAGCGCTCCACGTCGGCCACCAGGTCGAACATGTTCATGGCGGAGTGGCGCACCACCCGCTGGCTGGAGAAAGACGGCACGCACTCAGCTCCGACCGAGCTTCGCCTCGCGCGCGGCGCGCAGCCGGGCGAAATCATCGCCCGCATGATGCGAGGAGCGGGTGAGCGGGCTGGAGGAGACCATCAGGAAGCCCTTGGCATAGGCCACGGTCTCGAACGCCTTGAACTCGTCCGGCGTCACGAACCGCTCCACCTTGTGGTGCTTGCGGGTGGGCTGGAGATACTGGCCGATGGTCATGAAATCCACTTCAGCCGAACGCAGGTCGTCCATCAGCTGGAGCACCTCGTTCCGCTCCTCGCCCAGGCCGACCATGATGCCGGACTTGGTGAAGATGGTGGGGTCCAGTTCCTTCACCTGCTGCAGCAGCCGCAGGGAATGGAAATAGCGCGCCCCCGGACGGACGGTGAGATAGTTGCCGGGCACGGTTTCCAGATTGTGGTTGAACACATCGGGACGGGCCGCCACCACCACCTCGATGGCGCCCGGCTTGCGCAGGAAGTCCGGGGTCAGGATCTCGATGGTGGTGCCGGGGCTGAGCTTGCGGATCGAGGCGATGGTCTGGGCAAAATGCTCCGCGCCGCCGTCGGCCAGGTCATCGCGATCCACCGAGGTGATGACCACGTGCGACAGGCCGAGCTTGGCCACCGCCGTGCCCACCTTCTCCGGCTCGTCCGCATCCAGCGCCTTGGGCAGGCCGGTGCGCACATTGCAGAAGGCGCAGGCGCGGGTGCAGGTGTCACCCATGATCATGAAGGTGGCGTGCTTCTTCTCCCAGCACTCACCGATGTTCGGGCAGCCGGCTTCTTCGCACACCGTATGCAGGCCATTGGCCCGCACGATCTCGGCGGTCTTGGACCAGCCGGCGGACCCAGGCGCCTTGACGCGGATCCATTCCGGCTTGCGCAGCACCTCGGTCTCGGGGCGGTTCGCCTTCTCGGGGTGGCGGGGCCGGTTCAGCGTGTTGAGAACGGTGACCATGGATTCCGCATTCATGTTGAGCGCGCGAGGACGCGCATCATTTCACATCTGTCTTAGCGGGCCGCGTCATCGGCGTCGAGGACGCCTGCCGCAGCACAGCCTTGCGCCGGGCGCGACCTTAGCGCTGGCGCACCGCCCGCCAGATCCACAGCACCAATATGGCGCCGATGATCGCCGCCACCAGGGTGCGGAAGAAGCCGAACACCGGGATGTTCGCCCATTCAGCCAACTTAGCCCCGACGAAAGCGCCGATGATGCCCACCACCAGATTGGTGAGCAGGCCGTGATTGCTCTCAGTGATCCGCTCCGCCACCCAACCGGCGATGAGGCCGATCAGGATCATGGTGAAGAGACCGACGCCCGGCTGGTTCAGAACCGCATAGGTCTGATCGTACATCGTCGCTCCGCTGGCGGGGCCGAGCCCGCACCGTTCAGGTGTGGATGACGCGCCCGTAAGCGTCGAGCACGCTCTCGTGCATGGTCTCGGACAGGGTGGGATGCGGGAAGATCGTCTCGATCAGTTCCGCTTCCGTGGTCTCCAGATTCATGGCGACCACAAAGCCCTGGATCAGTTCGGTCACTTCCGCGCCCACCATGTGCGCGCCCAGCAGTTCGCCGGTGGTCTTGTCGAAGATGGTCTTCACCAGGCCCTCGGGCTCGCCCAAGGCGATGGCCTTGCCG
>CALRNP020000334.1:0-4049 GCA_943369575.1 Azorhizobium sp. AG788 | reverse complement strand
GGGGGGAGGGGGCGCGGTGCGGGGGTGGAATATGGCCTACTTAGTATCTACTCAATAAATACAAATACCGCGCCCGCGCGGTGGTTCTCGCTCCGAAGTGAAAGTCATGCATAGCGCCGATCGGTTGGCCCGCCTGTTTCTCCTGCCATTGGGCGTGTTCGTCCTGGCCTTCTTCCTGCTGCCGCTGGTGCGGCTGGTCCTGGTGGCCGGGCAGGGGCCGAACGGAGCGTGGGAATATCTCAGCATCCTCACCAATCCGCGCCACCTGGGCACGCTGCTGGCCACCCTCACCCTGTCCATCACCGTGACATTGGCGACCCTCGCCATCGGCGTGGTGGTGGCACTGTTCCTGGGCCGCAACCGCTTCCCCGGCCGGGTGGTGCTGATATCCCTGCTGACCCTGCCACTGGCCTTTCCCGGCGTGGTGGTGGGCTTCATGGTCATCCTGCTGGCGGGGCGCCAGGGCCTGATCGGCAGCGCCACCCAGGCGCTGGGCATGGGCCGGCTGGTGTTTGCCTATTCCATGGCCGGGCTGTTCGCAGGCTATGTCTATTTCTCCCTGCCGCGCGTGCTGGTCACGCTGATGGCGGCGGTGGAGAAGCTGGATCCGGCGCTGGAGGAGGCCGCCCGCTCGCTGGGGGCGAGCCGGATGCAGGTGCTGCGCGACGTGACGCTGCCGGGCATCGCGCCCTCGCTGATGGCCTCCGGCGCCATCGCCTTTGCCACCGCCATGGGCGCCTTCGGCACCGCCTTCACGCTCGCCACCCGCATCGATGTGCTGGCTATGAGCATCTATACGGAGTTCACCTTGAACGCGAATTTCGCCAGCGCCGCCGCGCTGTCCCTGGCCCTCGGCCTCATCACCTGGGGCGTGCTGGCCGCCACGCGCAACCTCTCCGGCGACCGCGTCGCGGCGGCGGGGTAAGGTCATGCGCAGCCATCCCCTCGTCTTTGCTTTTCAGCTGCTCATCACGCTGCTGGCGGTTGCCTTCCTGGTGGTGCCGGCGGCCACCTCCATCCTCGCCGGACTGACGGTGAATTACTTCCAGGGCGTACGCTCCGGCCTGACCCTGGAATGGGTGGCGCAGGTGTGGGGCCTCTATGCCCCCACCATCTTCCGCTCCATCGGCCTCGCCTTGGGCACGCTGGCGGTGACGCTGGTCATCGGCGTGCCCGCCGCCTGGGCGCTGGTGCGCAAGCCGGGGCGGATGTCGCGGCTGGTGGAGGAGGTGGTGACGCTCCCGGTCGCCATTCCCGGCCTCGCTCTGGCCCTGGCCTTGATCCTCACCTATGGCGGGGTCCGTGAGTTCCGCGCCAGCGTGCTGTTTATCCTGGTGGGGCACGTGCTCTACACCTTGCCCTTCATGCTGCGCTCGGTGATGGCGGTGCTGGCCGCCGTGGACGTGCGCACCCTGGAGGAGGGCGCCGCCAGCCTGGGTGCCTCGCCCTGGCAGCGCTTCATCCAGGTGGTGGTGCCCAATGCCCGGCCGGGCATCCTGGCCGGCGCGCTCATGGTGGTGACGCTGTCCATCGGCGAGTTCAACCTCACCTGGATGCTGCACACCCCGCTCACCCAGACCCTGCCGGTGGGGCTGGCGGACAGCTACGCCTCCATGCGCCTGGAAATTGCCAGCGCCTACACCTTGGTCTTCTTCATCATGATCGTGCCGCTGCTGATCGCCATCCAGATGCTGGGCGGCGCGCGCAAGGCCAAAGCCCGGAAGTCCCGCCCGTGACCGATCCCATCCCTCAGGCCGCCCACGGCGCCGCCATCACCCTGGCCGGCTGCGCCAAGACCTTCGCCGACGGCACCCGCGCCCTGGAGCCGCTGGACCTGACCATTGCCGCCGGCGAGACCGTGGTGCTGCTCGGCCCCTCCGGCTGCGGCAAGACCACCACCTTGCGCATCATCGCCGGCCTGGAGGCCCCGGATGCCGGCGGCGTGGTGCGCTTCGATGCCGAGGACGTCACCGCCAAGCCGATCGAGAAGCGCCATGTGGGCATGGTGTTCCAGTCCTATGCTCTGTTCCCCAACATGACGGTGGTGGAGAACGTCGCCTATGGCCTGCGGGTGCGCGGCGTGCCCAAGGCCGAGCGCCTGGCCCGCGCCGGCGAGGTGCTGGAGATGATGCGCATCGATGCTTTGGCTCATCGCGGCATCGACCAATTGTCCGGCGGCCAACGCCAGCGGGTGGCGCTTGCCCGCGCTTTGGCGGTGCGGCCGCGCGCCATCCTGCTGGACGAGCCGCTGACCGCACTGGATGCGGCCTTGCGCGAGCATCTGCGGGCGGAGATCGACGCCTTGCTGCGGCGCCTCGCCATCACCGCCATCTATGTCACCCATGACCAAGCGGAAGCTCTGGCGCTGGGCGACCGCATCGTGGTCATGCGCCAGGGCGCCATCGCCCAGATCGGCACGCCGCGGGAGATCTATTTTCATCCGGCGGATGATTTCGTGGCGTCCTTCGTGGGCATCACCAACCGCCTGGAGGGGGCGGTGCGCAACGGCGCCTTCGAGGGCGCCGCCGGGCGGGTGGCGGTAGCCGGTGCGGATCGTGCCCGTGCCACCTTGGCGTTTCGTCCGGAAGGTGCACACATGTGTGACCTGAAAGACAGCGCGCTTCACTTCAAGGTGGAACAGGTGCATTTCCAGGGTGCGCGCCAGCGTGTCCTGCTATCTGCAACAGACGGCGCGCGAATCACCATCGAAGCGCCGCCTGATTTACAGATTCTCAGGGGTGACATCGTGGGTGTTGCCCTGGATCCCTCCCGTCTTGCCTTGGTCTGATCCTCCATGCTCATTGCTCAGCTTACCGATACCCATATCCGCGTTCCCGGCAGCTTGGCCTATGGCGTGGTCGATACGGCGGCATATCTGGAGCGGGCGGTGGCCCATCTGCGGGCTTTGATGCCGCAGCCGGATGTGGTGATCGTCACCGGCGATCTGACCGATTTCGACCAGCCCGAGGAATATGCCCGCTTCCGCGCGCTCACAGCCGGCCTGCCCATGCCGGTGTTCGCGGTGCCCGGCAATCATGATTCTTCCGCCGGGCTGCGGGCGGCGTTTCCGGAAATGGCGGCGCGGGCCGGGGGCGGTGCCGGCGTCAAGCTCAATTATGTGGTGGAAGGCCATCCCGTTCGCGTGGTGATGCTGGATTCTTCCGTGCCGGGAAAGCCCCACGGCGAACTCGGGCCGGACGGCCTCGCCTGGCTGGAGGCGCAACTGGCCGCCGCTCCCGCCCGTCCCACGCTCGTGGCGCTCCACCATCCGCCCTTCCTCACCGGCATCGTCCACATGGACGTGCAGAACCTGCGCGATGCGCAGGCGTTGGAGGCGGTGTTGCAGCGGCACCGTCAGGTGCTGGCGCTGGTCTGCGGCCATGTGCACCGCTCGGTCATCACCCGCTTCGGCGGGGTGCCCGCGAGCATCGGCCCGGCCCCGGCCCATGCGGTGAGCCTGGCCTTGCAGCCGGGGGCGGCGCCCAGCTTCCACATGGAGCCGCCCAGCCTGCACCTGCATCTGTTCAACGGCGGCGAACTGGTGACGCACACCAGCTTCATTGGCCCCTATGACGGGCCCTATCCGTTCTTCGACCGCAACAACCGTCTGGTGGGCGCGCCGGCCTGACGGCGCCGCCTCCCGTCCGCGGCGCTCACACCGCCGCGGCGATGGCAACCTCCTCGTCCGCGTCGGGGCCGCCGGCGTGGACGTTCTCGCCCTCCCAATGGGCCACCACCACGGTGGCAATGCCGTTGCCCACCACATTGGTGGCGGAGCGGCCCATGTCCAGGAATTGGTCCACGCCCAGCACCAGCAGCAGGCCGGCGGAGGGCAGGTGGAACATGTCCAGCGTCGCGGCCACCACCACCAGCGAGCCGCGCGGCACTGCGCCCATGCCCTTGGAGGTGATGAGCAGCACCAGCAGCATGACGATCTGCTGGCCGAGGCCGATCTCGATGCCATAGGCCTCGGCGATGAACATGGTCGCGAAGGTGCAATACATCATCGAGCCGTCGAGATTGAACGAATAGCCCAGCGGCAGCACGAA
>CALRNP020000333.1:0-4064 GCA_943369575.1 Azorhizobium sp. AG788 | reverse complement strand
ATGGCCATGTACATGCGCGGCATCAGCGGGAAGTTGAACGACATGTGGCATTCATCGGCGTTGGCGCCGAAATATTGCTGGGCGTCCTCGGGCCACATGTTGGCTTCCGCCAACAGCATGCGGCCGGTGTAATTCTCATCCAGATGCGCGCGGATCTTGCGCAGGATGTCGTGCGTTTCCGGCAGGTTCTCGTTCGAGGTGCCCTCGCGCTCGATCAGATAGGGCACGGCGTCGAGCCGGAGGCCATCCACGCCCAAGTCCAGCCAGAAGCGCATCACCGAGAGCACCCGCTCCAGAACTTCGGGATTGTCGAAGTTCAAGTCCGGCTGGTGCGAATAGAAGCGGTGCCAGAAATATTGCCCCGCCACCGGATCGTAGGTCCAGTTGGACTTCTCGGTATCCAGGAAGATGATGCGCGTGCCAGAATAGCCCTGGTCATCATCGGCCCACACATAGAAATTGCGTTCCGGCGAGCCCTTGGGCGCATTGCGCGCGGCCTGGAACCAGGGGTGCTGGTCGGAGGTGTGGTTGATCACCAGTTCCGTGATCACCCGTAGGCCACGGGCGTGGGCGGCCTCGATGAAGCGGCGGGCGTCTTCCATGGTGCCGTAATCGGGCGAGACGCCTTCATAGAGCGAGATGTCATAGCCGTCGTCGCGGCGGGGCGAGGGATAAAACGGCAGCAGCCAGATGGTGTTGACGCCGAGATCGGCGATATAGTCCAGCTTCGACAGCAGCCCCGGGAAGTCACCGATGCCATCGTTATTGGCATCGAAGAACGACTTCACGTGCAGCTGATAGATGACGGCGTCTTTGTACCAGAGCGGATCCGTGCCGGCGGCGGTTGTGGCGTCCATGGTCAGCCCTCCACCTTGCGCAAGCGCCAGATGGCGAAGGGCAAATGGCCGGGGTCGAGGCGCACATGCTGCACCTTTCCGGTCCAGCGGAAGCTGGTGTCGGCCATCAGGTCATCCACCACGACGGTGGCGTGATCGGGCAAGCCCATCTCCCACAACGGAATTTCGAAATCGGCCTCCTGAACGGCATGGGGATCGAGATTGACGGCGACCACCAGGAGGTTGTCGCGATTGGGCGTGGCTTTGGCGTAAGCGAGCACGTGATCATTCCAGGCGTTCAGGAAAAGCACGGAGGTGTGCGTGTGCAGCGCCGGGTTTTCGCGGCGGATGCGGTTCAGGCGAGTGATCTCGTCGACGATGTTCCCCGGCGCGCTGAAGTCGCGCGCCCGGATCTCGTATTTGTCGGAGGAGGCATATTCCTCCTTGCCGGGCATGGGGGCTGCCTCGCACAGCTCGAACCCGGAGAACACGCCCCAAAGCCCCGATAAGGTGGCCGCCAAGGCTGCACGGGTGAGAAAGCCGCCGCGCCCGGAGGTCTGGAGAAAATAGGGATTGATGTCCGGGGTGGTGACGAAGAAATGCGGCCGATAGAGGTCGCTGACCGGCGGCTCGCGCAGCTCTTCCAGATATGCGGTCAGTTCCGCCTTGGTGTTGCGCCAGGTGAAGTAAGTGTAGGACTGGGAAAAGCCCACCTTGGCCAGCCGATACATCATTTTCGGCTTAGTGAAGGCTTCCGCCAGGAACACCGCGTCCGGATGCTGACCGCGGATGTCGGCAATCATCCATTCCCAGAACGGCAGCGGCTTGGTGTGGGGATTGTCCACCCGGAACAGCCGCACGCCCTGCTCGATCCAATGGCGCACCACATCGCGCAGCGCCAGCCACAGGTCCGGAACCGCATCCTTGGCATAGAAATCGACGTTGACGATATCCTGGTACTTCTTGGGCGGGTTCTCCGCATAGCGGATCGAGCCGTCCGGCCGATAGGCGAACCAGCCGGGATGCTCTTTCAGCCAGGGGTGATCGGGCGCGCACTGGATGGCGAAATCCAGCGCGATTTCCAACCCGTGTTCGCGGGCGGCGGCCACCAGGCGCAGGAAGTCTTCCGACGTGCCCAATTGCGGATGAATATCGGTGTGCCCGCCCTGCCGCGAGCCGATGGCATAGGGGCTGCCGGGATCATCGGGCGCTGGCGTCAGGGTGTTGTCTCGCCCCTTGCGATTGACCTCGCCGATGGGATGGATCGGCGGGAAATAGAGCACGTCGAAGCCCATATCCCGGATGCGCGGCAGATCGGCGATCACATCGTCGAAGGTGCCGTGGCGGATGGGGTCGCCGCTGGTGGAGCGTGGGAAGATTTCATACCAGGACGCGAACCCCGCGCCTTGGCGTTCGGCATCCACCGGGAAGGTACCGGCGCAGCGGGTGGCGAAGGGGCGCTCGCGGGTGGCGCGCATCAGTTGCACGGTGCGCACGGCGAGCAGCAACTCCTGCTGCTCGGCCTCGCTCGCCTGGGCCAACCGCTTCTGGAGATTGGCCAAGTCACGCCCGGCATCGCCGGCGGCCGTGGCCCCGGCCACCAGCGCCACGCCCTCGCGGATCTCCAGCGAGACCGGGATCTGCGCCTTCACTTTGGCTTCCAGCTCATGGTGGTAGCTGCCGAAGGCATCCCGCCAGGCTTCGATGGTGAAGACGTGCCGCCCCAGCCGCTCCAGCGGAAACGCCGCCTGATATCGGTCGTTGCCCAGCGGACGCATGGGCACTTCCTGCCATTCGGTCTCGTCGCCGGCGCGCCACAGCAGAGCGACGGCGATGGTGTCGTGGCCGTCGGTGACCACATCGGCCTCCACCTCCACCTGCTCGCCCACGATCCGCTTCACCGGAAAGGCGCCACCATCCACCGCCGGCGTGACAGCTTCGATGGCCAGGCGCGGGGCGCGGGCGGCCCGCTTTGCGCCGTCGGCGTCGCCGGCGGGCTCAAGCACCGGCCGCGCAGGATCGGCGGTCAGGCGGATCACCTCGCCGAGGGCGAGATGCAGTGTCGTGCCCGGTGCCAGCAGGCGGCCGGTCGCATCGGTGAAGCGACCGAAACCCAGGGCGCGGGGGAGAATGTCGGTGCCGCTCACCGGCAGCGTCCGGTCCAGGCGGCCATTGGCCAGTACCAGCGCGCCGCCATGCGCCTCAGGGCGGGCAAAGGCGGTGATGTCGCTGCCGGGGGCTGAAATCATCTGCCAGGGGGAGGGGGCCACGGCGCTGCGCGCCGCCAGCCGCACATTGGCGGCACGCAGCGCGGGCGCCAGATCAAACGGCGCGGTGTCGCGCGCGAAGGCGAAATCGTCGGGGCTGCCGCGGGCTGGGTCCAGCGGGTCGCGGGCGCCATATTCAAAGCCGGCGGGGACCAGAAGCCCATCGCCGGTGGCGGCGCTGAAGTCGAGCGCGCGGCGATGGGCGGCTTCCAGCCGATCCGGCGCCGGGATGGCGGCCGAGACCCGCGGCCCGAACGGCGCCTCGGGGCAGCCGATGATGGCGCCGACCGCTTGCAGGTCGCGCCATTCCTCCGCCAGCCAAGACTTGCGGAAATCCCACCAGGCCAGCGAGGAGAAGGCGGCATCGAAGCCGGCCTGCTGCAGTGGCGCCAGCGCCTCGCGCGGCATGCCCGGCGTCCAGGCCAGGAAGCGCGTGCTGGCGGCGGTCAGCCGGCCGACGCCGAGAATCTCGGTCCAGACCTGGGCCGGGGCATGGTGCGGCGCATCGCAGCGGAAGCCGGCGATGCCCGCCGCAACCCATTGCGAAACCAAGTCGCCATAATGGCTGGCGACGGCGCTGGCCACTTCGGGCCGGTTGAAATCGAACTGGGCCACGCCCTCGCGCCGGTCGGCGCGGCGGGGATCGGGCACCCCCTCGTCGGCTTCGTGGGGCAGAAACCAGCCGGGCTCCAGCGCCGGCAATAGCCCGTCCACCGCCACCCGGTCGACCACCAGGTCCAGATAGAGCGACAGGTCGCGGGCGCGGGCCTGCTCGACCATGCGGCCGAGCCCTTCCACCGCATCGGCTTCGCTGCCGAAGGCGGCGTTCAGGCGGTCGTGGTCGGCGGTGAGAAAGATGTTGCCGCTGCGGCCGGTGGCGAAGGGCGGCGCCAGCAGGATGGCATTGAAGCCCAGCGCCGCGGCGTGGTCGCAGACGGCGCCGAAGGCCTCAATGCCGCCA
>CALRNP020000332.1:0-4120 GCA_943369575.1 Azorhizobium sp. AG788 | reverse complement strand
CCAGCCGGGCGTGGCCGGAACCTATCGCCATTCTCCCCGCCCGCCGGAGAACGGCGGGCGGGGAGGGGGATCAGGCCACCTCGGGCAGGCGGGTGAGATATTTGTCCAGGGTGATCGGATAGTCGCGCACCCGCACCCCGGTGGCGTTGTAGATGGCGTTGGCCACCGCCGCGCCGACGCCGCAGATCCCCAGTTCGCCCACGCCCTTGGCCTTCATGGGCGAGGAGATGGGGTCGGTCTCATCCAGGAAGATCACCTCCTGGTGCGGGATGTCCGCATGCACCGGCACCTCGTAGCCGGCGAGGTCGTGATTGACGAAGAAGCCGTGGCGGGTGTCCACCGCCAGTTCCTCCATCAAGGCCGCCCCGGCACCCATGGTCATGGCGCCGATCACCTGGCTGCGGGCGGACTTGGGATTGAGGATGCGGCCGGCGGCGCACACCGCCAGCATGCGGCGGATGCGGGCCTCGCCGGTGAAGCTGTCCACAGCCACTTCCACATAATGGGCGCCGAAGGTGGATTGCTGGTAGCGCTTGGACAGGTCGCCATAGGTGATGTCGTCCTGCGCCACGATCTCGCCGGTCTCGGCGGCGCTGCCGAGGGGAACGGCGCGATTGCCGGCGCGCACCTGGCCCGCGGCGAAGGTGGCGTCCTGCGAATTGAAGCCGAGCCGCCGGGCCACTTCCTCCCGCAGCTTGACGCAGGCGGCATAGACGCCGGCGGTGGAATTGTTGGCGCCGAACTGGCCGCCCGAACCGGCGGAGACCGGAAAGTCCGAGTCGCCCAGCCGCACCGTCACCTGATCCATTTCCACGCCCATCATTTCGGCGGCGGTCTGGGCGATGATGGTGTAGCTGCCGGTGCCGATGTCGGTCATGTCGGTTTCCACCGTCACCCGGCCATCGGCGCCGAGCCGCACCCGGGCGCCGGACTTCACCAGCAGATTGTTGCGGAAGGCGGAGGCCATGCCGAGGCCAATCAGCCACTGCCCCTCGCGCTGCTGTCCCGGACGGGACTGGCGGCGCCGCCATTCGAAGCGCTCGGCGCCCAGGGTCAGGCACTCCACCAAGGCGCGGGCGGAAAACGGCCGCTGCGGATGCTCGGGGTCCACCTTGGTGTCGTTGGCGATGCGGAAGGCCACCGGGTCCATGCCCAGCTTCTCGGCCATCTCATCCATGGCGATTTCCAGCGCCATCATGCCCGGCGCCTCGCCGGGGGCACGCATGGAATTGCCTTCCGGCAGGTCCAGGTGGGCGAGGCGCATGGCGGTGAAGCGGTTGGCGCCGGCATAGAGCAGGCGGCTCTGGTTGACCGCCGTTTCCGGCTCGCCGCCCTCCACATTGCCGGACCAGCTCTCATGAGCCATGGCGGTGATGGTGCCGTCCTTCATGGCGCCGATGCGGATGCGCTGGATGGTGGCGGGGCGGTGGGTGGTGTTGTTGGGGATCAGGGGCCGCTGGAGCGCCACCTTGACTGGGCGCCCCGCCGCCCGCGCGCCCAGCGCCGCCAACACCACGTCGGCGCGCAGGAACAATTTGCCGCCGAAACCGCCGCCGATGTACGGCGAGACCACACGCACCTTGTCGGTGTCGATGCCCAGCGTCTTGGCCAGGTCCGCATGGGTCCAGGCGATCATCTGGTTGGAGGTCCACACTGTCAGCCGGTCGCCATCCCACCGCGCCAGGGTGGCGTGGGGTTCCATCATGGCGTGCGACTGGTCGGGCGTGGTGTAGGTGGCATCCAGCGACACCGGCGCCGCCGCGAACGCCTTGGCGAAATCGCCGACGCGGGATTCCGCATCATCGTCATCGGGCAGGGTGGCGGAGCCCTTGGCGGCTTCCAGGTCGAAGCTGCCCGGCGCGGCGGCATAATGGATCTTGACCAACTGGGCGGCGGCGCGGGCGGCCTCGAAGCTCTCCGCCACCACCAGCGCCACCGCCTGATGATAATGGTCGATCTCCGGCCCGCCCAGCAGCTTGGCGGCATTATGCTTGCCCTTGCCCAGAGGCCCGGCATTTTGCGCGGTGACGATGGCCAGCACGCCGGGGGCGCGGCTGGCGACGTCCGTATCCATGGCGCGGATGCGGCCCTTGGCGATGCCGGCGCCGATCACATGGCCATAAGCGGGGTTGGCTTCGACGTCATGCCGCTCATAGGCATAAGGCGCGCTGCCGGTGGTCTTGAGCGGGCCGTCGATGCGGTCCAGCGGCTGGCCGACCAGCCGCAACTGGTCGATGGGATTGGTGGTGGCGGGGGTGTCGAACTTCATGGCTCAGCCCCTCGTCTGGGTCAGGATGGCGCCGAGCGTGCGCTCGACCAGCGGCACCTTGAAGGCGTTGTCGCGGGTGGGGCGGGCATTGGCCAGCAGCCGCTCGGTGACGGCGCGGGCGCCTCGGGACCATTGGGCCTCCGCCGCTTCATCCCGCCACGGTTTGGGGGCGATGCCGCCCACCGCCACCCGTCCGGAGCCGTCCGGCTGCACCACGGCGGCCACCGACACCAAAGCGAAGGCATAAGAGGCGCGGTCGCGCACCTTGCGATAGACGTGCTTGCCGCCCAGCGGCGGCGGCAGAACCACGGCGGTGATCAACTCGCCCGGCTCCAGCGCGGTCTCGATATGCGGGGTGTCGCCGGGCAGGCGGTGGAAATCTGCCAGCGCGATCTCCCGGCTGGAGCCATCGCCGCGCACGGTTTCCACGCGGGCATCGAGAACCCGCAGGGCTACCGGCATGTCGCCGGGATGGGTGGCGATGCAGGCCTCGCTGGTGCCGATGATGCCGAGCTGCCGGGTAACGCCGCCGAGCGCAGCGCAGCCGCTGCCGGGCTGGCGCTTATTGCAGGCCTGGTTGGTGTCATAGAAATACGGGCAGCGGGTGCGCTGAAGCAGGTTTCCGGCGGTGGTGGCCTTGTTGCGCAACTGGCCGGAGGCCCCCGCCAGCAAGGCGCGGGACAGCACCGCATAGTCGCGCCGCACCCGCGCATCAGCGGCCAGATCCGTATTGCTCACCAGCGCCCCGACGCGCAGGCCACCGTCCGACGTGGGGGTGATCGTATCCAGGTCCAGGCCGTTGACGTCGATGAGATGGGTGGGCGTCTCGATCTGCAGCTTCATCAGATCCAGCAGATTGGTGCCGCCAGCGATGAACTTGGCGCCCGGTGTCTGGGCGGCGCGGGCGGCGGCATCGGCCGGGGAGCCGGCGCGCTCATAGGTGAAGGGGATCATGCGGGCCTCCCGGCCACCTGGGTGATGGCGGCCATGATGTTGGAATAGGCGCCGCAGCGGCAGATATTGCCGCTCATGCGCTCGCGCAGTTCGTCGATGGTGACTTCGGGTGCGGCGGCGAGATCTGCGGTGACGTGGCTGGGAATGCCCGCTTTGATCTCGTCGAGCACCGCCACCGCCGAGCAGATCTGCCCCGGGGTGCAATAGCCGCACTGGTAGCCGTCATGGGCGACGAAGGCCGCCTGCATGGGGTGCAGCGCATCGGGCTGGCCCAGGCCCTCGATGGTGGTGACCTTCGCACCCTCGTGCATCACCGCCAAAGAGAGGCAGGAATTGATGCGCACCCCATCCACCATCACCGTGCAGGCGCCGCACTGGCCGTGGTCGCAGCCTTTCTTGGTGCCGGTGAGGTGGAGCTGCTCGCGCAGCGCGTCGAGCAGCGTGGTGCGGGTGTCCACGTCCAGATGATGGGGCGTGCCGTTGACGGCGAATCCCACGCCCATGCGTACCGGGACAGGCGCCGGGCGGGCGGGGACTTGCGTTTGGGCCTGGGCGCTGCCCAGGGCCTGGGCCGGCGTGGCGCCGGACGTCTCTTGCGCCGTGGCGGGGGCGGCGCCGGCATGGGCGGCGACCGTGGCGGCGCCCGCCGCCAGCAGGTCGCGGCGCGAGAGCCCGGATTCGGATTGCCTCTGCATGTGATGATCCGATCGCTTGGAGCGGGGGGCGGCTGGCACGCGGCACACCCAAGGAACCGGCGGCGGCCGCCGGCATCTGGTGACCTGAATGCGGGGCGGGCGGGATCTGTTCCGTAGCCGCGCCGGTGCCGAAGGCCGCGCCGGCGGGACAACCGCGCGGATCAGGCGGCGCCGGCGTCCGACATCCTGCGGCGGGCGGGAT
>CALRNP020000331.1:0-4171 GCA_943369575.1 Azorhizobium sp. AG788 | reverse complement strand
AAGGTGGCGCACACCGACACCATCTATCTGTGCGTGGTGGACAAGGAGGGCAATGCCATCTCCTTCATCAACTCCATCTTCCACCAGTTCGGCAGTTGCATCATGCCGCCCAAGAGCGGCTATCTGCTGCACAATCGCGGCGCGCAGTTCCGCCTCATCAAGGGCCACCCCAATGCCATCGGCCCGGGCAAGCGGCCGCTGCACACCATCATTCCCGGCATGCTGATGAAGGACGGCAAGACGGTGGCGCCGTTCGGCGTCATGGGCGGCCAGTACCAGACCATGGGCCATGTTGAACTGCTGACCAACATCATCGACCGGGGCATGGATGTGCAGCAGGCCATGGAGGCCCCGCGCAGCTTTGCCTATAACGGCGCGCTGGAGCTGGAACCGGACTGCGGCGCCGAACTGCTGGCCGCCATGCAGGCGCGCGGCCATGAGGCGAAATGGGCGCCCAATCCTCTGGGCGGCGCGCAGATGATCTGGATCGACCCCGACACCGGGGTGCTCGCCGCCGGCTCCGAGCCGCGCAAGGACGGCATGGCGCTCGGCTACTGACGAGCCGCCACGAAACGCAAAAAGGGCTGGTGGCGCGCACGCCACCAGCCCTTTTCCGTTTTCAGAGCACCCGATCAGTCGTAATAGCCGGGCGCCTTCTTGAATTTCGGCCAGGCATCGGGATCGTGGCCGGTCACCACCTGCGCGCCGGTCTTTTCTGCCAGGGTGCGCAGCTTCTGCACCGAGCGCACCGTATCCACGGTGGAGGCCAGGAAGCCGGGCAGCGCCTGCTCGTTCCAATGGTCGAGCGTATAGGCCGCGTCGATGGTCAGCAGGATCGGCCCGGACTTGGGCAGCCGCACCAGGAAAGACTGGTGCCCCGGCGCGTGGCCGGGCGAAAACACGGTGGTCAGGGTGCCGTCGCCATAGAGGTCGTAATGGTCGTCCACCGTGCCGTTGAGGAACTGCCAGCGCAGGCCCGGCCGGTCGAAATCCTTGCGGATATAGCCGCCGCCGGCGAACCAGTCGGGCGTGAAGGCATATTCATATTCCGCCCGCTGCACCACATGAGTGGCATTGGGGAAGCGGCCGATGGCGCCGGTGTGGTCCAGATGCAGATGCGACTGCACCACATATTTCACATCCGCCGGATCGAACCCCAGCGCTTTGACCTGCTCGACGCAGCCTTCGGACGGCGACATCACCGGCTGATAGACGTCGCAAATGCCGCCCCAATGGCCGCGCGGATCGGTGGCCACTTCCACCGCATTGCCGCCGTCGATGATGGTGTGGCCCTTGGGGTGGGTGATGAGGAAGAACGGCACGGGGATTTCATAATCCGCGCCATTGCCCTGGTTCATCTTGATGTTGTGCACCTTGCACTTCAAAGAACCGGACTGAAGCATATAGAGCCGAATATCGGTCATCGTTTCCTCCAAGAGACCATCGGCCCCGGCGCGCCGGTACCGGATGGGTTCATTTGCCCTGAGGGCATCTCTTGCCGGGCCGGGCGGCCCGGCAGCCAGTCGGTCACGCAGGCTCAGAACGCCTCGCGATAGAGCGCGAGGGCGTCGGCCTCGGTGACGTCCACCGGATTGTTCACCAGCAGCCGTGTCTGCTTCATGGCGTCCGAGGCCAGCAGGACGAGGCTGTTGTCGGTCACGCCCACATCGCGCAGGCGGCGGGGGGCGCCGCTCTCATCCATCAGCGCCTGCATCTTGGCGACGAACGCCTCGGCCCGCACCTCGACGCTGCCGGTGCCGGGACCGGCCACCACATCCGCCAGTTCCGCATAGAGCGGGGCGGCGGCCTTCGTGTTGAAGCGCAGCACCGGGCCGAGCATCAGCGCGTTGGAGAGGCCGTGGGGGATGTGATAGTGCCCGCCCAGCGGGTAGGCCAGCGCATGCACCGCCGCCACCGGCGAATTGGCGAAGGCCTGGCCCGCCAGCATGGCGCCCAGCAGCATGGCTTCGCGGGCGGTGCGGTTGCTGCCGTCCTTGCAGGCGGCGATCAGATTGCCGCCCAGCAGCCGCAGCGCCTCGCGGGCCAAGGCATCGGAGACCGGGTTCTTGCGGTGGCGGCTGGTATAGGCCTCGATGGCGTGGACCATGGCGTCGATGCCGGTGGCGGCGGTGTGGACCGCCGGCAGGCCGATGGTGAGTTCGCCATCCAGCAGCACGAAGTCGGCATAGAGCTGGGGCGAGACCACGCCCATCTTGGTGGTTTCGCCGGTGGTGAGGATGGTGATGTTGGTCACTTCCGAGCCGGTGCCGGCGGTGGTGGGCACCTGCACCAGCGGCAGGCGCGAGCCCTGCACCTTGCCGATGCCGTAGAGATCCGCCAGCGGCTGTTCGGACACCAGCAGCACGGCGGCAAGCTTGGCCACATCCAGCGACGAGCCGCCGCCGAGCCCGATGACGATATCCACGCCCGCCGCCTTGGCCTTGGCGACGCAGGCGTGCAGCACATGCTCCGGCGGATCGGCCACCACATCGTCGAACAAAGTGACGGCAAAGCCGGCGGCTTCCAGGCTCTGGGTGATGGGGGCGATGATGCCCGCCTTCACCAGCCCACCGTCGGTGACCAGCAACGCCTTGCGGGCGGCAAAGCGCGTACCCACGATCTCGCCCAGGCGCTGGGCGCCGGACCATTCCAATTGGATGGCGGGCACGGTGCGGAATTCAAACGGAGTGAGGCCTTGGCTCATCAGCAGATCCTCCTGAGAAGGGAATGGGGTGGGGTGCGGCGACGGCGCGGCCGCCGCATGCGTGCGGGAGCGCGGCGCGCGATCCCGCAGCGCCCGCGCGCCTGCCGATGGGGCAGCGCGCGGGGGATGGTCTATTGAGCGAACGATCAGGCGATGGCGGAGCAGAAATACTTGATCTCGAGATATTCCTCGATGCCGTATTTTGAGCCCTCGCGGCCAATGCCGGACTGCTTCATGCCGCCGAACGGGGCGACCTCGTTGGAGATGAGGCCGGTATTGTGGCCCACCATGCCGTACTCCAGCGCTTCCGCCACCCGCCAGCTGCGCCGGGCGCTCTCGGTGTAGAAATAGGCGGCAAGACCGAATTCGGTGTCGTTGGCCAGCGCGATGGCCTCGGCCTCGGTCTCGAACTTGAACAAGGGCGCCACCGGGCCGAAGGTCTCCTCGCGGGCGATCTTCATGGCAGAGGTCACGCCGGTGAGCACGGTGGGGGCGAAGAAGGTGCCGCCGCGTTCGTGCAGCGCGCCGCCCACGGTCACGCTCGCGCCCTTGGCCAGGGCATCGGCCACGTGGTCGCTCACCTTGGCGATGGCGTCGCCATCGATCAGCGGGCCGATCAGCACGCCCGGCTCGGTGCCGGCGCCCACCGGCAATTGCTTTACGCGCTCGGTGAGGCGGGCGGCGAAGGCATCATAGATGCCGGCCTGCACATAGAAGCGGTTGGTGCAGACGCAGGTCTGGCCGGCATTGCGATATTTGGAGGCGATGGCCCCCTCCACCGCCGCGTCCAGGTCCGCATCGTCGAACACGATGAACGGCGCGTTGCCGCCCAGCTCCAGCGACAGCCGCTTGATGGTGGGGGCGCACTGCGCCATCAGGATGCGGCCGACTTCCGTCGAGCCGGTGAAGGAGAGCTTGCGCACTTTATCGCTGGCGGTGAGCACGCCGCCCACCTCGCGCGCCTCGCCGGTGACGATCTGCAGCACGCCGGCGGGAATGCCCGCCTCCACCGCCAGCACACCCAGGGCCAAAGCGGTGAGCGGGGTCTGCTCGGCGGGCTTGACGATCATCACGCAGCCGGCGGCCAGAGCCGGCGCGGCCTTGCGGGTGATCATGGCGGCGGGGAAATTCCACGGGGTGATGGCCGCGCACACGCCCACCGGCTGCTTGATGACCATGAGCCGCTTGTCGGTGGTGGGGGCCGGGATCACATCGCCATAGATGCGCTTGGCCTCTTCGGCGAACCATTCGATGAAAGAGGCGGCATAGATCACCTCGCCCTTGGCTTCCGCCAGCGGCTTGCCCTGCTCGGCGGTCATCAGCGCCGCGAGGTCGTCCGCATTCTGCAAAATGAGATCGAACCAGCGCCGCAGGAGCGCGGTGCGCTCGCGCGCCGCCTTGCGCGCCCAGGGGCCGAACGCTGCGGCGGCGGCATCCACCGCCTGCGCCACTTCCGCGCCGGAGAGC
>CALRNP020000330.1:0-4203 GCA_943369575.1 Azorhizobium sp. AG788 | reverse complement strand
ACCAGAACCAACGTCACGGTCGCCAGCAGCACCTTCACTACCGAGCCCGGCAGGAAGGGCATCAGCCCCTTCTGGATCGCCGGATCGATGCCGATCTTGGTGGCCAGCCAGCCGACGCCGAAACCCAGCAGGATGATGTGGCCCAGCGTCGCCGCGCTGGCCCAGCGCAGCACCGGCGAACGGGCCGGGCGCTCCACCAGCCAGCCCACCACCATCGCGGCCAGTAGGAAGCCCACCAGATAGCCGCCGGTGGGGCCGGTGAGCACCGCAAGCCCGCCCTTGGCGCCGGAGAACACGGGCGCGCCCAGCAGGCCGACCACCAGATAGCCGCCGACGATCTGCCCCGCCAGTTGCCAGCCGGCCAAGGCCGCCAAAGTGACGATGGCATAGCTTTGCAGTGTCATCGGCACCGGCACCATGGGCACGCTGACCTGGGCACTGGCGGCCAGCACCGAGATTCCCACCGCGATCAAAGCCAGACGCCAGACCCAAGAGCGGCCGGCGAGGCGGGCGAGGAGAGGCAAAGCGGCGGCGCGAGCGGTCATGTGGGGTCCTCCCAAGGGTCACCGACCCTATCCGTGGTCTGAGCGTGCGGCGCAAGGGGCCTCTCGGTACCGCGCCCGGCACGCGCCGTCTCGACGCCGCCACCGTCAGCGCCTATGTGAGACCCGCCGCGCCCGTTCGGGCTTCATGAGGTCTCGTTTCCCGCATGCTCGTCGACAGCCATTGCCACCTGGATTATCCCGATTTCGCCCCGGAGCTGCCGCAGGTGCTGGCGCGGGCGGCGGAGGCCGGGGTCTCGCATCTGGTCACCATCTCCACCCGCGTGGATCGGTTCGAGCAGATCCTGGCCATTGCCGAGCGCTATGAGCAGATCAGTTGCTCGGTGGGCACCCATCCCCATGAGGCGGAGCACGAGCTGGACATCACCACGGCGGATCTGGTGCGGCTGTCCGCCCATCCCAAGGTGGTGGCGATCGGCGAGGTGGGGCTGGATTACCACTATGACAAGAGCCCGCGTGAGGCGCAGGCTCACGGCTTTCACACCCACATCGCCGCCGCCCGCGAGACCGGCCTGCCGCTGGTGATCCATGCCCGCGAGGCCGATGACGACGTGGCCGAAATCCTGGAGCGCGAGAGCGCCAAGGGCGCCTTCCCCTTCCTGCTGCACTGCTTCACCGCTGGTCCCGATCTGGCGCGGCGGGCGGTGGCGCTGGGGGGCTATGTGTCCTTCTCCGGGGTCATCACCTTCAAGAAGAGCGAAGCGCTGCGGGCCATCGCCGCCGAACTGCCCGCCGAGCGCCTGCTGGTGGAGACCGACGCGCCGTTCCTGGCGCCCATGCCCCATCGCGGCAAGCGCAACGAGCCGGCCTTCGTGCGCCAGACCGCCACCGTGCTGGCGGAAACCCGTGGGCTGAGCCTGGAGGCGATGGCGGCGCAGACCACGGAAAATTTCTATAGATTGTTCTCGAAGGCGCAGCGGACCTGATCGCAGAATCATAACCACGCCGGATCAACGGTGATTGGAGGAACCCCATGGATCATGAGCGTTACAGCGATGCCTACATCCGGGCGGTGCTCGCTGGGGTGAAGACCGTGGCGGTGGTGGGAGCGAGCGCCAATCCCAGTCGGCCCTCGTACTTTGTCACGAAATACCTGGCCGAGCGCGGCTATAAGGTATTTCCCGTCAATCCGGGGCAGGCCGGCAAGCCCATCGCCGGGCTGATGACCTACGCGACCCTCGCCGACGTGCCCGAACCCATCGACATGGTGGACGTGTTCCGCGCCTCCGAGCATCTGGGGCAGGTGGTGGCCGATGCGCTGGCACTGGAGCCCCGGCCGAAGGTGATCTGGGCGCAGCTCACCGTGCGCGATGACGCCGCCGCCGCCGTGGCGGAGGCCGCCGGCCTGCAGGTGGTGATGAACCGCTGCCCGAAGATCGAATATGCCCGCCTCTCCGGCGAGATCGGCTGGACCGGGGTCAACAGCCGCACCCTGTCCTCCAAGAAGCCGCAGCGGCTGGGGCAGGGGGTGCAACGGCTCTCCCTCGATGGGCGCACGCCGACCCGTTCCTGACGGAGGGCGGCCTTTCTGTCGTGTGACAGGGTGTCCGCAAAGCGAAAGTCGGGGGCGAAACCGATGTCCGCGACGGACTATGTGTCATAAACAACAAATCAACATCGGGGTCTCTGGAATTTCACCCCATCCAGATGCATGATGCGGAAACGCGCGGCGTCGGGGTGTAGAGACTCGACGCGCAACGACGCACAAGCCCGCTCCTTCGCCAGACGCGAGGAGAGCGGCCGCATGGAGAGAGACGTTCATGAGCGACCATCAGCCCGGCTTTTCCACCCTGTCCATCCATGCCGGCGCCTCGCCCGATCCCACCACCGGCGCGCGGGCGACCCCCATCTACCAGACCACCTCATTCGTGTTCGATGACGTGGACCATGCCGCCGCTTTGTTCGGCCTCCAGACCTTCGGCAACATCTACACCCGCATCGGCAACCCCACGACCGCCGTTCTGGAAGAGCGGGTGGCGGCGCTCGAAGGTGGCACCGCCGCCTTGGCGGTGGCCTCGGGCCATGCGGCCCAGCATCTGGTGTTTCATACCCTGCTGACGCCGGGCGATGAATTCGTCGCGTCCAGAAAGCTTTACGGCGGGTCCATCAACCAATTTAACCATGCCTTCAAGAGCTATGGCTGGAACGTGGTGTGGGCCGATCCGGACGACATCTCCAGCTTCGAAGCGGCCATCACCCCCAAGACCAAGGCCATCTTCGTCGAGAGCATCGCCAATCCCGGCGGCATCGTCACCGATCTCAAGGCGATCTCGGCGGTGGCCAAGAAGGCCGGCGTGCCGCTGATCGTCGACAACACCCTGGCGACCCCCTATCTGTGGCGCCCCATCGAGCACGGCGCCGACATCGTCATCCATTCGGCCACCAAGTTCCTGGGCGGCCACGGTAATTCCATCGGCGGCGTGATCGTGGACGCCGGCACCTTCGACTGGACCGCCAGCGGGCGCTACCCCTTCCTCACCCAACCGCGGCCCGAGTATCAGGGCATCGTGCTGCACGAGACCTTCGGCAACTTCGCCTTCGCCATCGCCTGCCGGGTGCTGGGGCTGCGCGATCTGGGGCCGGCTTTGTCGCCCTTCAATGCCTTCCTGATCCTGACTGGCATCGAGACCCTGGGCCTGCGGGTTCAGCGCCACACCGAGAATGCCCTGGCCGTGGCCCGCTTCCTGGCCGGCCATCCGGCCGTGGCCGGCGTGAGCTACGCCGGCCTGCCGGGCGATCGCTATTATGATCTGGCCCAGACCTATCTGCCCAAGGGGGCGGGCGCGGTGTTCACCTTCCGCCTGAAGGGCGGCTATGAGGCCGGCGTCAGCCTTGTCTCCAACGTTGAACTGTTTTCGCACCTCGCCAATATCGGCGACACCCGCTCGCTGATCATCCACCCCGCCTCCACCACCCACCGCCAGCTCTCAGACGAGCAGAAGACGTTGGCCGGGGCGGGACCGGATGTGGTGCGGTTGTCGGTGGGCATTGAGGATGTGGCGGACATCATCGCCGATCTGGATCAGGCCCTCTCCAAGGGCTGATCGCCGCCCCCGCCATGTACCTCGCGGCTCAGCGCCAACCAGGCGCGGGCCGCGTGGGACAGATACCCGCCCCGGCGCCAGACCAGGGCCATGTGCCAGGCAGTGCCGGGCTCATCCAGCAGCAGGCGGGCGACGCCGGGATGCTGGCGGTGCTCGGCGATCCTCTTCGGCAGGAAGGCGACGCCCAGCCCCGCCGCCACCAGCCCCACCAGGAAGTCGATCTGGCCGCTGCGGGCGGCGACGTTCGGGCTGAAACCATTGCGGTCGCAGGCTTCCCGCAGCACCTTGTTCAAGGCGAAGCCCTCCTCGAACAGCAGGAAAGGCGAGGCGGCGAGATCCTGAAGGGTGCAGCGGGTGCTTCCGGCGAGGGGATGGGCGGCCGGGAGCAGCGCCATCAACGCCTCCTCGTGTACCGACTGATATTCGAATTCCGGCGCGATCGGCAGCAGTGATCCGGCCAGATCCACGTCGCCGGCCAGCACCATCTCCTCCAGCCGCGCGCTGCCGTGTTCGCTCAGGCGGATCTCCACGCCGGGAAAGCGGCTGCGGTAGAGCGCGAACAAGGGCGCGAACAGCGTATCGCTGCCCAGGGGCGG
>CALRNP020000329.1:0-4236 GCA_943369575.1 Azorhizobium sp. AG788 | reverse complement strand
GGATGGGCCGCCTCGACGATCTCCACATATTGGGTCTCGCAGCCATGGCCGTAGCGGGTGACGATCAGCCCTTCGCACGGACGGCCCCAGGCCGCTTCGAAGGCACGCGCCATGCGGGCGGACGCCTTACCGGCACCCAGGACGATGGTGCGCCCCTTCGGCGGCAGCGGCAGGCGCCCTTCGAACTTGCCTTCGGGAAGCGCCGCATTCAGCGCGGCATCGAACAGAGCAAGCAGAATATCCCGATCGGACGACATGGCGTTTCCTCTTGTATACTTTATGCCATCCCTACCGCGCCCGCGCGCGGCGGGCAACGGCTCGCCCCACCGCGGCTCCGCCTCCTGGGCTTGCACATCGGAAAATAGTCGAAGCCCGGCAAAAGCCGCTGGCCTTTGGCGGCGCAGGGGATAGCTTCATCCCTAACAATCAAATTCAAAAAAATGACCCTGGGAGATCGCCCATGAAGAAGCTCGCCATTGCCACGTTCGCGGCAACCCTGGCCTTTGCGCCGCTCGCCGCAAAGGCCGAATTCGTCAACGTGCTGACCGGAGGAACCTCCGGCGTCTACTATCCGCTGGGCGTCGCCATCGCCAAGATCATCTCCGACAAAGTCCCCGATGCCCGCCCCTCGGTGCAGGCCACCAAGGCGTCGGTGGAGAACCTCATCCTGATTCAGCAGGGCAAGGGCGAGATCGGCTTCACTTTGGCAGACAGCCTCGCCGACGGCTGGGCCGGCAAGGAGGATGCCGGCTTCAAGGCGCCGCTGAAGAAACTGCGCGCCATGGCGGCGATCTATCCCAACTACATCCAGATCGTGGCGGCCAAGGACAGCGGCATCAAGTCGATCTCGGACCTGAAGGGCAAGCGCCTGTCCGTGGGCGCGCCGAAGTCGGGCACCGAGCTGAATGCCCGCGCCATCCTCAATGCCGCTGGCCTCAAATATGAGGACCTGGGCAAGGTGGAATACCTGCCGTTCGCCGAATCCGTCGAACTGATGAAGAACCGCCAGTTGGATGCCACCCTGCAATCCGCCGGTCTTGGCGTGTCCTCCATCAAGGATCTGGCCACCGCCGTCGATATCACCGTGGTGGAGATCCCCAATGCCATCGTCGACAAGGTGGGCACGCCCTACCTCAAGTCGGTGATCCCCGCCGGCACCTATACCGGCCAGGACAAGGACGTGCCGACGGCCGCGGTGCCGAACTTCCTGGTGGTGCGCGAGGACATGAAGGAGGCCGAGGTCTACGCCCTCACCAAGGCCATCTTCGACAATCTGGCCGATCTCCAGGCCGCGCACGTGGCCGCCAAGTCCATCACCATCAAGGATGCCATGAAGGGCTCGCCGGTGCCGTTCCATCCCGGTGCCGAGCGCTACTTCAAGGAAAAGGGCGTGACCCCCTGAGGGCCGCGCGGGGCCGGCACGAGCCGGCCCCTTTCGCATCGTCTGAACCGGCAGAACGCCGGATCATAGTGCGAGGGATGAAGCCGGACGCAGGTCCGCCCCCTCACCGCCTGGAGCGAGCGAGCGATGAGCGTGCCGAGTGGAACCGCTGATGAGGTGATCGCCCCGCCCCAGGCCTTTGCGCCCATCGACGATATGGAGCACGGCCTGCCGCCCGGCTTCGGCAGCGGGATGAAGGGGACGATCCTGTTCGGCATCGCCATCGCCTTTTCCGTCTACCAATTGTTCGTTTCCACCTATGCCATCCTGCCCAGCCAGGTGATACGCTCGCTCCACGTGGGCTTCCTGTGCCTGATCGCGGGGGGGCTGATCGCCAACCATCGGGCCTCCAATCCCCTGACGCTCACCGCCGGCTGGGCGCTGGGGCTGGTGGGCTTCGGCACCGGGCTCTACCAGTGGGTCTTCTATAACGACCTCATCCTGCGGGCCGGCGACATCTCGCAGATGGACTTCGTGGTCGGGATCGCCCTGATCGCGGTGGTGTTCGCGATCTCCTGGCAGATGATGGGCCCGGCGCTGCCGCTGATCTGCGGCGGGTTTTTGGCCTATGGCCTGTTCGGCCAATATCTACCCGCGCCCTTCGATCATCGCGGCTATTCGCTGGAGCAGATCGTCGAGCAGATGTCGTTCGGCACCGAAGGCATCTATGGCGTGCCGATCGCGGTCTCGGCCACCTACATCTTCCTGTTCGTCCTGTTCGGCACCTTCCTGGAACGGGCCGGCATGATCCAATTGTTCAACGACATCGCCCTCGGCCTGTTCGGCCGCGCCCGTGGCGGTCCGGCCAAGGTGGCGGTGTTCTCCTCGGCGCTGATGGGCACGATCTCCGGCTCCGGCGTCGCCAATGTGGTGACGGTGGGCCAGTTCACCATCCCGCTGATGAAGCGGTTCGGCTACAGTTCGTCCTTCGCCGGCGGGGTGGAGGCCACCGCCTCCATGGGCGGGCAATTGATGCCGCCGGTGATGGGCGCCGTGGCCTTCATCATGGCCGAGACCATCGGCGTGCCTTATGCCGCCATCGTCAAGGCCGCGATCATTCCCGCCATCCTCTATTTCGCCTCCGCCTTCTGGATGGTGCATCTGGAGGCGGGCAAGCGCGGCCTCACCGGCATTCCCAAGAATGCGGTGCCCAAGATCCTACCAGCCCTACGCCGGGGCTGGTACCTGCTGCTGCCGCTGGCGGTGCTGGTCTATCTCTTGTTCGCCGGCTACACGCCGCTGTTCGCTGGCGCCGTCGGCCTGGCGCTGACGGTGGTGCTGATCCTCGGCCAAAGCCTCTCCGCCGCCTTCAGTCATCCGATGGTCCGGCTCGCCTTCTGGGCCTTGGTGGGGCTGGTCTGCGCCAGCTTCTTCCAGATCGGCGTCATGGTGGTCGTCGGCCTGGTGGTGGCGCTGATCCTGGGCAATCTCATCACCCGCGGCGGCCGCACCACGCTGGCGCTCTGCCGTGACGGTCTGGCGGAAGGTGCCCGTCAGGCCCTGCCCGTGGGCATGGCCTGCGCCATCGTCGGCACCGTCATCGGCGTGCTGACGCTCACCGGCACCGCCACCATCTTCGGCAATTGGGTGGTGTCCATCGGCAGGGACTCGCTGGCGCTGTCGCTGCTGCTGACCATCGTCACCAGCATCATCCTGGGCACCGGCATTCCCACCATTCCCACCTACATCATCACCGCCTCGCTGGCGGCGCCGGCCTTGCTGACGCTGGGGGTGCCGCTCATCGTCAGCCATATGTTCGTGTTCTATTACGGCATCATCGCCGATCTCACCCCGCCGGTGGCGCTGGCCGCTTTGGCGGCGGCGCCCATCGCCAAGGCCTCGCCCGACGCCATCGGCTGGCAGGCCTGCCGCATCGCCTTGGCCGGCTTCCTCATTCCGGTGATGGCGGTCTACGAGCCGACCTTGATGCTGCAGCAGGGCGGCGAGATCGCCGCGCATTACGGCTATTGGGTCGAGGTGGCCTATGTGACCACCAAGGCCTGCATTGTCATCGGCCTTCTGGGCGCCATCGCCATCGGCTGGCTGTTCGGACCGCTGAGCCTTGTGGAGCGGGTGGTGGCGGCGCTGGCGGCCTTGGCCTTCGTGGCCGCCTTGCCCATGTCGGACCTGGCGGGCTTTGCACTGCTGTTGGCCTTCCTGGCCTGGCATCTGGTGCAGGTGCGCCGGACGGCGGCGCCCGCGCCGTGAGCCTGATCTGCCTGTCGGGTGCGGGGGTGACCGTCAAGTTGGCCACCGCCATTACTTTGCTGTGGACGCATTCGGTGCAGAAATCCGCCTGGGCCGAAGACTGGCGCGCCACCCCGCAGGGGCTGACCATCACCGAAATGCGCATCCAGGGCTCCGGCGCCGGCATGGAGCCGCCGGAGGATGCGGTGCGGGTGGGCGACCACTATGTCTCCCACCCGGCCATGGCACCCCTGCGCCAAGCCGTCCTGCGCCGCTCCGGCGCCACCGCGGACTGGCAGGTGTGCATGGAGGAAAGGTGCCGCCCCATGGGCGACCTGCTCCCCCCCGGCGCGGATCCGGTGGAGCTGTCCCTCTGCCCGTAATCCAGATGCGCTTGCCCGCCCGAGCGCTTATATGCGGGCCATGAGCCATCCGATCGTCTTTGATCGCGCCTTGCTGCGCCGCCGCCTCGCCCGCGCCCACCACCTGGGGCCGGTGGACTTTCTGCTGGAGCGCACCGCCGAGGACATGGCCGAGCGCCTCTCCACCATCAAGCGCCAATTCGCCCATGGCGTGGATCTGGGCACAGCCACCGATGCGGTGGCCCG
>CALRNP020000328.1:0-4276 GCA_943369575.1 Azorhizobium sp. AG788 | reverse complement strand
GGGGTGGTCGGTGCGGCGTCCGGAGGGGCGGCGGGGGCCTCGCGGCCGGATTTGGGCACCGGGCCGGTGGTCTGGGCGGCGAGCGGGAGGCTCAAGCCGACAAGAGCGACCGCCGCAAGGGCGCACCGGCGGATGGCCGCGCTATTCCGGTGTGAAACGGCGGGGAACACAGGCGATTTCCGCGCTGTTCCGGCCTGCGACATTTGGGGAATGCGACACACACAATCCAGCCGCCGCACCGCGTTGAACATGCGGGTGTGGGACAATTGTCGTATGAAACCGGAAAACCGGACGGCCATGTGCGAATGCATCATGGCACAAGTTTCGGGCCGCTGGGCGTGCCCGTCAACCGTTGTGTGAAAGGACCACGCAACGGTGATCGCGCCGCCCGAGGGCGGCGCGGATCATCAACCCTGGCGCGCCTTGTAGCGCTTCTGGGTCTTGTTGATGATGTACATGCGGCCCTTGCGGCGCACCAGGCGGTTGTCGCGGTGACGGCCGATGAGGGACTTGAGCGAGTTACGGATCTTCATGACACTAGCTTTCGACTTGCCTCGGCCGACCGCGGCGCGCTGAACCGCGCGGCTCGTCAGACCCGTGGAATGGAACAGAGCCGGCGTGATACGGGCCGGCGCCCGCGATGTCAATGCGTGGGGGCCGTGGAAACGACTCTCGGCACAGCTTCCTCCAAGCCCCGCGCCTACAGCCCCGAAGCTCAAAGTCCCACTTGCGCCAGCGCCGCGCTTTGCCGCTCGGTCACCTGCTCCTGCGAGAAATCGCCGATGGCGCCCTCGAACAATTGGTGGAAGTTCAATTCCGCCTTCAGATGCAGGAATACCGCGCCCAGCCCGATGGCGGCGCGGTCCATGAACACGAATTCGCGCGGCACCGTCACCGGCCCCAGGCGTTTCAAGGCGGTGTGCACCTGGAACGCCTCGCGCCGGCCATAATGGCCCGGCTCCACCCCATCGGCGATGGTGCGCACCCGGTCGTCCAAGAGCGGCCCATAGATGAAGCGCGCCCAGATGTTCAGCACCTCGATCAGCTCGCGGCTGAGGCCCTTGAAGCCCCAGGTCTCATAGGCATGCACCACGCGGGCCTCATCGCCGGCGCCGAGGCCGCGATAGAGATCCACCACGCCGGCCACAAAGCGCGGCGGGAAGATGCGGATGCAGCCGTAATCCAGGAGATTGATGCCCTGCGGCGCCCCGGCCTCATCCACGAACACGGTGTAATTGCCCAGATGCGGGTCGCCATGGATGACGCCATAGCGGCTGAACGGCAGCCACCAGGCGGTGAACATGGCCTGCGCCAGCCGGTTGCGCTCGCCCAGGGAATGGTCGGTGAAGCCGAGGATCTTCTGCCCCTCCAGCCATTCAAGGGTCAGCAGGCGGCCGGTGGAGAGGTCCGGGCGCACGCGCGGCACCCGCACCTGCGGGTCATCCGCCAGCATCAGGCGATAGAGGTCGGCGTGCTTGGCCTCGCGGCGATAGTCCAGTTCCTCGCGCACCCGTTCGCCGATCTCGCCGGCAATCTCGCGGGTATCGATGGCCGCATCCATGCGGCGATGGAGCGAGAACAGAATGTCCAGCTGGTTGAGGTCGGCCTCCACGGCGGCCTGCATGTCGGGATATTGCAGCTTGCAGGCCAAAGCCTCGCCATCCAGCGCCACCGCCCGGTGCACTTGGCCTAAGGAGGCGGCCGCCGCCGGCTTGTGCTCGAACGAGGAAAAGCGGCTTTCCCAGTCGCGGCCCAGTTCCGCCATCATGCGCCGACGCACGAAGGCCCAGCCCATGGGCGGGGCATCGCTCTGCAGCTTCTGGAGTTCGGCGGCATAATCGGGCGGCAGCAGATCGGGAATGGTGGCCATCAATTGCGCCACCTTCATCAGCGGCCCCTTCAGCGTGCCCAGCGCCGCCGAGAGCGCGGCGGCATTGCCGGCCCCCGCCCCGCCCATGAGCCGGGCGCCGGCCATGCGGGCGGCCACCCCGCCCACATTGGCCCCCACCCGCGCATAGCGGGCGGCGCGGGCGGAGAAGCGGTTGCGTTCGGCATCGTCTGGGGTGTTGGGGGTATCGGGCATGGGGCGCCTTATCTGTCCCCCCTTGCTACGGCGTGGGGCGTCGCGCGGATCGCCACGTCAAGCCGAGCAGGATGAGCAGCGCGAGGGGCGTGAGAACATCCGTATAGAGAATGGGGCCTGCATTGCCGGCCGCAAGGTTGCCGGTGGCGGCAATCTGCACCACATGGCCCACCGCCGCCCCGCCGAGAAAGCCGCAGGTCATCACCGCCACCGCCAGCCGATAGCCCCAGTCACGATAGACTGCGCCGATCAGCCCGGCGAGGCCGATGCCCAGATTGGCCACCCCCACCTCGAACTGAAACGGGCTCGGCGCCCAGCCGATGCTGGCGGCGGACTGGGCGGGAAAGACAATATGCCCCAGCGCCGCCCACAGCCCCATGAGGCCGACGGGAAACAGCAGGATGCCGACGATCAGCTTGTCGGCGCAGAAGGAGAAGGTGCGCTTGCCCGGCGCGCGGACGATTGCGAAGACGGCGTAGGCGAGGGCGAGGGCCCACATGAGTAGCGGAAACCAGAATACCATCGTGTGTACCCCCCGTGACGCACCCACCAGCGTCGCGCCGGCAGAATGCCACCGGGGCGGCTAAGGGGGAACGGGGTCGGCGGGGGGACTGGATTTCCGGAATGAGCCCTGAAGGGACAGAGCGCCCTGTTCCAGACGAAGATAGCTTCCACAGTCTAAAAAATAGCTGATGGGTCTAATTTATCGAATCAAAGCGCCTTAATCCCGAGTTTGGAAGCTCGCGAAGGCCAAGTCAGCGGGAGCCTTGGTTGGCGGCGCAACTCGTCAATCCCGAGGAGGCCGGCCGCATCTTGTGGATCGCGTGACCTCTTGATGGCCGCGTACTCGGCAAGGAACTCCCGAACAAGCTCCTGCATTCGCTCGTCGACTCGAGCGAAGAGTTTTTCATCATTGCAGAAACGGTAGTGCTTGCCCCATCCACGGATAATAGCGTCCACGCGGTTAAGGGTGGCGACGAGGGAGTGCTTCCGTGGAATGGGCTCTCCCGAATTGGTGGTTCGCATGCCCTTGGCGCTTTCCTGAAAGCGTTTGCGGACATTCTCCTCTAGTTTGGCGATAGCCTTATTGGACGGGCGAATAAACCCGTTATTGAACTCGATGCCGAGAAAATCGAACTTCTCATCAACCCGAAGCGGCTCGGATATAGACTTTTCAGCGGAGAGGACCATGTCGAACTTGGCAAGCAACCTGACAGCCCGCCTCATGCGGGCGCGCGCGGCCTGAGCTGAAGGAGCGAGGACAATAAAGTCGTCAACATAACGGATGCAAACGCTGTCACCATCGTTCATCTGTTTATCGAAGTCATGCAGGAGGATGTTGCCCAAGAGCGGAGACAGTGAGCTGCCTTGTGCGACACCGATATCCTCGGTAGGGAAGGCCTTCGCCTTCTCTTTGAGGTCTGCCAAGTTTTCGAGTTCAGTCCGGATGGCTTCGCGGAACAGCGCCATAAACTCGCTGTCATCTGTAGCATCTGCGATGATGTTTGTTACGACCGGCGTGGGGATTTTGGTGAAGAAGCCGGTAATATCGGCAAACGCCACGTGAGTGGCCCCATTGCCAACGGCCTTTAGGACCGCATCTACTGCCGCGGGAACGGCCGCCAGCCCGTCACTCCGCTTCCGGATGCCGCCGAAGCTGTGGGAGTTCTCAGCGAACGGCTTGAGCCTCGCGACTGTTCCCAGAGCTTCGAGGATGGCACGTTGGACCACGCGGGACTCGACCGGCGCTAAAACCAGGGGGCGGAACTTCTTTTTACTTTTAGAGCCGTCCGGATTCTTCTTCGCGACGGGAATGCCCTTCGCAGGAGGAAACACGAACTTCCCCTTCGACAAACGTGCCGACAAGGAGTTGATGTTCTTCGTTGCCTCATCCGCGAATTTTTGAACGTCATCCTTGACCAGCTTGGACGATGAAGTCTGCGAGTTTTCCAGGACAACACGCCAAGCTTTTTCCAGAGTCTTTTTGCTCTGGACGATCGTCATAAGGCGGGAGGTCGATTTCAACTGTCTTGAGGGTCCTGTTCGTGAGCCCCGCCCGTCCGACAGGCGCTGACCAATGCAGAGGTACGCTGCCGCCCATTCTGCGCGCTTGCGACCGTGACCTGGGCCACCGTCTCGACGCCGCACTTCATATCGATCGCCCCGGCTATACCGGCCGCCGACATCCATGCG
>CALRNP020000327.1:0-4285 GCA_943369575.1 Azorhizobium sp. AG788 | reverse complement strand
AGCTGCCCATGGCGCTCAATCGGTTCAGTGGCTGGCTGGATTATCCGGAATATTATTTTTACTGGAACCTCCACGGCAACAATTCGATCTTCAACATCTCCGCCTATAAGAATCCTGAGATGGACAAGCTGATCGACAAGGCGCGCTTCAGTTCCGATCCAGCGGAATATGAGGCGACGGTGAAGCAGTTCATCGCTTTGGCGATGAAGGATCTGCCCATCGTGCCGCTGAACCAGCCGATCCACGATGTCGCCATGCAGAAGAGCGTGTCCGGCTACGAATTCTGGTTCCACCGCGAACCGGACTACCGGCAGTTCACCAAGGGCTGATCCCCGGATACCGCATCAAAAAGGCCGCCTCCTCTCGGGTGAGAGGGGGCGGTTCCGCTATTGATCGATAAGTCACTCCCGTTCAGAACTTCCAGGCCAGCGTACCCTTGACCGCGTTTTCGCTCATGCTGGACGCGATCTGCCCCGTGTAGGTGACGTTGAAGTCCAGCATGTCGGCGAGCTTGGCGCCGATCCCCACGCCCAGCACCAGAGCATCCTGCGCCAATGGCGCGCCGGCCACGGTGAAGGGCAAGGAACCCGCCGCGAAAGCGAAGGTGGTGGTGGGCGAGAGGTCGCCGAACCCATGCTGCCACCCCACGGTTCCGGACAGGCGCAGCGGCAGGGCCGCGCCAAGGGCCACCGTCGTGGAGGCGCGCAGGCCAAGCGTGGTGGAGAAGGTGTCGAACGTGCTGGCCTGGGCGCTCAGCGCCGCCGGCCCCACCGTGGCCGGTCCCGGCGTTTCGGTGAAACCGTTGGTGGACAGCCCCACATAAGACAGGCCGGCGAACGGCTCCAGCGTCACCGGAACCCCGGCACCATTGAGCGCGAAGGCATAGCCCAGTTCGCCGAAGGCCTGGGCGGTGGTGGCGGCATAGCCCGCCCCATAGGCCTGGGACAGGCCGGCAGGCTGGCCGGTCACGAAGGTGGAGCGGTTCACTTGCAGATCGTGCCAGCTGAAGGCGACCCCGGTGCGCAGCACGAACGCGCCATTGGCATCGCCGCCGAAGCTGCGGCCGGCATAGAGCGCGATGTCGTAATTGTCGCTGGAGCCATTGCTGGGGTTGCTGTCGAGGCTGAAGTTCGACTGGCCGTAACCGCCGGCAAAGCCGAGCCGCCAATCCCCCACCATGCCGTCGAGGCCGATCAGGAAGCCGCCGATAGAGCGCGTGACCGCGGAAGCATTGCCGTCGCTGCCGGTGCTGCCCCAGCCGCCATAGGCCTGCCCCCAGAGTGTGGCGCCGGTGGCATCCAGCGCCACGGCGCGCGGTCCGCCCGCAGCGGCGGCATCGCTCGCCTGTTGCAGCCGGCCGATGACGGCGCCGCGCACATAAGCGGACTGCGTTTGCAGCACGCTCTGGGCCGTGGCGTAGGCTTCGCCGGACAAGGTGCCGAACACCCCCGGCACCGCAGCCGACGACAGCGTGGTCAGGCTCTGGGACAGCGCGGCGGAGAGCGGCAGGCTGTCCGCCGCCATGGCCACCGCCGCCTCATTGGCGGTGCGGGCATAGGCGGCGAAAGGCACGGCGCTGCGGCTCAGGGTGAGCGTGCCGCCCGTCAGAGTGCCGCCCAGGAAGGGATAGAGCGCACCGGCGCTGCCGAATACCGCGTTCGACACCGTGAAGTTGGAGGCGATGGCCCCGGCGCTGATCACCTCATAGGTGGCCACCAGCTGCGGGGTGAAGCCGGCGCCCGGCACCAGTGCCATCGTGGCCCCGCCGGCGGTCAAGGTGCCGCCCACCACCAGGCGGTCGGAGGTTCCGGGAGCGCCGAGCTCCACCAGCAGAGCCGAGCCCGGCTGGAAGGTGGCATTGCCGGCCACGACGGTGGTGCCAATGGAATTGCCCGGCGACACCACGCCGCCCCCGCGCACCGCCAGCGATGCCACACTGCCGTTGCCCGACAGGGTTCCGCCATTATCCAGCGGTCCGAAAATGCTGCCATTATTGGCGAGGGCGCCGGTGTTGGTGACGGCCCCGGTCAGGCTGCCATTGTTGATCAAAGTGCCGGTATTCAGCACTGCGCCCGACACCGTCCCGGCATTGACGAAGCTGCCGGCATTGCTCAAGCCGTTGCTCAGCAGGCCGCTGCTGGTATTGGTCGCCGTACCGGAATTGGTCACCAGCGACATCACCTGCCCGCTGTTGGCGAAGGTGCCGGAGGTGGTGACCGTGCCGGAGACCGTTCCGCTATTGGTGAAGCTGCCGCTGCTGGTCACATTCCCGGCGAACGAGCCGCTGTTGATCAGCGTGCCCGCATTGACCAGCGCCGCCCCGCTGAGGGCGCCGAGGAAGGTGCCGGCATTGGACAAGGCCTGACCCGCCGCCACCGCATAGCCGTTGCTGGCATTGTGGAAGGTGGCTGGGGAGGCGATGGTGAGCGAGCCGGTCAGCGTGCCGTTGAGCACCGTGGTGCCCTGGCTCACCAGCGTCCCGCCAGTGTGGGTGGCGGCGCCGTTCAGAACGATGGTGCCGCCCGCCAAGGTGAGGCTGCCCGAGCCAAAGATGTTGGCGTTAAAGGTCGCGGTGGCCGGCGTCGAAATTGTGCTGTTGCTCAGCAGCAGCACCGGCATGTCGGTGGCGAAATCCTGAGTCAAGGCCAGGGTGCCGTTGGCGGCGATCAGTTGCGTCACCGCCGCATTGGTGGCGGTGGACAGGCCGTTGGCGGCGATACCGATGAAGCCGCCGTCGGCGTCGAACAGCACGTTGAAGCCGGCATAGGTATGCAGGCTGGAATTCACGAACATGCTGGCGGGGTTGAAGAAAGACACCGGGCTGGGCGTCTGCGGGTTCGCGGTGTCCCCCACCACGAAACTATATGTGGCGCTGCCGCCCACCAGGCTCAGGGTCACCAGGGTCCCGTTCGAGGCCTGGCCGGGCGTGGCGCCGGGCAAGCCGAGAAAGGCGTCGCTGACGCCAGTATCCATCAGCAAGGTGCCGGTGCCGCTGTTGGTGCCGGCGGTCACCGTGGCCTGCACCGCCTGCCAGTTGTTGGCAGCCCCGTTCTTGCCGGTGCTCAGCAATGCCAACTGGCCATAGGTATAAGCGGCGGTGGAGGTGTTGGCGGCGGTCAGCCCCAGGGCCACGCCCTCGGGCGTAACGATATAGCCGCGTCGCAGGTCGCCGGTGGACATGCCGGCGATGTTGAGGAAGGGATTGTAGGCCTGCGACGTGGTCGGGGCGTTGTTCAAATAGGATGCTGCCGCGGCCGGGTTGGAGGTGTTGACCGGGCCAATGCCCATGGTGTTGCGATCAAAACCGATCCCCACCATTTGCGTATCGTACTTGCCAGTGGTGGTATTGCAATTGTTGGCATTGGCGCCGATGCCCAGGCAGGTCGCTTCCGTCACCACCAGGATGGGCAGCGTCGCCTCGACAGTGGCGGGATTGCCCGCCGCATCCTTGCCGCCGACCAATGTGAGCGTCACGGTGTTGTAGACACCCGTCAGCAGCAGGCCGGTTGAATTATAGAAGACCCAGCCCTGCTCACCGATCGGCGAATAGCTCGCCAGCTTGTTGGCGCTGATGGCAACGCCGGTCGAGCCTGTATCCATGGTCGGATAGAGGGTGGAGCCGCCATTGACTTGCACCGCCAACGACAGCAGGCCGCCGGTGCTCAAGGCCTGGCTCAAGGTGAGATTGGGGTTGAATGCATTAGCGTAGCCGACCGAGTAAGACTGCGTATAGGAGTCGTACATCGTCCAGTTGGCCGCCCGTGCCGCGCCCGGCCCCAGGATCAAGACAGCCCCCAGCGCCGCCACGAGACGTGAACGCAGGATATTCCGCCTCGCATCGCGCGGGCGATGCGACTTAACAGTATGATTGGCCATGGCCCCCACCACTTGCCCGATCGTGGTTGAGGCTAATCAGACAATGAAATAGACGTCAACACGCCAGATCGACAAGTTAAAATCCTGTCGCCAAACGGCCATAGATGACGGCCACGGCGCCGATTATTTCACTTTCTTTCGACAACGCTTACGCTGCGCGACGCAATCCGCTTTAGAGATAGGTCTCATATTCGAGGGGCAGGATGGCGCGGGTGAAGGCGGCCAGTTCTTCCTGCTTCATCACCCCATAGATGCGCTGATAATCGGCTCCGAAGGTGCGGGCGATATAGTTCGACCCCAGGAAGCGCGCCACGGCCTGCCCCATGGAGGGTGACAGGCGCTCGGTCTCGCCTTCGAAGGCGTTTCCGGTCAGCGGTGGCGGCGGCTCGATCTCCTGTTCGATCCCCTC
>CALRNP020000326.1:0-4310 GCA_943369575.1 Azorhizobium sp. AG788 | reverse complement strand
GTTTGCCGACAGGATCGCCCTCGTCACCGGCGCCACCCGCGGCATCGGCGCCGCGGTGGCCGTGGCGCTCGCCGCCGGCGGCGCCCATGTGATCGCCACCGGCCGCACCGAGGGTGCGCTGGAGGAACTGGACGACAAGATCGTCGCCGCCGGTGGCACCGCCACTCTGGTGCCCATGGACATCACCGATTACGAGGCCATCGATCGCCTCGGCGGCGCGCTGTATGAGCGCTATGGCCGGCTCGACGTGTTCGTGGGCAATGCCGGCTTCCTCGGTCCGCTGACGCCGCTGCGCGATGTGGAGCTGAAGGACTGGGACAAGGCGGTGAACGTCAATCTCACCGCCAATTTCCGTCTGGTGCGCTCCCTCGACCCGCTGCTGCGCATGGCGCCTGCCGGGCGCGCTGTGCTGGTGTCCTCGGGCGCGGCGCACAAGGCCCGGGCCTATTGGGGGCCCTATGCCATCACCAAGGCGGCGCTCGAGACCCTGGGCCGCACCTGGGCGGCGGAGACCGTCACCGGCCCGCTGAAGGTCAATCTGTTCAATCCCGGCCCGATCCGCACCCTCATGCGCGCTAAGGCGTTTCCCGGCGAGGATCCCATGACCCTGCCGACCCCGGACGAGGCGGCGGTGGCCATCATCGATCTGTGCCGGGCTGATTTCACCGAGACCGGCAAGCTGTACGACTTCCCCACCCGCACGCTGCAAAGCTTCCAGGCCCCGGCCTGAGTCGGGGCTGAAGGCAGCCGCGATCGGAGCCGCGCTTGCGATGGGTGGATCTGGTTCAAAAAAGCCGCCCCGTCCTTGCTTCCCTCTCGCTCCGCCGAGTTCTAGACAGGAGCGGGTCACCGTACCGCCCGTGCGTTCGCAGGGGCGGCGTCATCATTCCTGGAGTGCCTCATGTCCGAGCCCGTGACGATCTCGTTTGCCAAACACGGCGCGGCGCCGAGCGGCGTCCTCATCGTTCTCACCGATGAAACGCTGGGCTTCGGCAAGGAGGCACAGAAGCTGCTGAAGCCGGTGCTGGGCTTTCTCGCTCGCGCCATGGATGCCGACCGCTTCAAGGGCAAGCTGGGTGGCGTGCTCGACCTGATCGCGCCCGACGGGCTGCCGGTCTCGCGCCTGGTGGTGCTGGGCGTGGGCAAGGTCGCCGACCTGAAGTCCACCGATTACCTGCGCCTGGGCGGCATCGCCGCTGGCAAGCTGCCCGCCGGCACCACGGCGGCGACCCTGGTGGCGGACCTGCCCAGCGGCAAGTTCAGCCCCGAGGCGGTGGCGGAGATCGCCTTGGGCGCGCGCCTGCGCAGCTATGCCTTCGATCGCTACAAGACCCGCAAGAAGGACGGCGAGACCGATCCGGTCGCCGCCACCCTCAGTCTAGCGGTGGCCGATGTGGCCGCCGCCACCCGCGCCTGGGCCGAACGCGCTCCCGTGGCCGATGGCGTGATCCTCGCCCGCGACCTGGTCAACGAGCCCTCCAACGTGCTCGATCCGCCGGAATTCGCCAATCGCGCCGCCCAACTCACCTCGGTGGGTGTCGAAGTGGAAGTGCTGGATGATGCGGATCTGGCGCGCATCGGCATGCGGGCGCTGTTGGGCGTCGGCCAGGGCTCCATCAAGGAAAGCCGGGTGGTGGTCATGCGCTGGAACGGCGGCAAGCCGGGCGAAGCGCCGGTGGCCTTCATCGGCAAGGGCGTGACCTTTGACACCGGCGGCATCTCCATCAAGCCCGCCGCCGGCATGGAAGACATGAAGGGCGACATGGGCGGGGCCGCCTGCGTCACCGGCCTCATGCACGCTTTGGCCGCCCGCAAGGCCAAGGTGAATGCGGTGGGTGTGATCGGCATCGTCGAGAACATGCCCGACGGCGCCGCCCAGCGTCCCGGCGACATCGTCACCTCGCTGTCCGGCCAGACCATCGAGATCATCAATACCGACGCCGAGGGCCGCCTCGTTCTGGCGGACGTGCTCTGGTACGCCAAGGACCGCTTCAAGCCGCAGTTCATGGTGGATCTGGCCACCCTCACCGGCGCCATCCTGGTGGCGCTCGGCTCGGATTATGCCGGCCTGTTCTCCAATGACGACGCTCTGAGCGCCCAGCTCACCGCCGCCGGCCAGGCGACCGGAGAGCGGGTGTGGCGCATGCCGCTCGGCCCGGAATATGACAAGCTGATCGACAGCAAGTTCGCCGACATGAAGAACACCGGCGGCCGCAATGCCGGCTCGATCACCGCGGCGCAGTTCCTCCAGCGCTATGTGGAAAAGACCCCCTGGGCGCATCTGGACGTGGCCGGCACGGCCATGGCCTCTCCGGCCACCGACATCAATAAGAGCTGGGGCGCCGGCTGGGGCGTGCGCCTGCTCGACCAGTTGGTGCGCGACAATTACGAGAAGTGAGCCTCAGCCGGTCTGAGGCCTGACCGGCGCGGCGGGAGATCGCCGCGCCTGGGTCTGACGCACGCCAGCCTGTACATCGTGCGCGCCGTGGGCAAAAATTGCCCCATGGACGTGCTCAGCTATTCCGAGACCCGCGCCAACCTTAAGGCGGTCATGGACCGCGTGGTACAAGACCGCGCGCCGGTGGTCATCATGCGCCCGAATGCTGAGGCGGTCGTCATGGTCTCTCTCCGCGATTGGCACGCCATGGAGGAGACGGCGCACCTGCTCGCCTCCGCGAGGAACGCCGCTCGCTTGCGTGACGCGATGCGCCAGCTGGATGCCGGGGCGCAGAGCGGACCAGATCCCTTTAAGCCGTGAGTCCCACCGGCTGGCGGTGGTGCCCGCTCATGGTGTAGGACCCGCTGGAGATCGGCTCATGCCGCTATCATTATTGAGCCAGCGCGACGATCCCGTCAGGGGCATATCAGCGGCATGACCGAAGTCCTGTTCTACCATCTGGAACGCCGGCCGCTGGAGGAGGCGTTGCCGGCCCTGCTGGAGAAGTCGCTGGAGCGCGGCTGGAAATGCGTGGTGCAGGTAGGCTCGCCGGAGCGGCGCGATGCGCTCGATGCCCAGCTGTGGACCTATAATGACGCCGCCTTCCTGCCCCACGGCACCGATGCCCAGCCGCAGCCGGAACGCCAGCCGGTGCTGCTGACTACCACGGACGCCAATGCCAACGGCGCCAGCGTGCGCTTCCTGGTGGACGGCGCCAGCGTGCCGGATGCCTCGCCTTATGTGCGGGTGGTGCACATGTTCGACGGCCGCGACGATGCGGCGGTGGCGGCCGCACGTGAACGCTGGCGCGAGGCCAAGGCGGCGGGCCATACGCTCACCTATTGGCAGCAGGACGAAAACGGCCGCTGGGCGCGCAAGGCCTGAGGCCGCCCGAGCTCCTTACTCCTTGCCGCTCTTGCGGAAGCCGCGGATGAGGCTGGTGACCAGCGGGATCGCCAAGGCGGGGAGCGCCGAATCCAGCGGATGGCGCACCACATTGACGATGGCGCGCACCTCCGCCTCGGCGCCCCGCAGGTCGCCGGCCAGGGCATCCAGGGCCGAGGCGTGGATTTCCTGGGCGAAGTCGAGGTCGCGGCCCGGGCGCACCCGTGCGGCAGCCGCCACCAGGATCAACGCCAGGACCACATTGCCGGCGCCGATAGCGGCGGCGGCCCGCACCGGGCTCCAGAGCTCCGCCAGGGCCAGATAGAGCGCCAGATCGAGCATCAGCAGCCCGAACGCCGCGACCAGCGCCGCGAACATGTAGAGGCTGGCGCGGGTGGCCAGCGCCCGCAGGCGGATGTCGGCGATGATGGTGTTGGCGCGCAGCAGGACCCGCAGGTTCCGGGTGGCATTGTCGAGATTCATGAGTGGTCCCCGATGATCTTGCGCGATGGGCGTTTGGCGCGATCGCTCACCGCCAAGCCCGGCCCACCAGGACCCCCAGCAGGAATGCGGACGCCAGAGCGGCGGTGGGATGGGCGGTGACGGCCTCCTCGGCGGTCTCCGTAGCGTCATGCACAGCGTCCTGCAGGTCGCGCACCAGCGCCTGGAGTTCGGCCAAGGTGGAGGGGGCAGCGCCGTCTGCGGCCTGCGGTTCGGCGGCCTCCGGCGCAGCAACGGCTTCGGCGGCGGCGGGCGCTTCTGCGGCGGCAGCCTTGGCCGTCCGGGGCCGGCGGGCGGGCTTCGGCGCGGGCGCGGCGGCGGCGGTCTCGGCCAGTTCGGCGTGGAGGGCCTGCAATTCCTTGCGGGTGCGTGCGCTGGGCATGGTCAGGCGTCCGGGTTGCAATGAGGCGTGCGGCAGCGGGGCGGCGTTGGCGGTGTCCAGGATGGATCCGACGTTCGTCGTGCGAGGCCGCATGCGGCGCCCCAT
>CALRNP020000325.1:0-4409 GCA_943369575.1 Azorhizobium sp. AG788 | reverse complement strand
CGCGCGGTCGGTGACTTCGTTGGAGCGGGCCAGGCGGCTGCCGATCTCGCGGGCAGAGGCGGAGAGTTCCTCGATGGCGGCGGCCACCGTCTGCACGTTGGTGGTGGCCTGATTGGCGGCGGCGGCCACGGCGGTGGCCTGGGCGGTGGGTTCCTCCGAGGTCGTGGTCAGGGTCTCGGCGGCGCGCTGCAACTGGGTGGCGGCGGAGGCGACCGTATCCACCACCGCGCCGACGGCGGCCTCGAAGGTGTTGGCCATGGTGTGCATGTCGCGCTTGCGCTGCTCGGCGGCTTCCCGCTCGGAGGCCTCGCGCTGGGCACGCAGGCGGTCGGCTTCGGCCAGGCCGTCGCGGAACACGGTGAGGGCGCGGGCCTGATCGCCCAGTTCGTCCTGGCGGGTGGCATAGGGGATGGCGGCGGCAAGGTCGCCGTTCGACACCTGCTCCATGGCATCGCTCACATGCTTGATCGGGCGGGCGACGCCGAACACCGAATACAGCGCCGAGCCTATGGCGGCCAGGATGGCGATGAGGGTGAGGCCGAGAATCTGCAAGAAGCCGTCGGAGAGCGCTGCCGCCGACGCCTCGTTGAGCGCCTTGGATTGCGCGGTGGCCCGGGCCACGGCCGCCTGGATCTGGCCCACGGCAAATTCATTGTCTGGGCGGCTGCGTTGTTCCAATATCTGGCGCTTCAGTTGAAGCTGAGCGACGCCGTCGCCCACCGCGCCCATATAGTCATCGAGGGCGGCTTGAACGGCTTTGATTTGGTTGGTTATCGCCGGTTCAGGACCGGCCGCCTTCGCAAGGGCAGCGAGGGCCTCGCGCCCGGCTTTCTCATTCGATTCGATGGTCTGGATTTCGCTGCTGTCCTCGGTGGATGAATACCGCCAGGCGGTCAGGTCGATCTTCTGAAGGCTGCGGTCGAGAAGGGCCAAGGCGGCCACGGCCGCCGCGCCTTGGTCGGGGGGCAGAGCACTCGCCGCGGCCCTGAGGCTGTCTTGGAGGCTCTCGAATTGCGCTCCAATGTCGCTGCGCAGGCTGAAAGCGGCAAGCTCGGCTTTCTGCGCAGCCGCCATGGCGGCCACTCCGGCTTCGATCTGGGTGAGACGGGACTTGATGCGCCGGTAGGCGCCCTGATCCTCGGGGGTGCCGGCCAGCGTGGTCGCTGTGTCGAGCTGGGTGTTGGCCGCTGTGATGTCGAGGGAGATCTTGCCGAGCAGGACGTCCACCTCCCAACTTGCGGCGGCGAGCCTTACATCATTTGCATTGAGCTGGATCTGGCTGAGCAGGAAACCCACCTGCTGGGTCCGATTCAAGAGATCATCCTGCCTCTCAGCGGCCAAGTCAGCCTCTGCGATCCTCGACGCGGCGAGGTGTCTGCTCAGAAGTATACCGCAAGCCAAAACGACAACGAGGCTCGAAGCAAGCCCGAGCTTGAAGCCGATCCCAAGTTGAATCTTAGCCATCATCCACCCTAGTGAATCTTTTTATTATCTCGAACTATTCAAACATGCGAAGCTTTCTCTGGCATTGCCGCATGACACCTATGGAACGTCTTTCGGTGGTCTTCCGTGACCGTTCACGCGGGAGATTATCGTCAGCGACGTCGATCCAAACAGCTATCGCCCTGCGATTGTGCCCGACATCATCCGGCCACTGCTCACGCCCGCGCGGCCCGTGAACGCAACCAACGCGGCACCCGTCGAACCCGGAGCCCTTGGCACAACGATCCAAGCACCAAGATATAGTCCGCCATAATCGCAGCGGCCGCCGGATGGCGGGATGAAATGCCTCTGCTTATTGACGGGGCGCGCGATCGGCGCCGCCGTCATGCCGCCCGTACCGTTCCCAGGAAGTGCGTGACCTCCGCCCGCAGCGCATCGGCGTGGCGGGAGAGATCGGTGGCCGACGACAACACCTGCATGGCCGCGGCGGATGAGGCCTGGGCGGCCCGCTCGACGCCGACGATGTTCATGGTCACCTCATTGGTGCCCGAAGCGGCCTGCTGGATGTTGCGGGCCACTTCCGCCGTGGTGGCATTCTGCTCTTCCATGGCCGCGGCGATGGCGGTGGTGCCTTCGCTGATCTCGGAAATGGTGCGGCTGATGCCGGTGATCGCCCCCAGCACGTCGCCGGTGGAGTCCTGGATGCCGGAGATGCGGGCCGAGATGTCGGCGGTGGCCTTGGCGGTCTGGCCGGCGAGGCCCTTGACCTCCTGCGCCACCACCGCGAAGCCCTTACCCATTTCGCCGGCACGCGCCGACTCGATGGTGGCGTTCAGGGCCAGCAGATTGGTCTGGCCGGCGATGCTGTCGATCAGGCCGATGATGGTGCCGATCTGTTCGGCGGAGCTACGCAGCTCGGTCATCTGGCCATTGGTCTGATCCACTTCCGAGACCGCCCGCCCGGCGACTTCGCTGGAGCGGCTGAGCCGGCTGCCGATCTCGCGGGCGGAGGCAGAGAGCTCCTCGATGGCCGCGGCCACCGTCTGCACGTTGCTGGTGGCGAGGTTCGCAGCCGCGGCCACCGTGGTGGCCTGGGCGGTGGTCTGTTCCGCCGTGGTGGTCAGGGTCTCGGCGGCACGCTGCAATTGCGTGGCGGCGGCGGCCACCGTATCGACCACCGCACCCACCGCGGCCTCGAAGCTGTCGGCCATGGTGTGCATGTCGCGCTTGCGCTGTTCGGCGGCTTCCCGCTCCGCGGCCTCGCGCTCGGCCCGCATGCGGGCGGCTTCCGCGAGCCCGTCGCGGAACACCACCAGGGCGCGGGCCTGTTCGCCCACCTGGTCGCTGCGGGTTTCGTGGGGGATGGTGGTGGTCAGGTCGCCGCTCGACACCCGCTCCATGGCGGCGCTGACGTCCTGGATCGGCCGGGCGATGCCGACCACCGAATAGACTGCAGCGCCGATGGAGGCCAGGATGGCGATGATGGAGAAGATCAGGATCTGCTGCATGCCGCTCTCGAGTGCCTCGGCGGCTTCCTCATCGGCTTCCTTGGACTGCTTCACGCTCTCGTCGGTGACCGCCCTGAGCTGCTTGCTGATGTCCGCCAGCAACGGCTGCACCCGCTCGCGCACGATCTTGTCGCGCAGCTGCACCTGGGCGAGGCCATCGCGCACCGACTGGACATAATCATCGAACGCCTTGCGGGCCGGCACCAGGCTGGTGGCGATCATGCCGATACCGCCCAGATTCTCCTGCACCGCATCGAGCGCCTTGCGCCCGGCGTCGGCATTGATGGTGATGAGATTGAGCTGCTTGGCGTCGTCCTCGATGATGAAGCTCCAGGAGGCCATGTTGATCTGCTCGAGAATGGCTTCCAGCGGCGCCACTTCGCGGGCAGCGTCCGCATCTCCCACTTCCGTCAACTGGGTCTCCAGGTTGGCGAAGGCGGAGCGGGCGGCCAGGCGAATGCCCGGGCGCGCATCCACCGCATCCATTTGCGCCGCCTCGGTGGCGTAGACGTCGGCAACCGCCGCCCCGATCTGATCCAGCAGCGGCTGCATCCTGCGGAACACCTCCCGGTCGTCCTCGTGGGTCTCAAGCGCCATGGTCTCGTCCAGCCGTCGCTTGGCGAGCGCTACGTCCTTCTTGACCTGCTTCATGAAATTTTCGTTGTCGAGATTGGCAAACGACAGCCGCATCTCGGTCGCATTGACGCGGATGCGGCTCAGCAACTGCCCGAGGTCCTGAAGCTGGTCGATGATCTCCGCCTGACGCTTCACATCGTCATTCGCCGTGGTCATGCGCTGCATGGCCACCTGCCGGCTGACGATGACGCCAGCCGAGAGCAGAACCAAGATCACCGAAGCAATGCCGAGCTTCAGGCCAATGCCGAGTTTGAACGTCTTCATTGCACCGCAATCCAGGATTGCCAATCGGGAGGCTACATCTGAGCCTCCCCGAGCTTGCTCCAGGCTTGCGCTTGTACAGCGGACCGCCGTATTGGTGCAGAATCCGCCAGATCTACCCCATTTTGGGGGCAATTAAAACATCTGTTTGAAGATATTGCGGTTGCGAATACCGCGTCGCGGCAAGATCAGATGCGGCAGATACTTAGCGGAACCTCGGCGGCGTGTTTTGCTGCCAAAATGAAAAGGGCGGGCTCCGGAAGAGCCCGCCCTTGATTTTTCAGCGCTCGGGTGATCAGGCGGCGCGGACGGTGCCGAGGAAGTGCTGCACTTCCACCCGCAGGGCTTCGGCCTGCCGTGACAGATCGGTGGCGGAGGAGAGCACCTGCATGGCGGCGCTGGAGGAGGCCTGGGCGGCTCGCTCGACGCCCACGATGTTGGCGGTCACCTCATTGGTGCCCGAAGCGGCCTGCTGGATGTTGCGGGCCACTTCCGCCGTGGTGGCATTCTGCTCTTCCATGGCCGCGGCGATGGCGGTGGTGCCTTCGCTGATCTCGGAAA
>CALRNP020000324.1:0-4453 GCA_943369575.1 Azorhizobium sp. AG788 | reverse complement strand
GAACTGCTGGCGGAAGTGCGCGTGCTCGGCGCCATCCTGCGCGATCTCGGGGTGGAGAAGGGCGACCGCGTCGTCATCTATATGCCGATGGTGCCGGAGGCGGTGATCGCCATGCTGGCCTGCGCGCGCATCGGCGCCGTCCATTCGGTGGTGTTCGGCGGCTTTGCCGCCAACGAACTGGCGGTGCGCATCGATGATGCCCAGCCGAAGGTGGTACTGGCAGCTTCCTGCGGCATCGAGCCGAACCGGGTGGTGCCCTACAAGCCGCTGCTGGATCTCGCCATCGGCATGGCCCAGCACAAGCCTGCCGCCTGCCTCATCCTCCAGCGGCCGGAGAAGCCGGGCACGCTGGTCGAGGGGCGGGACTATGATTGGGCCGAGCGCCGCGCAGCTGCCGCTGCCACCGGCTATGGCGTGGACTGTGCTTTGATGGGCGCCACCGACCCGCTCTATATCCTCTACACCTCCGGCACCACCGGCAAGCCGAAGGGCGTGGTGCGCGACACCGGCGGCCATCTGGTGGCGCTGCGCTGGAGCATGGAAAACCTTTACGGCCTCAAGCCCGGCGACGTGTTCTGGTGCGCCTCCGATATCGGCTGGGTAGTGGGGCATTCCTATATCGTCTATGGCCCGCTGATCATGGGCTGCACCTCGGTGATCTATGAGGGCAAGCCGGTGGGCACGCCCGATCCGGGGGCCTTCTGGCGGGTGATCGCCGAGCACAAGGTGGTGGCGCTGTTCACCGCCCCCACCGCCATCCGCGCCATCCGCAAGGAGGATCCGGAGGCGACGCATCTGGCAGGGCACGACCTGTCCGCCTTCCGCACCCTGTTCCTGGCCGGCGAGCGGGCCGACCCCGACACCATCCAATGGGCGCAGGCGCATCTGAAGGTGCCGGTGGTCGACCATTGGTGGCAGACCGAGACCGGCTGGGCCATCGCCGGCAATCCGGTGGGCCTCGGCCTGCTGCCGATGAAGCTGGGATCGCCCACGGTGCCCATGCCCGGCTACGATATCCAGGTGGTGGATGAGGCGGCCAAGCCGCTGCCGGCCGGCGTGATGGGCTCCATCGTCATCAAGCTGCCGCTGCCTCCGGGCAATCTGCCGACGCTCTGGCAGCAGGACGAGCGGTTCCGCGAAGCCTATCTGGATGAATTTCCAGGCTTTTATAAAACCTCGGACGCCGGCTTCATCGATCAGGACGGCTATCTGTTCGTGATGGGCCGCACCGACGACATCATCAATGTGGCCGGCCACCGCCTCTCCACCGGCGGCATGGAGGAGGTGCTGGCCTCTCATCCGGACGTGGCCGAGTGCGCGGTGATTGGGGTGAAGGATGCCCTCAAGGGCGAGGTGCCCTGCGGCTTTGTGGTGCTCAAGGCCGGGGAGCGGCGCTCCCCCACCATCATCGAAAAGGAACTGGTGGATCTGGTGCGCGACCGCATCGGGCCGGTGGCGGCGTTCAAGCTGGCCTTCACGGTCAACCGCCTGCCCAAGACCCGGTCCGGCAAGATCCTGCGGGGCACCATGAAGAAGATCGCCGATGCCGACCCCTGGACCGCCCCGCCGACCATCGATGATGCGGGCACCCTGGAGGAGATCGCCGAGGCGCTGAAGGCGCGCGGCTACGGCGCGTGACAGTGTAACGCCCGGGGCGATGTGCTTTCGCCCCGGACTTCCCCATTTGCGACACCGTGGCATAGGACAGGTGTGACGCGGTGCGGGCGTGCAACGCGCGCTTGCACCTCCTGTAAGCAGTCAGCCGTCAATCCTGTTGCCGCGACCTTACGCGATGATCTTCGGTGCGCGGAGGGAGACGCCCTTCCCGTCGCACGCTGCCCCTGCTATAGTTTCCCTAACGGCAGTTATATTGCTTGCCGTTGAATTTTTGTTGCGCGGCATCAGTCGGCAACTGTCCATTCGCCGGCATGAGGCTGGCGTCGCTCCTGAGACCAGGCACGCATGAGGCGGGCTGTGGCTCGTCCTGGGGAGGGGCGCATGGTCGCGCGCGTTGAGCCATCCTATAATGTCCTGGCGTTGTTCAAGACGCTGAAAGGCGACTCTTCAGCCAGCACCGCTGCCGCTGACGCCATCATTGAGCAGGTTCGCAAGATCAACGCCGCCGCCAGCAATGCGCGCATGCAGAGCGCCAGCGTGGCGACGGAGGCGTGGTTTTCGCAGGCTGATGCTGAGAGCGGCGAGGCGTGGATCACATTCGGCGATGTCGACCTCACGACGTGGCGGTCTCGATTCGACAATGACGCTGAGTATCGGATTTTTACGCATGGTCTTGCCGACTATAACAAAGACTGGAGTATTAAAAATAGTATGTTGGAAAATCGGGTTGAGTTGGCAAAGATAAGTTATAAAATCCAAGTTGGAATGCAAGGATTTTTTGATCGGGCGACCAAAGGTGGCTCGCAGGAGATCTACGATCTTATAAAAAGTGGTGATGATATCCAGATGCTATCCAATAATCTTTCTAGATATAATCGATATTAATCTGTGCTTCGCGAGGGCGAAATTTTCATTGCCGAAAAAAATATGGAACTATCGAATACAACAGACGAAGATAAGGTTGAAAAAATTAACAAGGACTTGGAGATGGTCAATAGCATGATCCAGGGCAAACAGGCGTTTATCGATAATTTTCAAACCTATTTGGATTACGTGAGTTGGAGCTGGCAAGTTGGAGGCTACAATCTGTCAGGGTCACTCTATAAAAAGAATGACGACGGCACCTATTCTCCTGGAGCGTTCGAGATCACGGTTAAGGATGGTAGTGGTGTCTATTGGACGCATGACGGCAATGGAATTGCTCTCAGGTCAAATCCGTTCGGAACGGAATATTATAAAATCGATCTCCTGTATGCCGAGAAGAATCAAAAGCAATATCCGCAAATGGCGATTCAGGAGAGGCTGGATTCTATGTACGAAAAATACCCCTATCGCGTGGTGCGGGATGGCCGGGTGATGTACTCGAACAAGCCGGCGGCAGATCAGGTGCCCACCGAACACTCTTCCTGACGCCGACCCGTAGGTGCGCGCGCCGGTCGCCACGTCGATCATCGGGCGCGGCCGCCAAGGGCTATAATATGCCGCGCGCCGGTAGCCTCATTTCCCGCCGCCGTCGTTATTGCTGTCGCCGCAGGTATAGCCGACGAAGCATTGCGGATTGTCGGGTGTCGGCACCCAGGCCGGGCTGGCCACCTGCTGGTAGGCGCAGAAGGTCTGGTCGCGCACATAGCGCTGATAGGTGCGGGGGCTGTCGCCCACCACCAGGGAGCCCTGGCTCTTCACCAGCGCGGCCATGCCGGCGCAGGTCTGCGGCGCGGCGGGGGCATCGATGGGGGGCAGGTAGCCGGGCGGCGGCGGCATGTTGCCCTGGGCAGCGGCCATCTGAACGGGCAGCGCGCAGAGCAGAGCGGCTGCGATGAGGGACAAGGACGCTTTCATGGGCATGGCTCGCCTGCGGACGGATGTTACGGCTGTACCGCGAAGGGGCGCGCACGCCAAGCCGGAAAGCGCGGGAGGGGCCGGTCCATGAGGCGGAGCCCGGCCGAACTGCGGTTTGCACCAGATCGACCCGCGCAGCGCATCAGCGCCCGCAGGCCGATCCTGGGTCCGTTCAGAATGGGGCGTCGATATCGACCACGTCGATGAGCTTGTGGTTGACGAACTCCTTGATGCCGAGCCCGATCAGCTCGCGCCCATAGCCGGACCGGCGGACACCGCCGAACGGCAGGTCGGCCTTCACCATGGTGGGATGATTGACGAACACCATGCCGGTGGAGATTTGCCGCGCCACTTCGGCCCCGTGCTTGGGATCGCCGGTGAAGACCGAGCCGCCGAGGCCGAAGGGCGAGTCGTTGGCGATGCGGATGGCGTCCGCCTCGTCCTTGGCCCGGAACAGCATGGACACCGGGCCGAAGAATTCCCAGTAGCGGGCGGGATTGTCCTCGGCAACGTCGGTGAGGATGGTCGGCTGCACGAAGGCGCCCTGGTTGGGCACGCTGGGGCCGACTTCGGTGGCGGTGGCGCCGAGGGCGACGGCCTGGCGGATCTTGTCCCTGACCTCGTCCGCCGCCGCCTGCGACGACAAGGGGGCGAGCGTGGTGGCCGGGTCGAACGGATCGCCCGCCCGCAGGCCGGCGACGCCGGCGGTGTAGAGGCTGAGGAAGGCGTCATAGACCGGATCGACGATGATCATCCGCTTGGACGAGACGCAGACCTGGCCGCCATTCCAGTGGCGGCCGAACACCGCCCATTTGGCGGTCTTGACCATGTCGGCGTCGGCGAGCACCACGAAGGCATCGGCACCGCCCAATTCCATGGTGGATTTCTTCAGCGCCTTGCCCGCCTGGGCGGCGACGATGGCGCCGGCGCCTTCCGAGCCGGTCAGCGCCACCCCATGGACGTGGGGATCATTGAGGATGAGTTCGATCTGGCTACG
>CALRNP020000323.1:0-4459 GCA_943369575.1 Azorhizobium sp. AG788 | reverse complement strand
CGCCGCCAGCCAGGTGCTGGGGGCTTCCACCGAGCTCTCGCGCACCTCCAGCGAGTTGCGGGTCGCCACCGACACCTTCGTCGCCCGCATCCGCAGCGCCTGAGGCCGAGGCTCGCCAGCACCCAGGCTGGCCTATCCGAGATACCAGCGGCGCGCCCCAGGGCGCGCCGTTTGTATTTGGAGCGCCGCATGAGCCGGTATTAGCGTAATCCCAACCGACGCGCACTTCCATAGCGAGCTAACGATCTGCACGGGCGAGCCGGCATAATTCAACATAATGGTGTGTAAAATACCCAGCCTCGCGCAAGCTTGCTTCTTCAGGTTGCATCGCAATATTGCTTTGCAGTCTGGAGATTTCGATGCGTATTCGCGGCATGATTTTGTTGTGCATTTCCACGCTGGGTGCCGTTTCGCTCATCTCCGGCGCCTTGTTTGCCGCCAGGGAATGGGCCTCGTGGCAGGCGGCCATCGATGCCAAGGCGCAGATGCAGGTCTTCGCCAATCTCGCCGGGGTGATGGACAAATATTCGCTGGAGCGCGGCGATATCAGCCCCGGGCTGCTGGCCGAACAGACTCCCACCGCCGCTGAACTGGACAATCGCCGGGCGGTGATCGCCCGCACCGAAGACAGCCTGAAGGCGACGCAAGCCTCCGCGCAATCCCTCGGGGCCACTGATCGCGCCGCCGTGGAGGAGGCCATCAAGAAAATCGCCGGCAATATCCGGCAGTTGCGCACCCAGGCCCTGGCGCAGTTGGATCGCCCGCGCGCCCAGCGCGACAGCGCGTTCATTGCGGGCTTCCTGCCCACGGCGCAGACCAATCTCCAGGACTTGTCCCGCCTGTCCGCTTTGCTCGAACTGCGGGCCGGCAATAACGACACCTCCATCGGCCGCTTGGCCTCGCTGGCCCGCATGTCGTCCACCGTGCGCGACGTGGGCGGGCGCCGCGCCACCATGATCACGGTCTTCCTCGGCTCCGGAAAGGTGTTCACTCCGGCGCAGATTGAACAATTCCTCCAGCTGGACGGCCAGGTCACGGCCTATTGGGCGGTGCTGACGCACATGGGTAAGGACGTGGAGGACGTCCCCGGCATTGCCGCCGCCCTGCAGAAGGCCAAGGCCGGCTTCCTGGACATGGCCAACGCCGCCACAGTCAAGGGCTTTGCCGCCGCCAAGGGCGAGACCCCGCCCCCCTTCACCGTCGACGACTGGCGCGCCCAGGCCCGCCAAAGCCTGGCGGCCGCGCTGGCGCCGCGCGATGCCGCCTTCATCGCCGCCGCCGCGCAGTCGGACGCCAGCATCGCCGCCGCGCGCAGCGGCTTCCTCATCGCCTGCGGCGTGGTGCTGGCGATCCTCGCCATCGTCGCCGGCTTCGCGCTGTTCATCACCCGTCGCCTGATCCAGCCGATCCGCGCCCTCACCCACGGCATCGAGCAGATCGCCCATGGCGTGCTGGACGTCGAGATCGCCGGCACCGGCCGCAAGGACGAGGTGGGCGAGATCGGCCGCGCCGTGGAGATCCTGCGCGGCAACAGCCAGGAAATGGTCCGCCTCCAGCAGGAGCACGTGCAGATGCGCGCCCAGGCGGAACAGGACCGCCGCGAGGCCTTCCATGCAGTGGCGGATGAGCTCGACCGGGTGGTCGGGCGCATCGCCGGCGCCGTCTCGGCCACCTCCGAGGAGCTTCAGGCCTCGGCCCGCGGCCTGTCGATCATGGCCGAGCAGACCTCCAACCGCTCCGGACAGGCCACCCAAGCCTCGCAGGTCGCCAACGATATGGTGGAGGCGGTCGCCGCCGCCGCCGAGGAATTGTCCGCCTCCGTCACCGAGATCGGCTCGCGGGTGAAGGAGTCCGCCCGCATCGCCGGCGTCGCCGTCACCGAGGCCAATGACGCCGCCTCCAAGGTCACCACCATGTCGGAGGCCGCCCGCCGCATCGGCGACATCCTGCGCCTCATCAGCGACATCGCCGGCCAAACCAATCTGCTGGCGCTCAACGCCACCATTGAGGCGGCGCGGGCCGGTGAGGCCGGGCGCGGCTTCGCCGTGGTCGCCTCTGAGGTCAAGAACCTGGCCGAGCAGACCTCCAAGGCCACGGCCGAGATCGAGGCCCAGATCTCCACCGTGCAGCGTGCCACCGACGAGGCGGTTTCCGCCATCACCGGCATCGCCTCCACCATCGGCCATATGAACGAGATCTCGAACACCATCGCCTCGGCGGTGTCGCAACAGTCGGCGGCCACCGACGAGATCGCCAGTTCCATCGCCCGCGCCTCGGAAGGGGCGCGTGATGCCTCCGAAAACATGATCGAGGTCAACCAGACCGCCGCCGAAACCGGCTCCGCCGCCAGCCAGGTGCTGGGGGCTTCCACCGAGCTCTCGCGCACCTCCAGCGAGTTGCGGGTCGCCACCGACACCTTCGTCGCCCGCATCCGCAGCGCCTGAGGCCGAGGCTCGCCAGCACCCAGGCTGGCTCATCCACAATACAAACGGCGCGCCCCAGGGCGCGCCGATTGTCTTTCGGGATGCGAGAAAACCGCGGCCGTGCGCCGCCGCCCCTTCACGATCCGGGTGTTTCGGATCCGCAAACGCAAACGGCGCGCCCGAGGCGCGCCGTCTGTTCACTCAAACCGAAGGTGGGGATCAGCGGGCCGGAGCCGGCTGGGCCGCGGGGGCCGCCGGAGCCGCGCCACCGGCGGGAGCGGCAGCGCCGCCCGGCTGGTTGGCTTCCATCTTCTTCTGCGCCAGCTTCTGAAGCTCTTCCGCCAGCTTCTGACGCTCGGCCGCCACCACATTGGGATCGGACGGGGCGCCGTCATAAGCCTTGGCGAATTCCTTGGTCGGCAGCACGAAGTTCAGGGTGCGGCCGCCCATCTGCAGCGCCTGGATGGTCATGCTCTGCGACTTCTTCAGCTTGGTAACGAACTCGGCGTTCACGTCCATGCCGGCGAAGCAGCCGTTGGGGAAGCAGATCTCATACTTCAGCGACAGCGGCGGCTGCTGGTCGATCACCACGCGGGTGCCGGGCTGGAGCAGCATACCCACCGGCACGGAGACGATGAACTTCTTGTTCGGATCGTCCTTCACCTCGCGGATCGCCGCGGAGGCCAAAGGCTGGCCGGTTTCGGCGGTGAAATCCTGCGTGGTCATGCAGATTTCTTTGTTCGACGCCGGATCGGTGCCGCACACCTTGGTCCAGGGCGTATTGATGCCCGGCACGGCCACCGACTGCGGCGGCTGTTGCTGCTGCGCCGCGGGCGCCTGCTGCGCCGGCTGAGCCTGAGCGGGCTTGGCGGCGGGCTTTGCCGGCGCGGCGGTCTGGGCCAAAGCCCCGCCCGCGACACCGAGCGTGATCGCGGCGACGGCGAGCGCGCTCACGCGACGCAAAGTGGTGGCTTGTGTCATTCCCGTTTTCCCTGTGGTCGTGTCGCCAAGCGCAACAACAGCGGCGACGTGCGAGCCTTCGCCCCTCGTAACGACCGCTCTGTCTGTGTCAAATAAGGCAAGACCGTGGCCGTTACCGCGCGCTTCGCACTGGATTGATGCGTCATGTGCTACCTTGCCCAAGAATGCGGCCAGGGCGCGACAGCGTTGCCGAAAACATAGGTGCGATGGTTGCGACAACACCAGTTTCGGGAGCACTGATGCCGCCGCGCGCAGATCCTCACCGTCCCGCCGGCCGCTGCGGCGTCCGGGCCGCATGGCAACTGATTCTCTCCCTTATTCTGCTGACTTGCGCGACGGTGACCGTGCCGGCCAGTGGTGCGCAGGCACAACCTTCACCACAGTCCGCGGGGGGCGAGGCCGCCATCGCCATGCACGGCCTGCCCGAGCGTGCGCCGGGCTTCGCGCATTTCGACTATGTGAACCCCAATGCCCCGCAAGGCGGGCGCCTGTCGCAATCGGTGCTGGGCACCTTCGACAGCCTCAATCCGTTCGTGGTGAAGGGATCGGCGACCCCGTTCGTGCGCGGCTATGTGATCGAGAGCCTGTTGGTGCGGGGCCTGGACGAGGCTTTTACTCTTTATGGGCTTTTGGCCAAATCGGTGCGGACCGATGCGGATCGCAGCTTCGTGGAGTTCGAGATCGACGCGCGCGCGCGCTTTTCCGACGGCACCCCGGTGACCGCCGACGACGTGCTGTTCTCCTTCACCCTGCTGCGCGACAAGGGTCGTCCGAACCTGCGCCTGTATTATGCCAAGGTCACCGCCGCGACCGTGGACGGGCCGCGCATCCGCTTCACCTTCAACGCGCCCGATCGTGAATTGCCGCTCATCATGGGGCTGATGCCGGTGTTGCCTCGCCATGCGGTGAATGCCGACACGTTCGAGGAAACCACGCTGACCCCACCCATCGGCTCGGGGCCGTACCGGGTGGCGCAGGTCGACCCCGGCGCCGGCGTCACCCTGGTGCGCAACCCGGATTACTGGGCGCGCGACCTGCCGGTGACGCGGGGGCTC
>CALRNP020000322.1:0-4468 GCA_943369575.1 Azorhizobium sp. AG788 | reverse complement strand
GTGCTGGATGCAGATACCGGCCGCGTGCTGCAGGCCCATGAGGCCGACACCCCGCGCTATCCTGCCTCGCTGACCAAGATGATGACGCTGTACATGGCCTTCGACGCCCTGAAGGACGGCCGCCTGCGTCTGGACCAGCGCATCACCGTGTCGCCCCATGCCGCCACCCAGCCACCCTCCGCCATCGGCCTGCGTCCCGGCCAGACCCTGACCGTCAAGGACGCCATCCTGGCCGCCGTCACCAAGTCGGCCAATGACGCCACCACCGCACTCGGCGAAGCCGTCGCCGGCGGCAACGAAGCCGCCTTTGCAGAGATGATGACCCGCCGCGCCCGTCAGCTCGGCATGTCGAGCACCACCTTCAAGAACGCCTCCGGCCTGCCCAATCCGGGCCAGAAGACCACCGCCCGCGACATGTCGGTGCTGGCGCTCGCCCTGCTGAAGAACCACAAGGGCTACTACTCGTATTTCCAGACCCCGGAATTCGAGTGGAACGACAAGGTTTTCGCCAACCACAATCACCTGCTGAAGCGCTATGAGGGCGTCGACGGCATCAAGACCGGCTTCATCCGCGCCTCGGGCTTCAACCTCGTCGCGTCGGCCAAGCGCGATGGCCGCCGCGTGATCGGCGTCGTCTTCGGCGGCTCCAGCGTGGTCGCCCGCGACAACCAGATGATCAAGCTGCTGGATGCCGCCTTCGACCGCATCGAGGATACCGACATCAACGCCCCGGTCATGGCCGATGCCAGGACCGATCGTCACTTCGGCCTGATCTCCAGCGCCGAAGCCGCCACCGCGCCAGCCCCCGCCCCGGCCAAGGCCAAGAAGAGCGCCAAGAAGGTCGCCGCCGTTCCGGCCAAGACCGGCGAATGGTCGGTGCAGCTCGGCGCCTTCCGCCAGGCCGCTGCGGCCGAGAAGCTGGTCAACAAGGCCCGCGGCAAGGTTCCCGAGGCCGAGCCGCTGGTCGATGCCGTCGAGGCCGGGAAGAATGTCACGCTCTACCGCGCCCGCCTCACCGGCCTGACCCAGGCCGATGCACGCCAGGCCTGCGAACAGTTCAAGCGCGAGAAAATGACCTGCTCGGTCGTCTCGCCCGACGCCTGAAATCCAGCCCATTGAGTTAAGCTCCGATCAGGCCGCGGTGACCGATGTCACCGCGGCCTTTTTTGTTTCCCGCCAGATTGGGATGGCATTCAGCGCCCGCCCCACCTCTGCCGCGACTTTCCATGTCGCGGTCTACCTGCCAGAGTCCGCCCATGGACATGACTCATACCCATCGCCGCCGTCAGAGCCTGTTCGTCATGTTCATGGCGCTGGGCGTGATACTGGGCGCGGTCTACGGCACCGGCGTCGGCGTCATTCTCGACAACGACATGCTCGGCCTGCACACGCTGGTACATGGCACCCTGCGCGGCGGCTTCACCGGTCTGCTGGTGAGCAGCGTGATCGCCTATTTCGAACTCTATGTCGTCGAAGGCGTGAATGGCCTGCGCCGGAAACCCTTCTGGCAACTCCTGGCGATCAAGGAGGCGGTCTATATCGGCGCCATCCTGGGCGGAGACTTCATCGGCAGCAGTCTGCTGGGCGCGCCCGACGATCCCGGCTTCGGCCTCAATCGCATCACCGCCGTCACCTTCGTCTTCTCGGTCGGCTTCGCCCTGCTGATCAACTTCACCATGGAAATGTCCATGCTGCTGGGGCCGGGCGTGATGGCCAACATGCTGCGCGGTCGCTATCACCGGCCCCGGATGGAGCGCCGCCTGCTGGTCTTCTTCGACATGCGCAGCTCATCCGCCATCGCCGAGCGCATTGGCGACATCGCCTTTCACAGCCTGCTGAACCGCTTCTTCACCGACCTGACCGAGCCTGTTCTGGCCTGGAACGGCATCATTCATAAATATGTGGGCGATGAAATGATCGTTACCTGGACGCTGGATGACGGCAGGGACGCCGCCGGCGCCTATGCCGCCGTCCTGGCCGCACGAGCCCGTTTTGCCGGACTGGCCGAACGATACCGGGCTGAATTCGGCTTCGTGCCCGACTTCCGCGCCATCATCCATGCCGGTCCGGTGGTGGCCGGCGAAATGGGCGAGGTGAAGCGCGAAATCGTCCTTCTGGGCGATACCGTCAACACCACCGCCAAGATAGAGCAGATCACCAAGATTCTGCCCGACCACATCATCATCTCCGCCGAGGCATTGGCTGCCGCCGCCCTGCCCGCCGGCATGTCGCCCCGCCCCTTGGGCAATTTCGTGCTGCCGGGTAAAACTACCCCTGTCGACCTGTACACTCTCGCCTGATACACAACAAAAAAAGAGCTCTAGGGAAATGTCCGTTGATCGCGTGCTGACAGCCGCCACCGCTGCTGTTAAATTGGGTATAGAACGAAGCCCTGATTTGTCGGCCACACCGTTGGTCGGCATGGCATTCCGCCCCTTGGTTGCTTCACCCTGCCCGGCCTACGCCGGCAGGGCGGCATAGCCAGGGAGAAATGGATATGTCTGCTTCGGTCCCCAACATGACCTCCACCAGTCCGACGCCCGCCATGACGTTTGTGGCCGGTCGCGTGCTGCTGCCGTTTGCCTGCGGTTATTTCATGTCCTACCTGTTCCGTAGCGTGAATGCCGTGATCGCGCCAAACCTGCAAAGCGAGCTGGGCATCGGCGCCGGCGATCTCGGTACGCTGACTGCGGCCTATTTCCTCACCTTCTCATTGTTCCAACTCCCGCTCGGCATCCTGCTCGACCGCTTCGGTCCACGCCGGGTGCAGGCCTGCCTGCTGCTCTCCGCCGCGCTGGGCGCTGTGATTTTCGCCGTGGGCAGCGGACTGACGCATCTCGTCATCGGCCGCGCCCTGGTCGGCCTGGGCGTAGCCGGCGGGTTGATGTCGGCGATGAAGGCAATCGCCCTGTGGCTGCCCAAGGAGCGCTGGGCGCTGGCGAATGGCGTGTTCATGACCGCCGGCGGCCTTGGTGCGCTCGCTGCCACCCTGCCGGTGGAACTGACGCTGGAACATTATCACTGGACGACGCTGTTCTGGGGCCTGGCGGTCATGACCGTCGGCGCCTCGGCCGTCATCTTCTTCATTGTGCCGGAACGCGAACGTGCCGATGCGCCCGCTCCGGCGAGCTTCACCACCCAGTTACGCGAATGTGGCGGGTTCCTGAGCGACCGGCGCTTCTGGCATATCGCGCCGGTCTCGATGATGGGCATGGCCAGCGGCATGTCGATCCAGGGGCTGTGGGCTGCACCCTATCTGCGCGATGTCGGCGGACTGGATCGCCCGGCGACGGCGCAGGTGCTGTTCGTGGTCGCCGCTGCGCTGACGGCCGGCTTCACGCTGACCGGTCTGGCCGCCGACCGCCTACAGCGCCGCGGCATTCCGATGGGCCGCACCATGGTCTGGGGCGTGGCGTTCTATGCCGTGGTTCTGGCTTTGCTGGCCGCTGGCTGGACGCCGACCAATCCGCTGCTGTGGATCGCCTTCGGCATCCTGAGCAACACCACCGCACTGGCCTATCCGATCCTGAGCGGACAGTTCAGCCCCGACCAGGCCGGCCGGGTAAATACCCTGCTCAATGGCGTGGTGTTCGGCTTCACCTTCTTCGCCCAGGCCGGCATGGGCTGGCTGATCGGCCTGTGGCCGCGCGGGGGAAACGGCAGCTATCCGGCCGAGGCCTATCAGTGGACCTTCGGCCTTGCATTGGCGCTGCTGTTGCTGGCGCTGGGCTGGTATCTGAAGCCGCAGCGCAAGAGTTAAGCGCTACGGCTTAACCGGCGGCCGGCCGATCGAATAATAGGTGAAGCCGGCCTGCTGCATCTCGGACGGCTTGTAGACGTTGCGCAGATCGACCAGCAGCGGCTGCTTGAGCAGCGCCTTCACCCGCGGCAGATCCAGCGCGCGGAACTGATTCCATTCGGTCACCAGCACCAGTACATCGGCGCCGGCCGCCACATCATAGGCATCCTCGCACCAGACCAGGTCCTTCAGCAGCTTCTTCGCCTCGTCCATGCCCTCTGGATCGAAGGCACGCACGATGGCGCCGGCCGCCTGCAGCGCCGGCACGATCTCCAGGCTGGGACTGTCCCGCATATCGTCGGTTTCCGGCTTGAAGGTCAGGCCGAGCACACCGACGGTCTTGCCCTTGATCGAGCCGCCGCAGGCTGCGATCACCTTGTCGGCCATGTTGCGCTTGCGGCGGTCGTTGATGTCGATCACCGTCTCGACGATGCGCATGGGCGCTGCATGCTTCTTGCCGATGGCGACCAGCGCCTGGGTATCTTTCGGGAAACAGGAGCCGCCGTAACCCGGCCCGGCATGCAGGAACTTACCGCCGATACGGCCGTCAAGGCCGATGCCGCGCGCCACGTCCTGTACATTCACGTTCACCTTCTCGCAGAGGTCGGCGATCTCGTTGATGAAGGTGATCTTGGTTGCCAGGAAGGCATTGGCCGCATACTTGATCAG
>CALRNP020000321.1:0-4504 GCA_943369575.1 Azorhizobium sp. AG788 | reverse complement strand
GGCTTCCGCGACCCGCCGCTCTCGCCGGCGGGTCGCGGCCAGGAAACTCAGTCTTCGCCGGGATCGGCCAGATAGCCGGCGGCCACGATGCCGGCCACGGCGCAGGTTTCGTCATTGTCCGACGTATCGCCGGAGATGCCGACCACGCCGATGACCTTGCGGTCCGCATCGCGAATCAGCACGCCGCCGGGCACCGGCACCAGGTCGCCGCCGGTGGCGGAGGCCGCAGCCGAAATGAAATAGGGCTGCTCCTTGGCGCGGCGGAACAGCGAGCGCGAGCCCATGCCCAGCGCCAGCGCGCCACGGGCCTTGCCCAGCGCGATTTCCGGCCGCTTGAGGCTGGTGCCATCCTGCGCCGCGAAGGCTTTCAGGGCGCCGCGTGCATCCAGCACGGCGATGGCCAGCGGGCTCAGGCTCAGGCTGCGGGACTTTTCCAGCGCGGTGGTGAGGATGGTCTGGGCCTGGCCCAGAGTGAGTTCCGACATGCTGCCTCCCAAAGGCGATGACGCCGGTTTCCCCCGCGCCCACCGCGGACCGGCTGCGACGGTTTAAGCCGAAACAGGATCGCACGCATCCCCGGCGACGCGATTGCTCGCGCCGGTCAAGGTCAGCGCGGCTGACCAGACATGGTGAACACTGTGCGACCCTGCTCCTCGTCATTCAGCCATGCGGCCTCCAAATCCGCTAAGGGGACAGGCCGGGTGGCGATGCGCAGGCCCGCGGGGATCGCTGCCCGCAGCACGCCGGCAATCGCTCGGATCAGCCCCTGGGGTGGAATGCTGCCGATGCCGCTGCCCATCAGGGTCAAGGCAGACGAGCGCAGCACGGCGCTGGGAAGTCGGATAACCGGCCCACTGGCCTCTCCAATCTGGACGAAGCGGATCGGAACCGCCTCGGAACCGGCCATGGCCCCGGCGCTCAGAAGGGCTTCGGCGCTGCTGCCCCAGAGATAGTCGAGCACCACGTCCACACCGGCGGCGAACTCAGCCCTTGCAGCGGTTTCGAAGGCCTCCGCATTCCCGTCGAGCACCAATGTGACATCGGCGCCGAGGGCCTCCAGTTCCCGCAGGGCCTGGGCGTTGCGCCCGGTCGCGATGACTTTTCCCGCGCCCAGATGCTTGGCGATCTGCACCGCGAGGCGACCCGATATGCCGGTGGCGCCGTTGACCAGCACCGTCTCGCCCGGCCGGAGCTTGGCGCGCTCGGTCAGCGCCGCCCACGATGACATGCCGGGATTGGCAATGGCGGCGGCGGTCACATCATCCAGAGCCTCCGGCAATTCCAGGCAGTGCGCGGCGTCCACCACGGTGCGCTCGGCGATGCTGCCGAACGGGGCTCGCGGCAGGACGAAATACACCCGGCGCCCCTGCGCATCGCGGCCAACGCCGTCGATGCCGACGCCAAAGGGAAATCCACCGGCAACGCTATAGTGCCGTCCCGAGGCGCGGCTGCGCGTGACCTGATTGAGTGCCGCGGCGGTCACCGTGACGAGGCGCTCGCCGGGTGCGGGTGCCGGTTCGGGAACCACGCGGAGCACCGGCGTCTGGCCGGGTCCGTCCACATGGGCGGCGTGCATGGGCATGTCTCTTTCTCCCGCGCCTATTGCGTGTAATATGCACATAAATCAGCGACGGGGAGGCGTCAATGAAAAGCGTGCAATTTACACTTAATACGCAAAGACTCCGCATGCTTCATGGCGCGGTGCTCGACATCGTCGGCGTCATCAACCGCCCCCAGGGCGACGACGTCCTCATCAAGGAAGCGGCCATTCCGCTGGACCGGGCCTTGTTTCCGCTGCTGGTGGGGGTGGAGCGGTTCGGCCCCATCGGCATCGTCGAGTTGGCGGATCGGGTCGGGCGGGACCACACCACTGTGAGCCGCCAGATCGCCAAGCTGGTCAGCCTGGGTCTTGCCGAGCGCCGGGAGGGCCTGTCGGATCGCCGCGTGCGCGAGGCGGTCATCACGCCCAAGGGCAAGGCCATGACCGAAGCGGTGGACGCGGCCCGCGATCGGCTGGGACAGGCGATCTTTGCCAGTTGGGACAGCCACGAGGTAGACGAACTGGTCCGGCTGATGCGCAAGTTCGCCGATGCCCTGAAGAATAGCATGACGGCGCCGGCCGGGGACGGCGGCTGACGGACCGGCGGATTATGGTTCTCAGGCCGGCAGCGTCGTGGCAGCATCGTCTGCCGCGCGATCTGCGCCCGTGAAGCGATCCTGATGAGCCTGAAACGCCAGAGCCACGAGCCCGGCCATCGCCGCAAATTCCTGGTGATGGTGGACGACACCCCGGAATGCGACCGCGCCGTCTATTACGCCGCCCGCCGCGCCGCCCGCACCCGTGGCGGCCTGGTGCTGCTGGGGGTTCTGGAACTGGAGGATGCCCACCAGCAATGGCTGGGCGTCGCCGATCTCATGCGGGCGGAGGCCACCGAGACCACCCAGCGGCGGCTGGACGACTATGTCGCCCGCGCCCGCCAGGTGGCCGGCATCACCGCCGAGACGGTGATTCGCGAAGGCAACCGCACCGCGATCCTGCCAGCCTTGATCGCAGAGGACCGCGACATCGCCATTCTGGTGCTGGCCGCCGGCATCCATCGCGACGGCCCCGGCCCGCTGGTGAGCGCGCTGGGCGGCGCCCATTCCGCCTCCTTCCCCATCCCCATCACCATCGTGCCCGGCGCCCTCTCCGACGAGGACCTCGACGCCATGGCCTGAGCCGCCTGACTCTGGCGGGCGGCGGCGGCATCCGGCACAGTGCGCCGGCAGGGGAGGGACAAACGTGAAACTGTTCGAGGCGCGCCGGCCGGCCACGCTGGAAGAGGTCTCGTGGCTGCGCAAGGCGCTGCGCCGGCAGTTCGCGCAATTGCGCATCGCCGCCGACATCGCCGACGAAGTGGTGCTGGCCATGGTGGAGCTGGCCACCAATATCGTGCGCCATGGCGCGCCCGCGGCCAGCGAGATCGGCCTCGATGCGGATCTCGACGGGGTGGTCATCACCCTTACCCTCTCCGATGACGGCGGCGCCTTTCCCCAGTTCGAGGACCGCTGGCGCCGGGTGCGGCTGGTGGCATCCGATCCCGAGGGCGGAAGCGGCCGGGGGCTGGCCATCGCCCGCGGCGCGCTCGACAGCGCCAGCTATGAGGCCGGGCCGCCCAACCGGCTGATCCTGCGCCGGCAATTGGCGCGACGGCGGCCGCAGCTGCTGGTGGTGGAGGATGAGCCGGTCCTGCTGGACGCCTATCTCACCCTGCTGGAGCCGGACTACCGGGTGCTGCCGGCGCAGACCCTGCGCAATGCGCTGGCCATCGCCCGCAAGACCAAGGTGGACCTGATCCTCACCGACTTCCATCTGGGCTCGGAGCCCGGCACCGCGCTGCTGGAAGCGCTGGAGAACGACGCCGAACGCCCGCCCATTCCCATCGTCATGATCACCGGCGACCCGTCGGTGCGGCTGCGGGTGCTGGAATTGGGGGTGGACACCTTCCTGACCAAGCCGGTGGTGCCGCAGCAGTTGCTGGAGACGGTGAAGCTGGCCCTGGTGCGCTCGGCCCGCCAGCGGGCGCGGCTGTTCCAGTATTTCGCCTCCTCGCTCGACGTGCTGCTGCGGCCGGCGCTGCCGGAGACGCTCGGGCCCTTCGCCGCCGCCTTGCGCTGGGAGACCGCCGATATCGGCGGCGGCGATCTGGTGGTGCATCTGCCCCGCCCGGATGGCGACCGGGTGGTGCTGGTGGATGTGATGGGCCATGGCATCAATGCCAAGGCCGGCGCCATCGCCCATGCGGCCATGATCCGGGCCCTGGACGTGGGCGAGGGGCTGGCGCCCGGCCCGTTCCTGGCCCGCTGGTCGCGCCTCGTGTTCAGCGAAGCGGGCTTCGACGCGGTGGTCGCCACCGCCCTGGTGGTGGACCTCCATGCAGACGGGCGGATCGAGATCGCCTCCGCCGGCCATCCCCGGCCCATGGTGGTGTCGCGGGACCGGGCGATCGCCCTGGAGGTGGATGGTCCCCTGCTGGGTTTCACCGACCATGGTGACTATCAGAGCGTCAGCCTGACCCTGGCCGCCGGCGAACGCCTGCTGCTGGCCACCGATGGCCTCGATCCGGCGGAACTGGCCAGCGGCGGCCCATGCCCGGTATGGCTGACCGGCGATCTGTCCGGCCGCCATGCGGCACCGCTGGAGACCGCAGCGACCCGCGCCGCCAGCCGGGTGGCCGCGCGGCTGGGACCGGATCCCCAGGACGACTGGATGATGGTGCTGATCGAGCGGGCCGATGCCCGCCCGGCGGAGGCCGAGGCGCTGCCGCCCATGGCCGGGCAGGCGCGGTATGGGGACTCATCGGTCGAGGCCCCGATGGCGCCAGACCCGGCGCCGGTCGGGACCACCGAGGTGGACGCCGCCACCATCGCCGCCGTAGCGGTCACGCCGCAGCCCTCACCCACTTCAGCCGCGCCGGAAGCACAGGGCGGGGACGGCCCATTATTCCAGCCGGCCGGCATCGCT
>CALRNP020000320.1:0-4513 GCA_943369575.1 Azorhizobium sp. AG788 | reverse complement strand
TCAGCCGCGATAGATACGCTTGGCGCGCTGCTCGGCGCGCTTGGCGGCGTCTTCGGGGGTGCGCTGGCCGGTGGCGGCTTCCGCCACCATGTCCACCACGATCCAGTCGGCCATGGCGGCGGCGGACTGCGGGCCCAGCGGGCCGGCATAGCCGTTCGGCCGCAGGGTTTCCGAAGCCTTGCCATAAGGCACGTTGATCGGATTGGAGGTCCACACCGGATTGCTGGCGAACGCCTTCAGCGTCTGGCAGCAATAGGCGCTGGAGCCCTGGATCCAGGCGTTCATCTGCGGCGCGTCGAACATGAAGGCGAGATAGGCCTGCGCCGCCTTGGGATACTTGGTGTATTTGAAGATGCAGGCCGAGGTGGTCTGATGCAGTTCCACCGACTTGCCGACCGGACCGATGGGCAGGTTCACCGAGCGCATGTCGGCGGCCATGTCCGCCAGCTTGGGATCGTTCTTGGCGGCGTAATAGAGCGACACGCCGTTGGCGGTCACCGAGATTTCACCGGCCAGGAAGGCGCGGTTGTTGTTCACGTCCAGCCAGCTCTCGGTGCCCGGAATGAAGGTCTGATACAGCTCGCGGGCATATTTCAGCGCGGCGATGGTCTCCGGGCTGTTGATGGTCACCTGGCCCTTGTCGTTGACCATCTCGCCGCCATGGCTCCACAGGATCCAGTGGCAGTAATTGTTGCCGTCGCCGACGCCGTGGCCGAGCGTGAAGCCCATGGGATGGTTCTTGGCCTTGAGCGCCTTGCCCAGCTCCAGGAACGCCTTGGTGTCCTTCGGGAATTCGCTGAAGCCGGCCTCTTTCACCCAGCTGTCGCGATAGATCACCGCATTGCCGATGGTGGCCAGCGGCAGAGCGACATACTTGCCGGAATTGAGCGCATAGGCCTCAGGCGCCGGATACCAGCCGCCATAGGTGGCGCCCAGGCCCTTGGCCAGGGTGGACACGTCCAGCAGCTTGTCGGGATATTGCTGGGCATCGTCGAACCACACCCATACGATGTCCGGGCCGGAGCCGACGTTGGCCGCCACCGCCGCTTTGGGGCGGATGTCTTCCCAGCTTTCCTTATCGATGCGCACCTCGATGCCGGTGGCTTCGGTGAATTTCTTGGTGTTGGCAATCCAGGCTTCTTCCTCGGCCTTCACGAACGGCGACCAGCGCAGCATGCGCAGGCTTGCACCGGGCTCCGGGTCGAATTTCGGCATGGCCTGCGCGAAGCTCGGCGCGGCGCCCATCACGGGCAATGCGGCCGCACCCGCGAGACCGGCGCCGCCCAGCAGCACGTTGCGTCTGGAAATCGTCATCTTGGCGTTCCTCCGTTTGAGCGCCCCGCGCGGTGTCTCCGTCGCGGGTCGTTTGGCGTCCACCCTTGCCGCGTCGGTCGAGGCCGCGCGGTCTTTTGGGTCCTTCATTATGCATAAGTCGCGGCGCTCCGGCAGGACCGGAAGGCCGGAAAACGGGGCGCGCCGTCCAGCGGCGCGCGCGGTTTAGAGACGCTGGCCGGTGGCGGCGTCGAAGATGTGGGTGAGGCCCGGCTGGGGCGAGATGTGGAAGATCTCGCCCGGCTTGAGCATCAGGCGCTCGCGGAACAGGCAGGCGATCTCCTGCGTGCCCAGGCGCGCCATCACCAGGATTTCCGAGCCGGTGGGCTCCACCACGATCACTTCCAGCGCCACGCCGTTGGGATCGAGGCGGATGTGTTCCGGCCGCATGCCATAGACCAGCGGCTTGCCCACGGCCCCTTCCGGCACCCGGTCCACCGGCAGCCGCTGGCCGTCGGCGGTCACAAAGGCAGCGCTGCCATTCACCTCGATCTTGCCCTGGATGAAGTTCATCGAGGGCGAGCCGATGAAGCTGGCGACGAACTGATTGGCGGGATTGTCATAGAGATCGAGCGGGGCGCCGATCTGCTCCACCACGCCGTCATGCATCACCACGATCTTGTCGGCCATGGTCATGGCCTCGATCTGGTCATGGGTCACATAGACCGTGGTGGTCTTGAGGCGCTGGTGCAGTTCCTTGATCTCGGTGCGCATCTGCACGCGCAGCTTGGCATCGAGGTTCGACAAGGGCTCGTCGAACAGGAACACCTGCGGATCACGCACGATGGCGCGGCCCATGGCCACGCGCTGGCGCTGGCCGCCGGACAGCTGGCGCGGGAAGCGGTCCAGCAAGGGGGTGAGGCCGAGGATCTCGGCGGCGCGGTTCACCCTTTTGTCGATTTCCGCTTGCGGGCCGCCGCGCAGCTTCAGCGAGAAGCCCATGTTGGCGCCCACCGTCATGTGCGGATAGAGCGCGTAATTCTGGAACACCATGGCGATGTCCCGCTCCTTGGGCGGCACATCATTGACCAGGCGGTTGCCGATGCGGATCTCGCCGCCGCTGATGTTCTCCAGGCCGGCGATCATGCGCAGAAGGGTCGACTTCCCGCAGCCCGACGGTCCCACCAGGACAACAAATTCCCCATCCTGGATGTCGATATCGACGCCGTGAATCACGGCCGTCGAGCCGTAGGCCTTCTTAACCGCGCGGATGTCCACCGTCGCCATCGCGTCCTGCTCCTTGTCCAGCCATGAAGGCTGCGTGTTCCACCCGTATGAGGCTCCGTTCAGCGGCTGGCGCCGTCGGTGCTCTCTTGCGCCGCCTGCGGCGACGCGCCCCTTAGGTCAGGGCCTGACCCGATCATGGTGCGGCTGAGGCCGGCGATCAAGTGGAATTAAAACGATTGAACCAAAGCATAATGACGCTTATCCAAGCCCGGCCCCGGGCCGAACCCGGCCTGGTGGCGCCAGATCCATCGCTTGACCCGCGAGTTCGCCGCCATGAATTCTCCCAGCACCTCCCCCGCCGCCCGCCCCGCTCTGCTCCTCACCGGGGCGATCATGGAAGATGTGGTGGAGCGCCAACTGGCGGCCGGATTCCAGGTGCTGGGGCCGCAGGATCTCGACGCCCAGATCGCCGCCCATGCCGGTTCGATTCGCGGCCTTGCGACCAAGGGCAAGCTGCGGGTGGACGCCGCCCTGATGGATCGCCTGCCCAAGCTGGAGATCATCTCCAATTTCGGCGTCGGCTATGACTCGGTCGACGCTGATGCGGCCGCCGCGCGCGGCATCGTGGTGACCAATACCCCCGACGTGCTGAATGAGGAGGTGGCCGATCTGGCCTTGGGTCTGCTGCTGGCCTCCGTGCGCGAACTGCCGCAGGCGGATCGCTTCGTGCGCGCCGGCCAGTGGACCTCCGGTGCCTTCCCGCTGGGCGCCACCCTGCGCGACCGCACGGTGGGCATCGTCGGCATGGGGCGCATCGGCAAGGCCATCGCCAAGCGCATCGACGCCTTCGGCCTGCCCATCGTCTATCACACCCGCCGCCCGCAGGCGGACGTGCCCTTCACCCATTATCCCGACCTGCTGGCCATGGCGAAGGCGGTGGACACGCTGGTGCTCATCCTTCCCGGCGGCGCGGCGACCCGCAATCTCATCAATGCCGAGGTGCTGGCGGCGCTCGGCCCGCGCGGCATCCTCATCAATGTGGCGCGCGGCACCGTGGTGGACGAGCCGGCCCTGTTGAAGGCGCTCCAGGACAAGACCATTCTGGCCGCCGGCCTCGACGTGTTCGTGGACGAGCCCCGGGTGCCGGAAGCCTTCTTCGCCCTGGAGAATGTGGTGCTGCTGCCGCATGTGGGCTCCGCCACCCATCACACCCGCAATGCCATGGGGCAGCTGGTGGTGGACAATCTGGTGTCCTGGTTCGCCGGCAAGGGGCCGGTGACGCCGGTGGCCGAGACCCCCTGGCCGCGCCCCTGAGGTGGCTTCGCCTCCGCCCCCCTCGCCGCATCTTGGGTGGTGAGGAGGGAAACGCCCGGCTTCCGTCCGGTTGACTTTCGCCGCGAACGGCGCGTGCCTACGGGCGGCGGCGCTGCCGGGCGGGGGCGCCGGAAAACGGGCGGAACTTCATGCGCGGCATCCTCTTGCAGTCCCTCGGTTCCGGTCGCACCGGCGGCGCGCGGCGTGAGCGGCGAGCCGCTCCTGCCGGCGCCGTAACCCTGCCGACGGTGGCGGCCTGGGCCCTTTGGGCCGCCCTCGCCGTCGCGCCGATGGCTTCTTTGGCTCAGGGGCTGCCGCCCGCCGCGGTGCCGGGTGGCGCCAAGCCCGCGGCCAAGCCCGCGCCCGCCGCCAAGCCGGCGGCGCCGGCCAAGACCGTGGATCCCGCCTTGCGCGCGGAGGCGGAGCGGCGGGCCGGCACCTTCGTCCTGACCAGCGCCGATGGCGAGCGCACCTGCCCGCTGGTGCTGAAATCCACCGCCTCAGGCCCCGGCTTCGCGCTGGCCTTTGCTGCCGATGGCTGTCCGCTCATCGCCTTCGCCGCCCAGGTGGTGGCCTGGGTGCCGGACCCGGCCGGCGGCATCCGGCTGCTCAATGCCCAGGCCCGCACGGTGGCCGAATTCAGTGAGGGCGCGGCGGGCACCTATGAGGCGCTGCGGGAGGGCGACGGCGTCTATTTCAT
>CALRNP020000319.1:0-4523 GCA_943369575.1 Azorhizobium sp. AG788 | reverse complement strand
CGGCACCGTTCGCGCAGGTGCAGGCGGTCGTCGTCGCCTATCTTGCCGCGCTCACGATCTCGGTCCTCGTTGCCGGCAGGCTCGGCGATAGCTACGGGCTGAAACCAACGCTCGTCGCGGGTCTGTGCGCCTTCGCCGCGGCCTCGGTGCTGTGCGCGGTGGCGCCGAACCTGTGGCTGCTGATCGGCGCGCGCACGCTCCAGGGCATGGGCGCAGGCTTTCTCATGACACTCGCCATGGCGCTGATGCGTCGGACGGCCAACGAAGCGCGCATCGGGCGGGCCATGGGTCTGCTCGGCACCATATCGGCGCTTGGAACTGCGCTTGGTCCGTCCCTCGGCGGCCTGCTGATCCCGCTGACGGGATGGCGCGGCATCTTCTGGGTCCAAATCCCCCTGACGGTCCTTGCCCTGATCCTCGCGGTCGCAACGCTGCCGAGCGAGCCGGGAAAGGGAAAGACGCCGTCCCTAAGCCTCTGGTTGGTGATGAATCGGGGCCTCGCGCCCAATCTTCTCGTCAACATATTGGTCGCCGCCGTGATGATGACGACCCTGGTGGTTGGGCCCTTCTATCTCAGCCTCGGCCTCGGCCTGGAGGCAAGCCATGTCGGCTTGATCATGGCGCTCGGTCCGGTGATTTCGATCTTCAGCGGCGCTCCATCCGGTCGGCTTGTGGATTCCTGGGGCAGTCGGCGCGTGCTCGCCATCGGCCTTGTCCTGCTGACGGCCGGCGCCTTCCTCCTCGCGCTTGTGCCGAATATGATGGGCGTCGTCGGCTATGGGCTGTCCATCCTTGTCCTGACGCCCGGCTATCAACTCTTCCAGGCTGCCAACAACACGACCGCATTGTCAGACGTCCCCAGGGATCGCCAGGGCACGGTTTCGGGACTGCTCAACCTGTCGCGCAATCTCGGCCTGATCGCCGGCGCATCGCTCATGGGCGCCGTCTTCGCCCTCGGCGTCGGAACCGACGCGTTCACCACTGCAACCGTCTCGGCCATCGCCGCCGGGATGCGACTGACCTTCCTGCTGGCAGGCGGAATGATGCTCGTCGCCATTTGGGTTGGACTTGGCTATCGCCCCGCCACCAAACGTCCGCTTTGAGCGCCAACACCCGCGGACGTTCGATAATATCGTCAGCACCCGGTTCAGGCGGCTTCCAGGCCCATCATGGCCCGGCGCAGATCGTCGGGATCGATGGCGCCGGTCCGGCGGTCGATGGTGCGGATGATGCGGCCATGCGAGAGCACATAGGCCCGCGCCGCCAGTTCCACCGCCTGGAAGAAGCTCTGTTCCGCCATCAATATGGTGAGGTCGCCCTTGGCCTGGAGCGTGCGTATCGCCTCGAACACCTGCGCCACCACGATGGGCGCCAGCCCCACTGATGGCTCGTCGATCAGCACCATGCGCGGTGCCGTCATCAGCGCCCGGGCGATCGCCAGCAATTGCTGCTGGCCGCCACTCATGGTGGACGCCCGCTGCGCCCGGCGCTCGCGCAGCAGCGGGAAGGCCTCATAGCAGAAGGCGAGATTTTTCTTCAGGTCCGCCTTGGCGCGCGGGCAGCTGCCGGCGAGCACCAGATTGTCCTCCACCGTGAGATTGGGCACCAGCCGGCGGCCTTCCGGCACCAGCGCAAGCCCCTCATTGACCACCCGATGCGGCGCCATGCGGGTGAGGTCGATGGTGCGGCCGTCCCACTCCAGCAGGATACGGCCGCGCGTGGGCGTCACGAAGCCGAGGATGGTGTTGAGCAGCGTGCTCTTGCCGTTGCCATTGGTGCCGAGCAAGGCGACGAACTCGCCCGCATTCAGCTCCAGCGAGACATCGTGCAGCACCGCCACCGCGCCATAGCCGGCGCTGAGGTTCTCAATGATGAGCCTGTTCACCGAAATAGACCTTCTGCACGAGCGGATCATTGGCAATGGCGTCGGGCGACCCGTCGGCAATGAGCCGGCCGGTTTCCAGGCAGATGATGCGATGGGAAAAGCGCATCACCGCATGCATGATGTGCTCGATCATGATCACCGCCACGCCGGCCTCATTGAGCCGTTCGAGGATCACCAGCACATCGTCGATCTCGCGGTTCGAGAGCCCCGCCATGGCTTCATCCGCGATCAGCACCTTGGGCCGGCCGGCCAGCGCCCGCGCCAGCTCCAGCTTGCGCAGTTCCAGCTGGGTGAGCCCGCCGGCCTCATGCCCGGCGCGCCCGGCCAAGCCCACGGAGGCCAGAACCTCCAGGGCGCGGGCCTGCGGGTCCGCCACATCGTGCAGGTGATCGAGCGGCACCAGCAGGTTTTCCAGCACGGTCATGCCGGTGAAGGGCTTGGGGATCTGGAATGAGCGCGCCAGCCCCATGCGGGCCCGCAGATGCGGCGCCAGCCCGGTGACCTTGCGGCCCAGGAACCACACCTCGCCGGCGGTGGGGGTGAGGGTGCCGGTCAGACAGTTGATGAGGGTGGTCTTGCCCGAGCCATTGGGGCCGATGATGCCGAGGCGCTCGCCGGGCTTCAGCGCCACCGAGACCGGACCGAGCGCTTTGAGCGCCCCGAACGACTTCTCTATGCCCTCCGCCGCCAGGATGGGAGCGCTCATCGCCGGGCCTTTCGCAGTCTCTCGATCAGACCGAGCAAGCCGTCCGGCGCTGCGGCGACAAAGCCGATCAGCACCACGCCCACCAGCAGGATGTTGAGTTCCGATGAAATGGTGATGGTGGCTGCCTGCTGCACCGAGCCCAGCAGCACCGCGCCGATGATCGGCCCCCGCCACGAGCGCTTGCCGCCGATCAGCGGCATGGCGATGGCATTGAGCGCCAGCGCCAGGCCGAACACCGTCTCCGGCTCGATGAAGGAAGCATAGAAGATCAAAGGCGCGCCGGTCATGGCGAGGATCGCCCCGGAGATGGCGCAGGCGGCGAGCTTGAGCTTGAAGGTGGCGACGCCGGCGCATTCCGCCGCCTCTTCCGAGGCCCGCAGCGCCCGGAAGCCGCGGCCCACCCAGGAAATCTCGATCCAGCGGGCGCAGGCCACCGCCAGCACGGCGATGCCCAGCATGACCAGGAACACGAACTGCACCTGCCCGCCGGTCCAGGCCGGCGCTTCGGGGGCCATCAGCGCCATGCCGCTGGCCCCGCCGAGATAGTCGATGTTGAGCACCAGAGTGTGGATCATCACCACCAAAGCGATGGTGCCGATGGCGAAATACACCCCCTGCACCCGCAGGGTCATGTAGCCCATCATCAGGCCCAGCCCGCCGCCCACCAGCGCGGCGGCGGGCAGGCACAGGAAGATGGAGGCATCGAACGCCTTCAGCAGCAACGCGGCCGTATAGGCCCCGGCCCCGTAGAAAGCGGTGGCGCCGAAATTGATGTAGCCGGCATAGCCGCCGAGCACGTTCCAGCCGGTCGCCAGCGCCACCGATTGCACGATCACGAAGGCGGCGAAGAACACATAAGGATTGGCCACCGTCTGCGTCATCGCAACGCCCAGGGCCATCACCACCAGCGCGCCCAGGGTGAACAGCACGGAGCGATTGCCCGGCAGGCGCAGGCCCGCGCGCGGGCGGGGAGAGGCGGTGGGCATCACGGACGACTTCATGGTCATCGGCGCACTCCGAACAGGCCTTCGGGGCGCAGCGCCAGGGTGGCGAGCAGGATGGAGAAGGCCACCGCCGGTGCCCAGGACGGGCTGGCGAACGCCGCCACCAGGGATTCCGAGACCCCGATGAGGATGCCGGCGGCGATGGTGCCCGGCAGCGAGCCCATGCCCGCCAGCACCACCACCGCAAATGCGCGCCCGATCATCAGCCGGCCGCCGAACGGATCCACCGGCCCGACAATGATGAGCGCGGCACCGGCCACCACGGCGGTGGCGGCGGCGATGCCGAAGGCGTGGCGCTTGATCCAGCGCGGATCGATGCCGCTGACCGAGAGCGCCCGCTCATCATGGGCCACGGCCCGGATGGCGATGCCCGCATGGGTGAAATGCAGATAGAGCCACAGCAAGACGATCATCACCGGCGCCAGCAGCGCCGGCACCAGCAGGCGATAGGGCAAGGACAGGAGGCCGATCACCAGGCTCTGGCCCACATAAGCGACGCTCACCGATTGTTGGTTGGTGCCGAACTTCATCAGCAGCGCCGTTTCCACCACCAGCGAGACGCCGAAGAACAGGGTGAGCGCATTCATGGTGTCGGCGGCGCCGCGCCGCTCGAACAGCCGGGCATAGAATTCGTAGAAGGCCAGCCCCATGACATAAAAGGGCACCAGCGCCACCACCGCCACCAGCAGCGGATCGAAGCCATAGGAATTGCCCACCGCCACCACATAGGCCCCCGCCACCACGAAGGCGGGATGGGCGATGTTGGGGATGTGCAGCAGGCCGAACGTCACCGCCAGGCCCAAAGCCAGCGCGGCGTAGATGCTGCCCATCATCACGCCAGCGCCGATAGAGTTGATCAGTTGATCAATAAACATGGCGAGGGCTCCCACCAGGAGGCGAGGCCCCGGCGCGCGCCGGGGCACCCGCC
>CALRNP020000318.1:0-4572 GCA_943369575.1 Azorhizobium sp. AG788 | reverse complement strand
AGGACAGGCCGGACTGAAAGCCCGAGGTCAGCCCATTCAGGATATTGCCGATGCCGCAGGCATTCACCGCCCGGCCGGCGGCCCGCATGTCGGCGCGGCGCCAGTCGGCATCGTTCATCTTTTCCAGCGAGACCGTGACGCCCAGCACGTCCACCAGGTTCATCATCACCATGAGCGCCGCCAGCGGCAGCAAGCTGGGCGCGATGGCCAAGGCGGGAAGATGCACCTGCGGCAGCGCGATCCAGGGCGCCGCCGCCAGCACCTCGGCGGTCTCCGGCCGATGCACCCCCAGCCCCACCGCCAAAGCCCAGCCGGCGGAGGCGCCGATGAACACCGCGAACAGCTTCAGCCGGCGCGGCGCGAAGATGGTCACGCCGACGATCAGCGCCAGGGTGAGCAGGCTGACGATAAGGGGCGCGCTCGCCACTTCGGTGGAGAGGTCCGACATGCCAAGGGCCCGGCGCAGCGCCGGCGCGGCGAGCGACACCCCCAGCATGGTCACGGCCACGCCGCAGACCTCCGGCGGCAGCACCACCCGCAATGGCCGTACCAGTCGAGCGACGAACAACTGGCTGACCCCGACGAGCAAGGTGGTGGCCGCCATCAGGCCCAAGCCGCCGAGGGCCAGAGCCTGGATAGCCAAAGGCAGCGCGCCGGGGGAGGGGACGTGCACCGCCAGATAGCCGCTGCCCAACCGGGAGCGGGCGCATTGAAGGATGGTGGCGATGCCGATGCACATGGCGCAGGCGCTGAGCATGGCGTTGGCCTGAGCCGGCACCAGCTGGGCCTCGGCCGCGGCCACCATGGGATAGATCAGCAGCGTCAGCGCCAGCATGGCGTGCTGTCCCGACAGGGCCAGCAGCGGCCCCAGGGGCACTTTGTCATCGAGCCCATAGACGAGATTGCGCGGCCGCCGCCGTGCGCGGGGCGCGGTGCCTGGGTCTGCGAAGACGAAGGCGTGCAAGGGCCGCAGCATGCGGGTGATTCGGCCCACTGGGCCGGCGCTCGGCTGCAAGGGGGCCGCTTCCCCGGTGGTCTGGCCTTTAAAGGTCACGGGCATCCCTGCGCCGGCAGCGTTGAAAACCGCTCGCTCTGTCTGTGCAATGTGCCGAGAAAACCGCTCCGTGCAAGCGACGCCTGTGCCTTGGCGCCGGCCGGGCGCCGCTCAGACTGTGCGGCCCTCGACGAAGGCGCGGATCAGATGATGCGCGATCGCCATGGGAGGCGGTACGAACAGGCCGGCGGGATGGGTGCGGGTGAGCATGGCGGCGGCCTCGGCGCGGTCGAACCAGCGCGCCGCCTCCAGCTCCTGCGGATCGATCACGATGTCCGTGGACGTGGCCTCCGCCAGGCAACCGATCATCAGCGACATGGGGAAGGGCCAGGGCTGGGTCTGCACATAGGCCACCCGCCCGGTGGCGATGCCGGCTTCTTCCACGGTTTCGCGCCGCACTGCGTCCTCGATGGTTTCCCCCGGCTCGACGAAGCCGGCGAGGCAGGACCACATGTCGGGGGCAAAGCGCGGCTGGCGGCCCAGCAGGCAGCGGTCGCCCACATAGGTCAGCATGATGACCACCGGATCGGTGCGCGGGAAATGCTGGCCGCCGCAGGAGGGGCAGTCGCGCCGCCAGCCGGCCTCGATCATGCGCGTGGGTGTGCCGCAATTGGAGCAGAAGCCATGGCGGGTGTGCCATGCCGCCAGCGCCTTGGCGCCGGCGATGGCCGCCAGATGCTGCGGCGTCACCAGCCCGCCCACGGCGATGGAGCGCAGGTCGCTCACGAACAGGCCCTGCGCCTCGAACGCCTCGCGCTGTTCGGGCGGAAAGCTCAGGCCGAAGCGGGGGGCGCCGTTCTCCAGGCCGAGAAACAGCGGCGAGGTGCCGCCGAGCGCGCGGGCGGTGGGCATGGTGAACAGCGGATCGTGAACATCTTGGCCGGGGACCGGGCGGGCGGCCACCAGTTCGCCGCCCAGCAGATAGGCGCGGGCATCGGGCTGCTCCGCCAGCGCTGCGGCCTCGCCGCGCCGCAGAGCGGCACGATCCAGGGCGCTGTCGGTATAGCCGAGGGCCGGCCAGGGGCCGAGATCAGGGAAGGGAGATGTGGACATGGGGCCCGGAGCGGGAGGCAAGCTGTCCGGCGACCGTGGCACGAGCGCTGAACGGTGGCAAGCTATGCAACCATAACGCGGCTCGGCCGGCGCACCGGAATTTTTGTCGCGCAGCGGGCATCCGGGAGGGGAGGCGGGCGCGGTGTGGAGGGGGCTATGCACAGCGATTCACAGGCCTGCCGCCCCCCGCTTGCTAAACGCGCGTGACCGGACGATATAGGGGGCGGGAGGTTGGCGGTGGACGAGCCACTCGCCAACCGGGTCAGGTCCGGAAGGAAGCAGCCCCAACGAGCCCGTCTCGGGTTGCCGATCAGCCTCCCACCTTTCCGCTCCGCGCATGGCCACATGTTCTGGTGCCGTGCGACCGGAGCTTCCCGTGCCGCTGGTGCTGAACGGTAGCTGGGTCTGCGGTGCTTGCCCTTCCCCGCGATATCCCCTGCCGTCGCCGATGTCCGACTCTCGTCCGAGGGCGCATTCGCGGTGGGTCAGCTGTTTCCCTGATCGCGTGGTGTCTTGGCTCTGTGCGCATCCTCGGCCTGAGCCCGTCCCGCCGCGCATCCGTGTGGATGCCACCGCCGATTGCCGGTCTCCCGCCGCATCCCCCCTGACGCATTGCCCGCGCGGGATGCTATGAAGGCGCCATGAGCGCCGATCATCCCGACGATATGCCCGCATTCGACATGCCCGGTCTCGACCTCCCTGGTCTTGACCTGGGTGCCCCTGCGGCGGCCGCGCCCGCCGCGCCGCCCGTTGAAGCCGATGCGCCCCCGGACATGCTGGCTATGGAGCCTCGTCCCGCCGCGCCCGTGGCCGTCCCGATTGCCACCCCCGTGGCGGCACCGCCGGCGCCTGTCACGCCTCCGGCCCCCGCCACCGCCGCCTCCACGCCCTATCGGGTGCTGGCGCGAAAATACCGGCCGCAGACCTTCGACGATCTGATCGGCCAGGAGGCGATGGTCCGCACCCTGTCCAACGCCTTCGCCTCGGGACGGATCGCGCAGGCTTATATCCTCACCGGCGTCCGCGGCGTGGGCAAGACCACCACCGCCCGCATCCTCGCCCGCGCGCTCAATTACGAGCCCATGGAGGGCGGCGGCGGGCCGACGCTGGATCTCTCGGTGATGGGCAAGCATTGCCGCGACATCATCGAATCCCGCCATGTGGACGTGATGGAGATGGACGCCGCGTCCAACACCTCCATCAACGACATTCGCGAGATCATCGAGGGCTCGCGCTATCGGCCGGTGATGGCCCGCTACAAGGTCTACATCATCGACGAAGTGCACATGCTGTCCACGGCGGCCTTCAACGGCCTGCTGAAGACGCTGGAAGAGCCGCCCGAGCATGTGAAATTCATCTTCGCCACCACCGAGATCCGCAAGGTGCCGGTGACCGTGCTGTCCCGCTGCCAACGCTTCGATCTGCGGCGGGTGGAGGCGGGCGTTCTGGCCAGCCATCTCTCCGGCATCTGCGCCAAGGAAAACGTGAGCGTGGAGGCAGAGGCGCTGTCTATCGTCTCGCGGGCGGCGGAAGGCTCGGTGCGCGATGCGCTCTCGCTGCTGGATCAGGCCATCGCCCATGGCGGCGGCGCCGTCACCGGCGAGGAAGTGCGCCGGCTGCTGGGTCTCGCTGATCGGGCGCGGGTGATCGACCTCTTCGACGCGGTGATGCGCGGCGACATGGCCCGCGCGCTGGCGGAATTCCGCGACCAATATGATTCCGGCGCCGATCCGGCGGTGATCCTCACCGATCTGGCGGAATTCACCCATCTGGTCACTCGGCTGAAGATCGTGCCCGACAGCGGCGCCGACGCCGCTCTGGTGGAAGCCGAGCGGCTGCGCGGCACCGAGATGGCGCAGGCTCTGTCCATGCGCATTCTCTCGCGCGCCTGGCAGATGCTGACCAAGGGCATCGCCGAGGTGCAGCAGGCGGCCAAGCCCGCCCAGGCCGCCGAAATGGTGCTGGTGCGCATGGGCTATGCCGCCGATCTGCCGACCCCGGACGAGGCGCTGCGCCAGTTGAAGGATCAGCCGGCGGGCAGCGCGCCCGCCCCGTCGCAGCCGCGTCCGCCCAGCGCCGGCCCCTCCGGCGGCGGCGGGATGGCAACCGCAAGTATGGCAACCGCAAGCATGGCGGCGGGCGGCGGCGCGCGGCTGGCGCTGGCGACGCAGTCCCAGCCCATGGCGATGCGCCCTGCGGCGCAGCCGGCGGCAGCGGCCGGGCCGCAGCTCTCCAGCCTGAAGGACGTGGTGACGCTGGCCAGCCAGAACCGCGACCTTATGCTCAAGCATGCGGTGGAGACCTACGCCCGCCCGGTGCATTTCGAGGACGGGCGGATCGAGATCGCATTGGGGGCGGGCGGCAGCCCCACCCTGGTGCAGGATCTCTCGCGCAAGCTGGCGGAATGGACCGGCCGGCGCTGGCTGGTGTCGCTGTCCTCCCGCGAGGGCGGGCCGACCCTCGCG
>CALRNP020000317.1:0-4653 GCA_943369575.1 Azorhizobium sp. AG788 | reverse complement strand
CAGCTTGCGCACGGCCTTGGCGTCAAAGCCGCGGGCCTTCAGTTCCGCATAGACATCCTTGATGTCGTCGGCGATCGCCTTCTTTTCCTCTTCCAGCCGCTCAATGCGCTCGACGAACTGCTTCAGTTCCTCGGCGGCAACGCCGGTATCCGCCACATCTGCCGTCATCGTCTCACTCCTGCTGAGCAGCTTGCGCGTGGCTCCCGCCCCGCTCGACCGGGCCGAGGCCGGCCGGATCGATGCTGCATCGTCAAATTGATGTCGCGCGCACCGGAACGGTTCGCGGCTCCGGCCCGCACGGGGCGCTGCGCCAATGGCTGCGCGGCCCTTTTGCACAGGTCGGAGGGCGAGGATAGAGGGGCCATCGCGGCGCCCGCGTCAAGGAAGCGTCCCCGCAATTCACCTCTGCGCCGGCCGCAGCAGGGCAAAATCCTGAGTGCCGCATGATTTCCCACGCTGCCCCACAGGCTGGGCGGCCGATCGCGGGGACGGCGGGCGGGGGAGAGAATCGTCAGTGGTCGGGCTTGGCCACCTCGAATGCGGCCTTCTGGGCCGGGCTGGCCTCGGTCTGGTGCAGGGCTTTCCAATCCTCATAGGGCATGCCGTAGACCCGCTCGCGGCTCTCGTCCTTGGTCACCGGCAGGCCCTCGGCCTGCGCGGCGTCGAGATACCAGTTGGAGAGGCAGTTGCGGCAGAAGCCGGCTAGGTTCATCAGGTCGATGTTCTGGACATCGGTGCGCTCCCGCAGATGGGTCACCAGCCGGCGGAAAACGGCGGCTTCGAGCTGGATCTGCTGCGCGTCCGAGAGGGCCGTCATGCGTGGTCTCCTTGTGCGGCGGGTGCGCCGCCGCCCGGTTGCGACCCTTGCGGGTAGGGGGCGGCGATGTTCACCCAGGCATGTGGCGCGGGCGCGGCTTTCGTGCAAGCCTTGCCGTCTCCGGATCGTGGCGCCTCGCGTGCGATCGTCTCCCGCCTTCTTCCCCCTTCCATCCGCAGGCTTGTTGATCCGTGTTCCTCTCCATGCCGCGCGGTCTTGCATCGTGAACCGGGCTCCCGCCGAGCCATTGCGCATCGCTATGGGCATTTCCGCGCTGGTGGCCGGGGCGCTGGCCATGGGCGCCTCGGTGCTGTTCGTGCGCCTGGCGGATGTGGGGCCGTTCGCCAGCGCCTTCTGGCGCACCGCTCTGGCGCTGCCGTTCCTGCTGGTCTGGGCGGTGGCGGAAACCGGCCGTCGCCCGCCTTTGCCGGACCGCGCCTCGCTGCTGGCCGGGCTGTTCTTCGCCGGCGACCTGATCTTCTGGCATCTCGCCATCCTCGGCACCACGGTGGCCAACGCCGCGGTTCTGGCCACCACCTCGCCGTTGTGGGTGGCGCTCTATACCTTCCTGGTGCTGAAGGAACGCCTCACTTGGCCGCTGGCCGCCGGCCTCCTGCTATGCGTGGCCGGCACCCTGGCGCTGGTGGGCGGCAGCTGGCAGTTCGCGCCGGAGAAGCTGCCGGGCGATGCGGCGGGGCTGATCACAGCCATGTTCTTTGCCTCCTATTTTCTGGCGGTGCGTCAGGCGCGGGTGCGGTTCGGCGCCGGGCTGGTGACGTTCCTCTCCACCGCCGTCACCACTCTGGTCCTGCTGGGTGTCGCCCTGGCGCTGGAGCCGACCCTGATCCCCTCCAGCCTCTCCGGCGCCTTGGCATTGCTGGCGCTGGCGGTGGTGAGCCAGGTGGGTGGGCAGGGGCTCATGGCCGTGGGGCTCTCCGTGGTGCCGCCGGTGTTCGGGGCGCTGGTGTTCTTTCTGGAGGTGGTGTCCGCCGCCGCCTTGGGCTGGCTGGTGCTGGGCGAGCGCCTCGGCGCTTTGCAGGGGGCGGGGGCGGGGCTGATCGTGCTGGGCCTGTTCCTGGCCCGGCCCCGGGCGGCGCCGGCGCCGGCGGCGGTGCTGCCATGAGGGGCCTTGCTTCGCCCCGCCTCGCTGTCGCCGTGTTCGGCGCTGAAAAGACCCGGTTCCACGGGATGGCCGGCGTGTTGACGGCGGTCCCGGCCACGGGCACACACACCATCCGATGTTGCTTCCTCAGTCCCAGCGCTTGCCAGGCATGATCCGATCGCAGCTTCCTCAGCGCCTAGGCCGTCGTCTTGGCCGCCGCCTGATCGCGCTCCTGGCGCTGGCGGGGACGGCCGGCCTGTTCAGCGTGGCGGCGACCACACCGGCGGCCGCGGACTTCCGCCTCTGCAATCGCACTCAGAGCCGGGTCGGGGTCGCCATCGGCTATAAGGAAGGCGATGGCTGGGCCACCGAGGGCTGGTGGAATGTCTCCGCCAACAGCTGCGAGACCTTGCTGCGCGGCGATCTGGTGGCGCGGTTTTATTATCTGTATGCCGTGGATTACGACCAGGGCGGCGAGTGGTCCGGCAAGGCTTTCATGTGCACCCGCGACAAGGAATTCACCATCCGCGGCGTGGAGGATTGCCTGGCGCGGGGGTTCGACAAGACCGGCTTCCTGGAGGTGGACACCAACGAGCAGAAGGGCTGGACGGTGCAACTGACCGAGGGCAACCAGAGCCCGGCCCGCGTCTCGTCCGGCACGCCGCCGGCCGGCATTCCCATGCCGCTGCCGGCCCCGGCCTCTCGGGCGAAAACGCCATAGGATAGAATAACAAGCCTGCCGTCACGGCAGGATCTGGAGGGCGATCATGAGACGGCAAAGACGCACGAAGATCGTTGCAACTCTTGGGCCGGCTTCGACCGACCCCGCTGTGATCGAGCAGTTGTTCCTGGCCGGTGCGGATGTGTTCCGCATCAACATGAGCCACACCAGCCACGAGGCGCTGGCCCGCTTCGTCGCCGACATCCGCGCCATCGAGGAGCGCCACCGGCGGCCCATCGGCATCCTGGCCGATCTCCAGGGCCCCAAGCTGCGCATCGCCGCCTTCGAGGATGGCGCCACCGTCCTCAAGGCGGGGGCGCAGTTCGTGCTGGATAGCGATCCCGCGCCCGGCGATGCCAGCCGGGTCCACCTGCCGCATCCCGAGATCCTGGCGGCCCTGGCGGCCGGCGATACGCTGCTGCTGGACGACGGCAAGATCCGCCTGCAGGTGCTCTCAGCCAGCCCGGAGCGGGCGGTGACGCAAGTGGTGGTGGGCGGGCGCCTGTCCAACCGTAAGGGCGTCAGCCTGCCCGATACCCTGCTCCCGGCTTCCGCCTTGACCCCGAAGGACCGTGCCGATCTGGACGCCGCCTTGAACGTGGGGGCGGATTGGATCGCGCTGTCTTTCGTTCAGCGGCCCGAGGACGTGGCCGAGGCGCGCAAGATCACCCGTGGCCGGGCGGGCATCATGGTCAAGGTCGAGAAGCCGCAGGCGGTGGCGCGGCTTTCCGAGATCATGGAACTCTCCGATGCGCTGATGGTGGCGCGGGGCGATCTCGGGGTGGAACTGCCGTTGGAGCGGGTGCCGGGGCTGCAGAAGCAGATGACCCGCGCCGCCCGCCGCTCGGGCACGCCGGTGGTGGTGGCGACCCAGATGCTGGAGAGCATGATCTCTTCGCCCGTGCCCACCCGCGCCGAGGTCTCGGACGTGGCGACCGCGGTGTTCGAAGGGGCCGATGCCATTATGCTGTCAGCGGAATCCGCCGCCGGGCAGTATCCCGTTGAGGCGGTGGCGACCATGAACCGCATCGCCGAGGAGGTGGAGAGCGACCCCACCTACCGGGCGGTGATCGATGCCCAAAGGGCGGCGCCCGAGCCGACAACCGCCGATGCCATCGCCGCCGCCACCCGCCAGATCGCGGAAACGCTGGATCTGGGGGCGGTGGTGTGCTGGACCGCTTCGGGCGCAACCGCGGTGCGGGTGGCCCGTGAGCGGCCGCGGCCGCTCATTATTGCCCTGACCCCCAATGCCGCCACCGGGCGGCGGCTGGCGCTGTCCTGGGGGGTGCATTGCGTGGTGACCGAGGATGCCCATGATGCCGGCGACATGGTCGATCGGGCCTGCGAAATGGCGCAATCCGAAGGGTTTGCGCGGCCGGGGCAAAGGATCATCGTGGTGGCCGGGGTGCCGTTCGGGACGCCGGGGGCGACCAACATGATCCGCATCGCCTTCGTGCCCAGCGGGCCGGGCTAAGAGGGCGCTAAGCCGTTGTTTCCAAAGGTGGCCCGGCTCAGATGCCGCGGCCGTCCACCTTGGTGGCGAGCTGGGTTTCCAGCTCCTTGGCGGCGGTGAGGTGCGGATTGATGGCCAGGGCCCGCCGGGCGGCCTCCAGAGCGTGGGCGTCGTCGCCCAGTTCGCGCAGGATCATGGCCATGCCGAGAAGTATGGTGAAGTGGCGGGGCTCGCGGGCCAGGACTTCGCGAATGTCGGCCATGGCGCCGATATAGTCGTCCTGAAGATAAAGCACGGTGGCGCGGCGGCTGAAGCCGGCCAGAGAATCGGGATCCTGCTCCACCACTTCATCCAGCAAGGCGACGGAGAGGTCATATTGCTTGGCTTCCGCCGCCATATTGGCGCGGGCCAGCAGGATGTCGGCGCCGGTGCTGTTGGTTTCGGAGAGGATGTTGTCCAGCCGCTCGGCCAGGATCTTGGCGCTGGCCTCGTCGGGGGCGAGGCGCAGGGCCTCGAACATGGCGTCCAGCTGGGCGCGCTTGTCGCGGGGGAGCTTGGGG
>CALRNP020000316.1:0-4725 GCA_943369575.1 Azorhizobium sp. AG788 | reverse complement strand
CCGTGGCCCCCGCGGTCGATGCGGGGGCCACGGCCGCTCCTCTCATCGGGGCGGTGGGTCCTGACCAGCGCCGGCGCACCGGGCCGGCGTTGCCGCTCAGCCTTGCGCGCTGCCCGGCTGGGCGACGATGCGCAGATAGGGCTTCACCGTCTTCCAGCCCTGCGGGAACTTCTCCTTGGCGGCTTCATCCGACACCGAGGGGACGATGATGACGTCCTCGCCGGGCTTCCAGTCCACCGGGGTCGCCACCGAATGGGCGGCGGTGAGCTGGAGGCTGTCCACCACCCGCAGGATCTCCTGGAAGTTGCGGCCGGTGCTGGCGGGATAGGTGAGCGTCAGCTTCAGCTTCTTGTCCGGCCCGATCACGAACACCGAGCGCACGGTGGCGGTGTCGCTGGCGTTGGGATGGATCAGGTCGTAGAGGCCGGAGACGGTCTTGTCGCTGTCGGCGATCAGCGGGAAGTTGAGGTTCGCGCCGGTGGCATCCTTGATGTCGGCCACCCAGTCCGGATGGTTGGCCAGCGTGTCCACCGACAGGCCGATGACCTTGACGTTGCGCGTGTCGAACTCGCCCTTCAGATGCGCCACCTGCCCCAGCTCGGTGGTGCAGACCGGGGTGAAGTTCTTGGGGTGCGAGAACAGGATGCCCCAGCTGTTGCCCAGCCACTCGTGGAAGTGCACCGGGCCTTCGGTGGTCTCGGCGGTGAAATCGGGAACGATGTCCCCCAGGCGCAAGGTCATGGAGCCCTCCAAACTACAGATTAAATTCGTTACTATATTCCATCTTACATTTAATGGATGAAGTTTGAAAGTCCGGCGCGATGGACGCGCGCCGCATGGCGCTTCGGTCGCAGCCCTATCCGAAGCGGTTGGGTTTTGCTAAAATGGGCGAATGCCGACGGTCCTGCGTCTCGAAGGTCTGCGCGTGGTGATCTGTCCCAACGATCACCGGCCTGCGCATGTGCATATTATCGGGACCGGCGGCGAGGCGGTATTCGTTCTGCATTGCCCGGAAGGACCAAGCGAACTGCGCGAGGTCTATGGCTTCAGCCGGCCGGATGCCGGTCGCATCAGGAGCGCCCTGGATGCCGCCGTCGCAAAACTGTGTGAGGACTGGAGGGCGATCCATGGCGATCACTGAAGAGGCATTTGCCGAAGCCGAACGGCGCATGGCCACCGCTCAGGAGGCGACACGCGCCGTCACTGCCCGCTTCGATCGGCGCACGTCCCGCGTCGTGGTGCGACTCAGTTCAGGCGTGGAGATCACCGTTCCGGTCGGGCTCGTGGAAGGTCTGACCGGCGCATCGAAGGACGATCTCAGCGAGATCGAGATCAGCCCCGCGGGGCTTGGCCTGCATTGGCCGAAATTGGATGCCGACCTCTATGTGCCGGGCCTGCTGCAAGGCATCTTCGGCTCGAAGCGCTGGATGGCGCAGCAACTGGGCAGCATGGGCGGACAGGCCCGGACTGCCGCGAAGGCCGCCAGTTCCCGCGAGAACGGTCGCAAAGGCGGCCGGCCGCGCAAGATCGCGACCGGCTGAGCCTTCGTCGGTGCTAGACGTGCGCGCCTTCCAGCGCCGCCTGGATCAGCGCCCGCGTCTCGGCCACGCCGTAGATGGCCACGAAAGAGCCGAAGCGCGGGCCGCGATCCTGGCCGATCAGGGTCTGGTAGAGGGCGTTGAACCACTCCACCGAAACGCCGGGGCGCTCCACCGTGGCGCCCTTGGCCTTGAGATCCTGGTAGCGCGGGATCGGGCGGGCCACGTCATAAAGCGCGTTCTGCACGTCTTCCGCCGTGGGCGCGGCCGGCAAGGCGGCCAGCGCCGCGTCCAGCGCTTCCAGGGCGGCCCGCTCCACATCGTCGGGGGCGCGGAACACCTTGTTGGGCTTCACGAAGTCGTTGAAATACTTCACCGCATAGCCCACCAGCTCATCGAGCTTGGGGTGCGTCTGCGGCGAAATCCCCTCCACGTGACGGCCCAGGAAGCCCCACAGCACGCTCTTGTCCTCGGTGTTGGAGGCCGAGGCGAGATTGAGCAGCATGGTGAAGGACACCGGCATGTCGATCACCGGCGGCTCGCCCGCATGGATGTGCCACACCGGATTGCCCAGGCGCAGCTTCCAATCCTGCGCGGGATAGCGGGCGAGGAAGTTGAAATATTCGTCCACCGCCTTGGGGATGACGTCGAAATGCAGCTTCTTGGCCGAGCGCGGCGACTGGAACATGTAGAGCGCCAGGCTCTCCGGGCTGGCATAGGTCAGCCATTCGTCGATGGTCAGGCCGTTGCCCTTGGACTTGGAGATCTTCTGGCCGTTCTCATCCAGGAACAGCTCATAGACATAATGCTCCGGCGCGGTGCCGCCCAAGATCTCGCAGATCTTGTCATAGACCGGGGCATTGGTCTGGTGGTCCTTGCCGAACATCTCGAAATCAACGCCCAGCGCCGCCCAGCGGGCGCCGAAGTCCGGCTTCCACTGCAGCTTCACCTGGCCGCCGGTGACCGGCACGGTCTTGTCCACCCCATCCTCGTCGGTGAAGGTGATGGTGCCGGCCTTGGCGTCCACCGCCTTCAGCGGCACATAGAGCACCCGCCCGCTCACCGGCGAGATGGGCAGGAACGGGCTGTAGGTGGCCTGACGCTCCTCACCCAGCGTCGGCAGCATCACGCCCATGATGGCGTCATACTGTTCCGCCGCCTTCAGCAGCACCGCGTCCAGCTTGCCGGACTTGTAGTATTCGGTGGCGCTGGCGAATTCATAGTCGAACCCGAAGGTGTCGAGGAAGCGCCGCAGCATGGTGTTGTTGTGGTCGCCGAACGAAGCGAAGTCGCCGCCAAACGGATTGGGCACCGAGGTCAGCGGCATCTGGAGAAAAGGCTCCAGCGCGGCGCGGTCCGGCACGTTGTCCGGGATCTTGCGCATGCCGTCCATGTCGTCGGAGAAGCACAACAGCCGGGTCTTGATCTTGTCTTCGGTCAGCACGCGGAAGGCGTGGCGCACCATGGTGGTGCGCGCCACTTCGCCGAAGGTGCCGATGTGCGGCAGGCCCGAGGGGCCGTAGCCGGTCTCGAACAGCACTTCGTCCTTGGGCTTGCGCTTCAACCGCTCGACGATCTTGCGCGCTTCCTCGAACGGCCAGGCGCCTGCGGTTTCCGCAAAGCTGCGCAGTTCGGTGGCGGTCAGGTCGGTCGGGGCAGGCGCCGTGGTCATGATGGGTCTCCGGACAGGGGCGCCAGCCCATGCGGGCGCGCCCTGGAATGCAGCGCGATCGGTCCCGGTGGCGGCATGCGCAGAACGCACGCGCGGCCAGGGTCGCGTCGGGGTGCGCGGAGACATGGCCGGGGCCGCGCCGCCGCGCGCCCCTGCTCTAGTGCATGTATGGCGAAAATTGAAGCTTTGCGCCCCAGAAAGCCGCAACCGCAAAGCCGCAACCGCGCGCGCAGTGCGAATCCGGCCCACGCGGCTCAGCGCCCCGTCAGAGCGCCGGCACCACTCCGTCGCGCCCCACCAGAACCCGGGCCGCCTCGGCCATGCCGTCGGCGCCCACCGTGGTGCGCATCAGCACCTGGGCGCCGGGCTTCAGTTCGGCGCGGGTGCCGGGCTCGAAGCTCACCAGCGAGGTCTCCGGCGTCACCAGCACCTGCTTCTCGCCGCCCTTGAAGGCGATGGTGAGCAATTGGCCGTCCTTCTCCACCAGCTTCTGGGACAGGGCGCCATTGGTCATGCTGGAATTGGGCGCCACGTCATAGGGCCGCGTGCCTTCCCCGGCGCCGCGCTGGGCGGGCGGAAACACATGGATCGACACCGCCCGCTCCGGCGCGCCCGCCGGTGCCCCGGCCTGGGGAATGGCGGCGACGCCCACATAAGCGTCGGTGGGGATGGCGGAGAGGGTGGTGCGCACCAAGCCGGTGACCGTGGTCGCTTCCGCCAGCTTCACCTTCACCGTGGATCCGGCGCGGGTGGTGACGGTGAGCATGGGGCCATCCATCGCCGCAATGGCGCCGCGCACGGTGGGACCGGGCGCGCTCTGCGCCAGAACCGGGGTGGCGGCGAGCACGGCACAGGTGAGAAGCGCGAGCGGGCGCACAAGCATGCGGATCTCCAGGCAGACGCGGCGCGGCAGGGTGCGCGGCGGCTCATCTTTGCCCGGCGGGCGTGGGGCGCCACACACGATTGCGCGACACCGCGCCTGCCGCAACGGCAGAGAATCCGCGGCCTCGCCCCCGTGGCGCGTCAGTAAATGCCCACGGGAAACCAGCGCAGATAAAGATCGGTGTAGACGCCCTTCTCCCACGCCCGCTGCATGGCATAGTCGATGGCCCGGCGCAGCGGATCGTTGCCCGCCTTCACCGCCACCGCCAGCCCATCGCCGAAATAGCGGCTCTCGGTGAACGGGCCGCCGACGAAGCGGCAGCAGCCATTGGCCTGGGTGCCGTTCAGCCACAGCGACAGGCCGATGCCGTCGCCGAACACCAGGTCCACCTCCCCCGCCATCAGCGCTGCGCGGGTGGCGGCGGCATCGCCATAGGTGCGGATGGCCGCCTCGTTGAAGAAGGCGCGCAGATAGGCTTCGTGCGCGGTGCCCACCACCACGGCCACGCGCTTGGAGGCCACCTCCCCCGGCGTCGCGCCGCCCATCTGCAGCGTGGATCGGCCGGCGAAGCGGGCCGGCGTGCCGAGATAATGCTCGGAGAAATCCACCCGCGCCCGATTGGCCGGGGTGGC
>CALRNP020000315.1:0-4894 GCA_943369575.1 Azorhizobium sp. AG788 | reverse complement strand
AAACGTACGATCGTTTCAAAGCCGGCGATTGATCGGTGATGGAGGAGACCTGTCCCACCCCGTCCGGCCCGTTCGCGGCCGGGGCGCGGGCGCGCATCTTCCACATATGTCGGGCTGGACGCTAATCGGGGCGAGGACGCTGCATGGCGATCATCGAGGATACCGTCGACCGCCGCTCGGAGGCGTACCGGCGCAATCGCGAGGCTTTGTCCGCCAGCGTGGCGGACCTGCGGACCCTGGTGGACCGCATCGCCGAAGGCGGCGGCGCCGTGGCCCGCGAGCGGCACCTGAAGCGCGGCAAGCTTCTGCCCCGCGACCGCATCCGCACCCTGATCGACACCGGCTCGCCGTTCTTGGAGCTGTCGCAGCTGGCCGCCCACGGCATGTATGACGACGACATTCCCGCCGCCGGCATCATCACCGGCATCGGCCGGGTCTCGGGCCGCGAGTGCATGATCGTGGCCAATGATGCCACCGTGAAGGGCGGCACCTACTTCCCCATGACGGTGAAGAAGCATCTGCGCGCCCAGGCCATTGCGCGGGAAAACCATCTGCCCTGCATCTATCTGGTCGACAGCGGCGGCGCCAACCTGCCCAACCAGGACGAAGTCTTTCCCGACCGCGATCATTTCGGCCGCATCTTCTTCAACCAGGCCGGCATGTCGGCGGAGGGCATCGCCCAGATCGCCGTGGTCATGGGCTCCTGCACCGCCGGCGGCGCCTATGTGCCGGCCATGGCCGACCAGTCGATCATGGTGAAGAACCAGGCCACCATCTTCCTCGCCGGCCCGCCTCTGGTGCGCGCCGCCACCGGCGAGGTGGTGACCGCCGAGGAATTGGGCGGGGCCGATGTCCACACCCGCACCTCGGGCGTGGCCGACCACATGGCCGAGAATGACGCCCATGCGCTGGGCATCGCCCGCACCATCGTCGCCGATCTCAACCGACGCAAGGATCACGGGCTGGAGATCCGCCCGCCGCGCCCGCCGCTCTATGATGCGGATGAGATCTACGGCATCGTCTCGGAAGATCCCAAGAAGCCGTTCGATGTGCGCCAGATCATCGCCCGCATCGTCGACGGCTCGGAGTTCGATGAGTTCAAGCCGCTCTACGGCACTTCGCTGGTGACCGGCTTTGCCCATATCTTCGGTTATCCGGTGGGCATCATCGCCAATAACGGCATCCTGTTCTCCGAGAGCGCGCTCAAGGGCGCGCATTTCGTGGAATTGTGCTGCCAGAGGAACATCCCTTTGGTGTTCCTGCAGAACATCACCGGCTTCATGGTCGGCAAGAAATACGAGTCCGGCGGCATCGCCAAGGATGGCGCCAAATTGGTGACGGCGGTGTCCTGCGCCAAGGTGCCGAAATTCACCGTGGTGATCGGCAACTCATTTGGCGCCGGCAATTACGGCATGTGCGGGCGGGCTTACGATCCGCGCTTCCTGTGGATGTGGCCCAATGCCCGCATTTCGGTGATGGGCGGCGAGCAGGCGGCCAATGTGCTGGCGCAGGTCAAGCGCGACGGCATCGAGAGCCGCGGCGGCACCTGGCCGGCGGAGGAGGAAGCCGCCTTCAAGGCGCCGATCCAGGCGCAATATGAGGTGCAGGGCCATCCTTATTATTCTTCCGCGCGGCTGTGGGACGACGGCGTCATCGACCCCGCCGATACCCGCATGGTGCTGGCTTTGGCCATTTCCGCCGCGCTGAACGCCCCCGAGCAGGAGACACGCTTCGGCGTGTTCCGCATGTGAGCGAGGGTGCGCGCGGCGCCTGGGCGCTGCCATGCGGACCGGCGCGGCCATGTCATCCCATTTTCATCCGCCAGCGCGAGCTTGGCCGTGCCCGCCGACGTCGGTCTGTTGGGCGCGCCACAACCGCAGCGGGCCATACGCCCCGGCCAGGAGCCGTGACATGAGTGTTTCCGTCACCCACGATCAGGGCGTCGCCACCTTCACCCTGAACCGTCCTGAAACCCGCAATGCCTTCGACGACGCGGTGATCGCCGCCCTCACCGCCGCCTATCACGCGGCGAGCGCCGATCCGGCGGTGCGCGCCGTGCTGCTGCGGGCGGAAGGCCCGGTGTTCTGTTCGGGGGCCGACCTCACCTGGATGCGCCGCATGGCGGCCTATGGCAGCGACGAGAATTTCACCGATGCCATGCATCTCTCGACGCTGCTGCATATCATCGACACCTGCCCCAAGCCGACCCTGGCGCGGGTGCATGGCTCGGCCTTCGCCGGGGCGCTGGGGCTGCTGGCGGCCAGCGACATCGTGGTGGCGGTGCCCGAGGCGCAGTTCGCCATCACCGAGGTGCGCATCGGCCTCATCCCGGCGGTGATCAGCCCCTATCTGGTGCGCACCATGGGCGCGCGGCAGGCGCGGCGCTATTTTCTCACCGCCGAGCGCTTTTCCGCGCAGACGGCGCTGGAGCTGGGGCTGGTGCATCAGGTGGTGCCGGCCGACGAGCTGGATGCCGCCATTGCCGGCCATCTGGCGGCGCTGACCGCCGCCGGCCCGCAGGCGCTGAGCGCTGCCAAGCAATTAGTGGCCGCCGTGGACGGCCCCATCACCCACGCGGTGATGGAAGAGACCGCCCGGCGCATCGCCGATCAACGCGCCGGCGCCGAGGGCCAAGAGGGGCTCGCCGCTTTCCTCGAAAAACGCAAACCGAACTGGGGTGGGGCATGAGCCGGGCAATCCGCAAGCTTCTGGTCGCCAACCGGGGCGAGATCGCGGTGCGGATCATGCGCACCGCCAAGGCCATGGGCATCGCCACCGTGGCGGTGCATTCGGACGCCGACGCCCGCGCGCTGCATGTGGAGAGCGCCGACGAGGCCTATCCCATCGGCCCGGCCCCCGCCCGTGACAGCTATCTGAAAATCGATGCCATCCTCGCTGCCGCCAAGGCGAGCGGCGCGGATGCCATCCACCCCGGCTACGGCTTCCTGTCGGAGAATGCCGACTTCGCCGATGCCTGCGCGGCGGCGGGCATCATCTTCGTCGGCCCGCCGGCCTCGGCCATCCGCTCCATGGGCTCCAAGAGCGCGGCGAAAGCGCTGATGGAGACCGCCGGCGTGCCTTTGGTGCCGGGCTATCACGGCACCGACCAGGATCCCGAACTGCTGGCGCGGGAAGCCGCGCGCATTGGTTATCCGGTGCTCATCAAGGCGTCGGCCGGCGGCGGCGGCAAGGGCATGAAGGTGGTGGAGACGCCGGAGGCCTTCCTTGACGCCCTCGGTTCCGCCCAGCGCGAGGCCAAGAGCGCCTTCGGCGATGACCGGGTCTTGGTGGAGAAATATCTCACCCGCCCCCGGCATATCGAGGTGCAGGTGTTCGCCGACACGCAAGGCGACGCCGTCTATTTGCATGAACGCGACTGTTCCATCCAGCGCCGCCACCAGAAGGTGGTGGAGGAAGCCCCCGCGCCGGGCCTCTCTCCCGAGCGCCGCGCCGCCATGGGCAAGGCCGCCGTGGATGCGGCCAAGGCGGTAGGCTATGTGGGCGCCGGCACGGTGGAATTCATCGCCGAGGGCGACCATTTCTTCTTCATGGAGATGAACACCCGCTTGCAGGTGGAGCATCCGGTGACGGAGGCCATCACCGGCCAGGATCTGGTGGAGTGGCAGTTGCGGGTCGCCCGCGGCGAGCCGCTACCGCTGTCCCAGTCCAATATTCCGCTGGCGGGCCACGCCATCGAGGTGCGGCTCTATGCGGAAGACCCCTTGCGGGACTTCCTGCCCCAGGTGGGACGGCTCGATCATCTGCGCCTGCCGTTCGCGGTGCCCGGCGTGCGGGTGGATGCGGGCGTGCGGGCCGGGGATCAGGTCTCGATCCATTATGATCCGATGATCGCCAAGATCATCGGCATGGGCGCCGACCGGGCCGAGGCGGTGGGGCGCCTGCAAGCGGCGCTGGCCGCCACCGAAGTGGTCGGCCTGCCCACCAACCGCGCCTTCCTGCAGGCCATCGCCGGCCATCCGGCCTTTGCCGCCGCCGATCTCGACACCGGCTTCATCGCCCGCTTCGCCGCCGATCTGCTGCCGCCCCCGGCGCCGGTGGATGACCGCACCGTGGCGCTGGCGGCGCTGGCGGTGCTGCTGGAGGAGGCGCGGGCCTCCGCCGCCTCCGCCGATCCCGCCGATGCCTGGTCCCCCTGGGGTCTGGCGCCCGGCTGGCGGCTCAACCGCGCCGGTTATGTGGACCTGACCTTCGCCGATGCCGGCAGCCGCATCGCCGTGCGCGCCCATTACCGGGCGGAGGGTTTTTCGCTCGACTTGCCGGCCGGCCCGATGGCGGTGGCTGGCGCCGTGGAGGCCGACGGCACTTTGGTGGCCCGGCTCGACGGCGTGCGGCTCAAAGCCCGCGTGGTGCGGGCCGGCACCCGGCTGACGGTGTTCGCCGGCGGCGTCGAGCGCGCCGTTGATTTCATCGATCCGCGCATCGTCTCCATCGAGGCCACCGGCACCGCCGGCCGGCTGGTGGCGCCCATGCCGGGCACGGTGATCCGCGTTGCGGTGACGCCCGGCCAGGATGTCGCCAAGGGCACGGCCTTGGTGGTGGTGGAAGCCATGAAGATGGAACACACCGTCACCGCCCCCCGCGACGGCCGGGTGAAGGCGGTCAACTGCGCCGTCGGCGACCTGGTGGACGAAGGCGCCGAACTGCTGGTGTTGGAGGAGTCCGTGGACGCCTGAGCCGACGCGCCGCTCGCCCTCTCCGACGTGTGTGCGTTCACCGGACCGACGCGGGCTCCTCCCCCCTTGCGGGGGAGGGCAGGGAGGGGGGTGAAACGCGCGCCGATGGCGACCGTCATGCCGTGGGCGACCGCAGCCGGTGAGCGGGCTCTCAGTGGAGGCCGTTTCACCCCCCTCCCCAACCCTCCCCCGCAAGGGGG
>CALRNP020000314.1:0-4912 GCA_943369575.1 Azorhizobium sp. AG788 | reverse complement strand
GGTGTCGAGCACTCCAAAGCCGGTGCGCACGATCTCCTGCCCCAGCGCCCGGACCGCCCCATGGTCGGCCGCGTTGCGGGTGAAGGTGGCGGTGGCGAACAGGCGCGCGAACCCCTGGCCGTGCAGGGTTCCCGTCATATAAGCCATGGCCTCGATCAGCCGGGTCTGCCGCTCTACCGCCTCGGGCCAGAGGCCGGCGCGGGGATGGCTGCGGGCCAGCCAGAAGGCGATGGCCATCACCTCGGTCAGCGCCGAACCGTCGCCGCGCACCAGGGTCGGGATGGTGGATTTGGGGTTGATGGCCACGTAATCCGGCTTGAACTGGTCGCCCGCCGGCAGGTTCACCACCGTGACCTGGAACACCGCTTCCAGTTCCTCCAGCAGAATATGGATGCCGGTCGAGCAGGATCCGGGGGTCATGTAGAAGGTCATCACGGCCATGGCAGGGCTCCGGAGCGACAGGGCGGTCCGGCCATGGCGGCCGGGCGGCATGCTTCATGCAAATATCGGGGCATCTGGCGTGCGGACGCAGCCCCATGGGGAATGTCCGACAGGGAGCGTCGCATTTGCGACGGAGCGATATGGCCATCGACCTCAACGGCACATGGAGCCAGGCGGATGTGAGCACTCTGCTCGCCTCCGTCACCGACGACCGCAACTGGCGCCTGGAAGTCAGCGGCGCCGGACTGGCGCAGTTGAACGACCTCACAATGGTCCCCGATGCCGCCTATGAGGACGGGCTGCATTGCTGCTTCGAGATCTGGGAGCAAGGCACCGATTTCGTCGGCCCCGGCGCCGCCTCGGACAGCCAGCTGTGCGCCAAGCTGGCGCGCCTGCTGCGGGAGAATTACCCGGTGCTGAAAGGCCCCCGCACGCTCTCTGCGCTCTGAGCCCGCACGACCATGCCCGCGAATGAGCCCATGCCGAAGGACAAGATCGAGGTCTTCGTCATCTGCCGCACCGACGAGATCTGGCCGGGCGAAGCCAAGGCATTCAGCCTCTCGCGCCGCACGCCGGAGGGCGAGGTGCGGCCATTCCCCATTGTCATCACCCGCGTGGGCGCGCGCAATTTCTACGGCTACGTCAATGTCTGTCCCCATGCCGGCAGCTGGCTGAACTTCAACGCCGGCACCTTCTTCGGCGCGGGCGGCAAGGTGCTGCAATGCGGACGACATGGCGCCCAGTTCGAGATCGCCACCGGCCTGTGCGTGGTGGGGTCATGCGCCGGGCAAAGCCTGACGCCGCTGGCACTGGCGGTGATCGCCGGCGACGTCTGCCTCTGCGGCGAGCCGCTGGTGGCGGACGACCGCACGGCGGTCGCCACCGACGATGACGACACCATGGAGATCATGATCCATCCAGGCTGAGTGCCCGCTCAGTGCATAGAGGGAAGAAACCATTGATGGGGAAGCAGGCGCAAGCGGATTGCCGGTTCTTCGTGTCCTATAGCGGCGTGAAGCTGCCGTTCACGCTGGTCAATCCCATCGCACCGGATGCCTTGTCGAACCGCAACACCTTCATCCGCGCCACGTTCGACGCGGCCGGGCGGCTGAGCGGTTTCGACAAGCTGGTCTATGGCGAGGTGGAGCTGTCGCATCGCTATGCCTATCACCCCGACGGCGGGCTCAGCCGCGCGGAGATCGTGATGCTGGACGAGGAGCCCGCCACGCTGTGCTTCGATGCGGCCGGCCGGCCGCTGCCAAGCCCCTGAACCGCCCCAATGCCGGGAGCATAGACCATGACCGTCGCCCAGCTCATCGCCGCACTGTCGAAGATGCCCAACGAGGCTGTCGTACTGATGGAAAGCGACGGCGGCCTGTCGCGGGTGGATGCGCTCGACTTTATCGATCATCAGGGTCCCGGAGCTCCGGCGGAAGTGATCCTGCTGCCCAGCATGGACGAATAGGTGCGTCCATGCTGCATCGGCCACCGGCCCGGACTGCCCCTTGTGCGCACCTTCAGGGCTCGACTTTGGCCGCCATGCGGTGCAAATCGGCTCCGCCCGGTGAGCCACCGCCATGCGCTGTTCCGCCTGTGGGCGGGCCAGCTCGATCTCATATGTGAACCGCGAGGCGCGTGATGTCAGACGGCCAAGTCCAAATTTCCATGTTCGAGCGCATCGGCGGCCCAGTGACCGTAGATCGGCTGGTGGAGGCCTTCTATGCCCGCATGGATGCTCTGCCGGAGGCCCGCACCATTCGCGCCATGCACGCGCCGGACCTCGCCGAGGTCAAGGGCGTGCTGAAGCGCTATTTGACCGAATGGACCGGCGGGCCGAAGCTCTATTCGGTGGAAAAGGGCCATCCGCGCCTGCGCCAGCGCCACCTGGGCTTCCCCATCGGCGATGCCGAGCGCGACGCCTGGATGACCTGCATGCGGGGGGCGATGGCGGAGACCATCAGCGATGCCGCCGCCCGCGGCGACATGGATGCCGCCCTCACCAAGCTGGCGGACTGGATGCGCAATACTGCCGGCAATCCCCATGACACCGGCACCGGCCGCCCCTGAGGGCCACCAGCACGCACTTCAGAGCGGCAGGCCGAAATAATCCTCCTCGGCCCCGCCCCAGGCGGTGTGCAGCGCCAGCCCCGCCTGCCAGCGCGAGACCTCCTGCGCATCCGCCATCCGGTGGCTGACAGCGCCGGAGGGTGAATCCGCCAGCAGATAGGACTTGGCGTTGCGCAGAAAGCGTTGGAGGTCCTTGGTGTCCACCGGCCGCACAACGCAGCGCGGCACCTCGTCGATCAGGATGGTGGTGGGAAGCATGGGCGCTCTCCTGTCGCGTGCAGGTCCGCCGTGGGTCTTGGCCGAACCTGCTGCTGGCGTTGGCTCACACGGCGATCACAGCCCCTCATCCGGGCGGCCCCAGGGATGGGTGCCGGGCACCAGCGGCGCGGTGATGCCGGCCTTGGCGATATCCTCCAGGCTCTTATAGAAGGTGGCCTCGTGCATCAGCATGCCGCTGGGCGTGGTGATCGCCACATAGCGCGCCACCGGATCCGCCTCGCACACATAGCCTCCGCCGGGATCGTCGGTGGCGCGGGTGTTGCCGTTCCAATCCACAAAGTAGCCGGCGATGGCAGTCATGGTGTCCCTCGTTTGATGGGCTCGGTCTCGCGCATGTGCGCCTCATGGCCCGGATGTCGGATCTGCAACGCACCGCTGCGCCGGTCGCGTCGCACATGTCGGGATCGGCACAGGTCCCGCTCAGAGTGGCGGGCCGAGATCGTCGCTCTCCGGCTTCTTGGCCTTCTTCTTTTCCTGCTTGGCCTGGGCATAATTGCCGGCATTCTTGAGCGCGATCGGCCCCTGGCCCTGGACGAACTGCGACACCCAGAACAGTGTCCGCTCGAATGCCAGGGCGCTGGCCTGCGGCTGAAAGGTGGAGCGGTCCGCGCAGGTGAAGCCATGGGTGGCGCCGGGATAGGTGAAGGCGCTGACATCCGGCCGGCGCTCGCGGAACTGGCCCACGAGGTCAACGGGCATCAAGGGATCGTCCTCGGCGAAATGCAGCAGGGTCGGCACCTTGCGCTTGGCCCCCGCCTCGCCGACGACGCCAGCGGCGTAATAGCCGATGATGCAGGCCACGTCGCGCCATTGGTTGGCGCCCACATAGGCCAGATAGCCGCCCCAGGAATAGCCGACCACGGCGACCTTTCCGACCGCGCGGCCCAGATCCACTGCCGCCTGGATATCCCCCAGCGTCCGCTCCAGCCCGATCTGCTCCACCATGGCGACACCGGCGGCAAAGCCCTCCTCGTCACTGGAGAGCTGCACGCCCGGCTCCACCCGGTCGAACAAGGCGGGCGCGATGGCCACATAGCCTTCGGCAGCGAAGGCATCGGCCACCTGGCGGATATGGGCATCGACGCCGAACAGTTCCTGAATCACCACCACCGCCCCCTTGGGCACGCCCGCGGGATCGGCGCGATAGGCTGAAATCTGCTGTCCGTCATCGGCGATGATATCGATCATGGCACCCTCGCTGCGCGTCGTGTCTCACGGGCGGCAAGACAATCCTGGGGTTTCGGCGCGACCTGGAAGCAACGATGCAGTTTAGGGGCCAGTTTTGCGCCAGATCAAAGCGCCTTGCGCCATTCGCCGGTCCCGAGCAGCCGCCACCGGGAGACCGGAAGGCATAACAATGGTCATCCGCTCATTATATTCCGTCGGATCCCGGCGCTACAGCAGCCCCAGTTCCAACTGCACCTCCTCCGTCATGCGCGACGTATCCCACGGCGGATCAAACACGAGATTGACCTTCACCGCGCCGATGCCCTCCACGCCGCAGACCGCCTTCTGCACCCAATTGACCATTTCGCCCGCCACCGGGCAGCCCGGCGCGGTCAAGGTCATGTCGATCTCGACCCCGTTCTCCGGCTGGAGATCGATGCGATAGATCAGGCCAAGGTCATAGATATTCACGGGAATTTCCGGATCGTGCACCGTGCGCAGTGCGGCGATCACCGCCTCTGTCACGGCGTCCGCGCTGGCACCGGGGGGCACGTGCAGCGCCACCGGCTCCGCGCCGTCGGCGGGGATCGAAGTGGGGCTGTCGCGCATGGCGTCATCCAATTTCATCATCGTCCTCCGCCTCATCGTCCCGGTCGATGCTGCACTGCAAGGCCGATGCCAGCTGCCGGCGCTTCAGCCCAGGCCCTCCGCCAGGGCCGCGACCACGGTCCAACCGACCGCGCCGGTGGGGTCGAGCTGTCGCAGCGCCGCCAGCTTCGCCTCCGCCTCTCCGCGCTGCCCCTGGCGCAGATGGATGAAGGCCAGCGCCTTGAGCGTATAGAGCGCGAAACGGCCGGGCCCCTCCGGCAGGCCGTCGGTGGTGCGCCAGTTGCGCCAATCCGCATCCCAGCCAGCCTGGCGGGCGGACTCGCGCAAACCGGCTTTGGCGGCCGCCTCG
>CALRNP020000313.1:0-4921 GCA_943369575.1 Azorhizobium sp. AG788 | reverse complement strand
TCGCCGCCACCTTCAGGAACTTGTCCTTCGGCGTTCCGGTGATGCGCTCGACCATCTCGGGCGTATAAAGGGCGACGTGCTCCTTCAGCAGGTTCCAGACGCACCGCGGATCCTGGAGGGTCTCGTCCACCATGGCATAGCCGTCGGGGCCGATCTGATAGTCCCAGGTGGAACGATTATAGTCGCGTTTTTCCTCGTCATAGCCGGTGAACAGGCCATCCTTATACGCAAAGCCGTCCTTTACCAGGTATGCCGCGTTGGTGAAGGCCTTTACATAGTCCCACTGCACCTTGTTGTTCTGGATGCAGTAGTTGATGACTCCGTTGAGGAAGGCAATGTCCGAGCCCTGACGGATCGGCGCGTAATAGTCCGCCACCGCCGCCGAGCGCGTGAAACGCGGATCGACCACGACGAGCTTGGCACCGCGGGTGGCTTTCGCCTCCACGACCCATTTGAAACCACAAGGATGCGCTTCAGCGGCATTGCCGCCCATAATCACGACGAGGTCCGTGTTCCGAATGTCGGTCCACGAATTGGTCATCGCGCCACGGCCAAAAGTTGGGCCCAAACTGGACACCGTGGGGCCGTGTCAAACCCGCGCTTGATTGTCGAATGCCACCATGCCGAGGCTGCGCACCACTTTATAGGTGGCGAAGGCGGTCTCGTTGGTCGTTGCGGAGGCAGCAAGGAAGCCTGTGGTCGTCCACCGATTCACAGTGACGCCGTCGGCATTCTTGGCGATGAAATTCTTGTCGCGGTCGTCTTTGAGGACGCGGGCGATCTTATTCAACGCCTCGTCCCAGGACACTCGTTCGAATTTGTCCGATCCGGCCCGACGGATCATCGGGTATTGAAGCCGGGTCTCGGATTTGACGATATCCAGCAGGGCGGCGCCCTTCGGGCACAGCGTGCCGCGGTTGGTGGGATGGTCGACGTCACCTTCGATATGGGTGATGTCGGCCTTCTCGCCCTTCTTCAGGTCGCCCTTGGAATAGATGATGATGCCGCACGCCACGGAACAATAGGTGCAGGTGTTGCGCGTCTCGGTGGTGTTGAACAGCCTGAAGGGCCGGATCGAATCCGCATAAGCCTCTTCAATGCCCCCGAAGCCCATGGCTCCGAGCGTCGTCCCCGCGAGACCCGCACCCGCCGTTCCTAAGAACTGGCGCCGCGAGAGCTCCATATTCATGGAAGTTTCCCTCCGACCAATTGCCCCCTACGGGGGACCTGGAGCGGGTCGCGACCGTCTGCCTCGACCTGCACTCCGGCTCATCGGGAACGCTATTTTGGAACTGGAACTATGTCAAACTAAAGATAAGCGCAATAGCGTGAGCGTCTTTCCTCCGCGCCATCACCGTTCTTGTTCCGTCAGGCTCCGGTTGTTCCATATTGGAAGCAAAGAATAAGTCTCGACGATATCGCGTGTGCGAAGTTGTATGCTGCGTTGCGGTGGGGTTCACGCTCTCGTGTGGTTGACCCTCCGCCAAGGCGGTGGGTATGTTGATGACGTGATCCCATTCCATGCTCCCGGGTCCCGGGGCTCACGATCTTCGGCCTGCGCTCCCGACGGTTGCTCCCGTCCGGAGGCATCGTTGCCGCGCGCGGCTTGGCGCGCCAATCGTGTCGGGTTCCCCCGATCCCGCTGGACCGCAATGGCGCTGTCGCTGACGGCGGCGTTGGGAACCGTGCCAGCAAGCCTTCAATCTGTGCGCGCGGAAGCGCGTCAGCTGGATTTGGCTACGGCAGGCCCCGCTCCATCCGCCACGGCGGTCGCAGTTCGGGTATCCGACGCGGTCGGTGCCGACGCTCTTGGTGGATTTCAGCCGGCGGCGGGACCCGCTCCGTCTGACTTCGTGCTGCCTGTGCTCGATGGCCCGCCGATGGCATTACGGTCGGCGCGGGGCAAAGTGGTGCTGGTGCACCTGTTCGCCACCTGGTGCGAACCTTGCCGCGAGGAACTACCGGCGCTCTCCCACCTTGCCGTGCGACATGCCGACAGCGTCAGCGTGCTCGCTATTGATGTGGGCGAGGTCGATGCACGGGTACGACGCTTCTTCGAGACGCTGCCGGTGCACTTTCCGGTTCTCCTTGACCGCGATCGCGCCGTTGTGCGCGCCTGGGGCGTGTCGGCGCTGCCGACGACCATCGTGCTCGATGGCAATCTGCATCTGCGATACCGCGCGGTGGGGGATGTGGCCTGGGACTCGCCCGAGGTCGACCGCCTGATTGCTGGCCTTGCGGGCGAACCCCAGCCCGCGCCTTCCCCTCAAGATCCGTCGGCATCCCCCGGTCCGGCTTCCGCTGTCCCGCATGCCGCCATTGCTGTGACTGGAGAACCGCCCCGATGATGAATCGCCGCCACGTACTTTACGCCGGAGCCGCCGCCGCATTGCTGCCGGCTTCCCTGCTGTCGGCGCGGGCGCAGGCCGCCAATCCCGACCCCGCCTTTGCGCCCAGTCCCGGCGCCTGGCGTAATTTCCAGGTGGTGACGCGATTGGAGATCGTGCCGGTTGCCGGAGCGACCCAGGCCTGGGTCCCGCTGCCGGCTTTCACCGCCCAGGATTGGTTCAAGCCTCTGGGCAGTGACTGGACCACCAATGCCGCCATGGCGGAGACGGTGACCGATCCCCAGGGTGCGCAAATGCTGCATTTGCGCTGGAAGGCCGGCGAGGCGCCCCCGGTGGTGGAGGTCACCAGCCGCGTCGCCACCCGCGATCGGTCCGTGGACCTCAGCAAGCCCGGCAATGTCCCGCCTCTTTCGGCGCAGGAGCGCGCCAAATATCTGGCCGCGGCCGATCTCATCCCCGTGGACGGTATCGTGAAGACAACGGCCGATAAGATCACCGCCGGCAAGGAGGGCGATCTTGCCAAGGCCCGCGCGATCTATGAATGGGTGGTGGAGAATACGTTCCGCAACGCCGCGACCCGCGGCTGTGGCACCGGCGATGTGGCGGCGATGCTCGAAAGCGGAACGCTGGGGGGCAAGTGCGCCGATCTCAACGCCCTGTATGTCGGCCTGGTGCGGGCGGCGGGGATTCCAGCGCGGGACATCTATGGGGTGCGCGTTGCGCCTTCCAAATTCGGTTACAAGAGCCTCGGCGCCAATTCGGACATCATCACCAAGGCCCAGCACTGTCGCTCCGAGGTCTATCTCTCAGGCTTCGGCTGGGTGCCGACCGATCCGGCCGACGTGCGCAAGGTGGTGCTGGAAGAGCCGCCGGGCAAGCTGGCTATGGACGATCCCAAGGTGAAGGCGGCCCGCGCGGCCCTGTTCGGCTCCTGGGAAGGCAATTGGCTGGCCTATAACACCGCTCACGATGTCAGCCTGCCGGGATCGAGCGGCCCGAAGCTCGCCTTCCTGATGTATCCGCAGGCCGAGACGGCGGCGGGACGGCTGGATTGCCTGGATCCCGACACCTTCAAATACACCCTGCGGTCGGCCGAACTGGCGGCCTGATCTTGAGCCGCGGAGGTTCGGCCTCCGCGGCTTTTCCTTCCGTTTCATCGAGTGACTTCATGACCGACCTGCCCTTTCGTTTGACCAGCCTGGCCCATGGCGGCGGCTGCGGCTGCAAGCTCGCCCCAGCGGTTCTCCAGGAATTACTGGCCGGGGCGCCGGCGGCGCAGCCTTATGCCCAGTTGCTGGTGGGAACCGAGACCGGCGACGACGCCGCGGTCTGGGACCTGGACGGCGAAACCTGCATTGTCGCCACCACGGATTTCTTCATGCCGGTGGTGGATGATCCGGACCACTTCGGCCGTATCGCCGCCACCAATGCCATATCCGACGTCTATGCCATGGGCGGGACGCCCATCTTCGCTTTGGCCATCCTGGGGATGCCATTGGGCAAGGTGGACACCACGGTGGTGAGGGGCATCCTGGAAGGCGGCAGCGCCGCCTGCGCCCTGGCCGGGATTCCGGTGGCCGGCGGCCATTCCATCGACAGCGGCGAGCCGATCTATGGCCTCGCGGTGATCGGGACCGTCCGGAAGGATCGGGTCCGCCGCAACAGTGATGCGCGCGCCGGGGATGCGCTGATCCTCACCAAAGGCGTGGGGGTCGGGGTCTATTCCGCCGCCTTCAAGAAGGAGGCGCTGGCCTCCGACGCCTATGACGAGATGATCGCCACCACCACCTTGCTGAACCGCGTCGGCAGCACCCTGGCCAAGGACACGGCGGTACATGCCATGACCGATGTCACCGGCTTCGGCGTGCTGGGTCACGCGCTGGAGGTGGCGCGAGGATCGGGCGTCGGCATCGAGATCGACATGGCCCGCGTGCCGCTGCTGGCCCATGCCGAGGCCCTCGTGCGGCAAGGCTTCGTGACCGGCGCCTCGGGCCGCAACTGGGCCAGCTATGGCGAGGGCGTGCAATTACCCGCGGACTTTCCCGACTGGCAGCGGCATTTGCTCACCGATCCTCAGACCTCCGGCGGCCTGCTGGTCTCCTGTGAGGCGGTGGAGGCTGATCGCCTGCTCGCGGAGATCGTCGCCGCCGGCTATCCCGCCGCCAGGCGCATCGGCGCGGTGGTGGCGGGGTCCGCCGGGGTCCGCATCACCTGATCGACGGAACGGAACCCCTCTGGCGGCGTTGCCCCGCCAAATAGAGGAGTTCCCCATGCGGACGTCAGTGCTCTCGAAGTGTTCGTCCCGCCGCCCCGCCGGCCGCCGGTCCGTGGCGGCGTCCCTGTGGGTGGTGGGGGCGTGGCTCGCCCTTGCGGCGGTGCCCATGGGCTCGCTCGGCCTGACACCCGCCCAGGCGCAGCAGAGCGTCCCCGCCAACCAGGACTGCCCGGCGCCTGCCGCCTCAGGCACTCATGCTGCCACCGAGCCTGCGCGGGGCGAGAATTCCGGCACGGCCCCCGGCGGTCAGGGGTCTACCGCATGGACCGGCGGCACCGGCGGATCCTATATCGGCACC
>CALRNP020000312.1:0-4929 GCA_943369575.1 Azorhizobium sp. AG788 | reverse complement strand
CTTCCCGTGGCAGGTGCCGGCCGGCCTGGTCTCCGCGCTCATCGGCGGCCCGATCTTCCTCTGGCTGCTTGCGAGGCGACGGTGACGGCTGCGCATCCTGTTTCAGCGCAGTCCGATCGTTCCTCATCGCGGAGCCGCCAACGCCCCTTCCCTTGTGACAAAACCCTCTACCGGCAGCGGCACAAGGTCGAGAACCTGTTCGCCAAGCTCAAGGACTGGAGGCGCATCGCCACACGCTACGACCGATGCGCTCACACCTTCTTCCCGGCCATCTGCATGGCTGCCACCGTCATATTCTGGCTGTGATCCATGAATCCTGAGCCTAGCTCTCAGGCAATGATTTGAATTAGTATCATTCTAATATAGAAATATTCGAAAATATTGCCGATCATTATAGCTTGACTATAGCAGAAACGTTGAGCACCGTTCCCTCGATTTCGTGAGGTGGGGTTCTCGATGACGGCGGAGGCAGTGAAGTGGAAGGGGCTGTATCTCGCCGAACACGGGAAAATTTCCCGCCTTATTAATAGAATTATTAAAAACAGAGCTGCAACGGAAGATCTTGCTCACGATACCTTCGTCAACCTGATGGGGCGGGGGAAGGACGATGCCATTGAGGATTACGGCGCCTTTCTGGCGCGCATGGCCCGCAACCTCGCGATAGATCACAAACGCCAGGAGCGCCGCAGGGGGAGCGATCTCGAGCTTTTTTTGCTCGTGGATCCCGCGCCGTCACAGGAGACGGTCCTGGCGGACAGGCAGGCGCTCGCGCTCACGCTCGCCATCATTGCCGAACTGCCCCCGACCCAACGTCAGGCTTTCGAGATGCACCGGCTGGGCGAACAGACATTGGTGCAGATCGCCGGAACCCTGGGCATATCCACGGCCCATGCCGGGCGGCTGGTCATGCAGGGTTACCGGACCGTGCGTGATCGGTTGCGCGACCATGAATGCGCCTGACGCGAGCCCGTTCAAAGGGCTGTTCAGCGGCATGCGCCGTGGACATATAGTGCGATCATGAGCGCGACGAATGATGACCTTTGGGCCGAGGCGATGGCCCTGCTCCTCGAATGGCAAGCGCGGCCGGAAGACGCGCGGGCGCGCGAGAAAATTCGCGGTTTCTGCGCTCTCAGTGCCGCGCATGCCGGTGCCTGGGACGAGGCGCGCCGGGTCTTCCGGCTGACAGGGCAGGCGGTCGGGGTTTCCGAACCGCCGGCGCCCGCGCACGCCATGAGCCGGAGGCGCACCCTGCTGGCCGGTGCGGGCCTGATCTTCGCGGCAGGGGCGGCCCTCAAAGGCCCGGAACTGGTGCGGCGCTGGCGCTCCGATGTGGTCACGGAAAAGGGCGCCATGGAGCGGATCGATCTGTGGGATGGGAGTTGGCTCACGCTCGGCCCCGACAGTGCCGTCGCATTGGCCATCGGCCCGACCTCCCGACGGGTCACGCTCATTGAAGGCATGGTGATGTGCGATATTGGCCGCAGCACGGGGCCGATGTTCGAAGTCGAGACCGCCGGCCTTTCCGCCACCGCCCTGGAGGCCCGCTTTGATGTGTCCCGCAACGGTTCCAACAGCCAGGCCGGGGTGGAAGGCGGCAGCATCCGCATTGCGCTCGACGCGCGGCCCGCGGATGAGATCACGCTGGCGGCCGGTGACTGGTTTGCCCTGGAAACCAGCTCCGGCCAATCGCGGCGCGGCCATCGAAATCCCAACCAGATGGCCGTCTGGCGGCAGGGGCTCATCATTGCCGACCAGCAGGACATCGCCAGCGTGGTGGCCCAGATCGCCCGGTGGCACCCTGGACGCGTCGTGATCGCCGACCCGGGGCTCGCCGCAGCGCCGGTCAGCGGCCTGTTCGACCTCGGAGCTCCCGATGCGGCCCTTGCGGCTGTCGTGGAACCCTATGGCGGCAAGGTTCGCCACATCTCACCCTGGCTCACCGTCCTGACCCGCATCTGATTTTTTTCCGGAAACAGGAGAAATCGCGCGCGCTAATCCGTCAATGCCTTCGAACAGCCCGGACCAATGGCGTGCCGGGCCAACGACATGTGACGGGAGCAGGTGGATGGGACCGACGGTCGAGCGAACGAACGGCGTAAGCGCCCTCCGGCGCGCGTGGATGTGCAGCTCTGTCGCGGCGCTCTCTCTGCTGGGTGGCTTTGCGGTGGTCCCGGCGCAGGCTCAGACCGCCTCCGGTGCCGTGGAGACCCCACGGTCCATCACCTTCTCCGTGCCGGCGGGTGATCTCTCCAACTCGCTGGTGACATTCGGCCGCCAGGCCGGGCTCCAGATCAGCTATGTGCCGGCGGTCGCCGCCAACATGGGTACGAAGGGCGTCTCCGGCACGATGACGGTTGATGCCGCTGCCGGGCGTCTCCTGGCTGGAACGGGGCTTGTCGCCCGGGTCTCTGGCCGTACGCTGCTGATCAGCAAGCCGGGAGCTTCCAGCGGCCTTGGCGCATCGGACGGCACCATCGTGCTGGAGCCCATCGAGGTTCAGACCGATGCCCAATCGCCCATTGGGCCGGGTGTGGGCTATGTGGCGACCCGCACGCTCACCGGCAGCAAAACCGACACGCCCCTGATCGAGATCCCCCAGTCCATTTCGGTGGTGACCAGCGATCAGATCAAGAGTCAGGGCGCGCAGACGCTGGGCGAGGCCCTGCGTTACACGCCGGGCGTGGTGGCGGAGGAGTATGGCGGCACGGATCTGCGGCAGGATCGCTTCATGATCCGCGGCTTCCAGGGCAGCATGCCCTATGTGGACGGCCTGACGACCGCCAGCCGCTATACCCTGCTGGCGCCATTGGTGGATCCTTACAGCCTGGATCGCGTGGAGGTGCTGCGCGGACCAACCTCCGGCCTGTACGGGCAGAATACGCCGGGCGGCATCATCAATGCGGTGACCAAACGCCCGACCGAGACCGCCTTCGGCGAGTTCGAGCTCCAGGGCCTGAACCCCTGGGGCGGGCAGGCGGCCTTCGACTTCGGCGGCCCCGCGAACAAGGACGGCACGGTGCTCTACAGGTTCACTGGCCAGGGCCGCTACAGCGAGACCCAGGTCGACAATGTGGACACGGAGCGCTTTTTCTTCGCGCCAGCCGTGACCTTCGCGCCGAACCCGGACACCAAGTTCACCATCCTCGCCAACATCAGCCACTCTAATGATGGCGTGCTCACGCAGAACCTTCCCGCCGTGGGCACGCTGACCTCCGCCGTTTTCGGCAAGATACCGACGAGCCTGTTCACGGGTGAGCCCGATCTCAACAAGATCGAACGCACCAGCTACGCAATCGGCTATGCGTTTGAGCACCGCTTCAACGATATTTGGACCGTGCGCCAGAACCTGCGCTACACCGACAGCACGGTGGAGGTGCGGCAGGTCGGCACCGCAGGCTATGTCGCCGGCAATCCCTACGAACTGAACCGCTGGACGCTTGGGGCCAACGCCGCCCAGCAGAATTTCGCCGTCGACAATCAGGCGCAGGCGGACTTCCAGACCTTCGGCATCCAGCACAAGGTGCTGATCGGCGTGGACTATTTCCACGATCATGACATCTGGCTGGAGCAGGACGGCTCGGCCTCGCCGCTCAACGTGCTGGCTCCGGTCTACGGGCAGCCGTTCACGCTGCCCGCCGTTGATTTCGCCACCAGCGACACGCTCTCGCAGACCGGCGTCTATGCGCAGGACCAGATCAAGTGGAACCGCTGGACCTTGACCGTGGGCGGCCGGCAGGACTGGGCGACAACCGACACCTCGGACCTGCTCGCCGGCAGCACGGTCAATCAGGACAACAGCGCCTTCACCTGGCGGGCTGGCCTTGTCTATGAATTCGAGAACGGTATCGCGCCGTACGTGAGTTATTCGACGTCGTTCCAGCCGGTGATCGGCGTGAGCACGAGCAACGTGCCATTCCTGCCCACCACCGGGAAGCAGTATGAAGCCGGCGTCAAGTTCCAGCCGGTCGGGTCCCAGAGCTTCTTCACGCTGGCCGCGTTCAATCTCGACCAGGACAACATGGTCACCTACAGCCCGACGGCGACCAATCCTTACAATCAGTCTCAGATCGGCGCCGTGCGCATGCGTGGCTTCGAAGCCTCCGCGGTGGCCAATCTCGATGCGGGCCTGAAACTGGTGGCCGCATACACCTACACCGATGCTGAAATCACGGCGGACGGGACCGGGAACGTGGGCAACTCTCCCAAGGATGTTCCGGCCAACATGGCCAGCCTCTGGCTGGACAAGACCCTTCAGGATGGCCCCTGGAAAGGTCTCGGCGCGGGAGGGGGCCTGCGCTATGTGGGGGAACGCTATGGCGACAATGCCAATACCATAGAATTGCCAATCAACCTGCTATGGGATGCCGCACTTCATTATGAGCGGGACAAATGGCGTCTGGCGGTGAATGTGAAGAACCTGCTCGATACCACCTATGTGGCCACATGCGACAACGCCAGCTTCTGCTATTATGGGCTGCGACGCACGGTGGTGGGTAGCCTGACCTATCGATGGTGAGATGGGATCTTGTCCTTTTGCCATCCCTCGCCGTCACCGCGCGGCATAAAGACCAGCCGCCGCGCGGTGCTGCGCCTGCTGGCGGGCGCAGCCACCTTGCCGCTGGCGGGCCACGCCCGCGCCGCCCCGGTTCCGCGCTTTCCGCCGGCACCGGCGCCATGGATCGAGCGGCGGGCGGTCTCGCTCAACTGGGCCGTCAGCGAGACCCTCTACGCCATGGGCATCCGCCCGCTCGGCGCCGTGGATCTCCCCGGCTACGCACGATCGGTCGCGGTGCCGCCGGCGCCGGATGGGGTCAGTGACATCGGCCTCCAGGGCGCACCGAACATGGAGATGCTGGCGGCCCTGGCGCCGGAGGTCATCCTGATCCAGGCATGGCAGCAGCAATTGCGCACACGCCTGGAGCGCTGTGC
>CALRNP020000311.1:0-4959 GCA_943369575.1 Azorhizobium sp. AG788 | reverse complement strand
CGCCACTGATGCCACGCCGGATGACGAAGACCTGATCCGCCTGGTGTATGGCAGCGCCGATTTCAAGGAAGGTATTGCCGCCTTCACCGAGAAGCGCCCGCCCCGCTGGGCCGGTCGCTGACCGCAAGGCACGCCGCTGATGCGGGACGCGCGCACCCGAGGGCATCTGTCGACGGAGAAAGGAGGGGGCGCTTTCTCCGCCGACAGTACGCGTGCCCTGACCGGCAAACACTGCCACCTTTACAGGCGGCATGGTCGAATTACGAGCATACCTTGCGGGTGGATCACTCCGGATGCGCCATGGGGTGCATTTTTTGAGACAATCGGCACAGGCCCGAACGGGCGCTCCGCGCCGTAAGCCGCGGCGCCGTCGCCGGCTGGATAGGGTGATGCGTTAAAAAGAGCCGGCGGCGTGAAGCCAAGGTGCCGGTTTGGGCGTTCTGTCTCCGGCGGCATCCGGCCGCCCCGCGCAGATCCGCGCCCCGTTTCACCATGCATCCCGCCATCCGCGTGCATTCCGCCCGGCATCGGCGCCAAGGAGACCTGCCCATGAAGACTCAAGGTTCAGCCGTTTGGGAAGGCGGCATCAAGGATGGCAAAGGCGCCATCTCCACCAAGAGCGGCGCGCTGGCGGCCTATCCCTATGGCTTCGCCAGCCGGTTCGAGGGCAAGCCCGGCACCAATCCTGAGGAACTGATCGGCGCCGCCCATGCCGGCTGCTTCACCATGGCGCTGTCGCTGATCCTGGGCGAGGCCAAGCTCACCGCCACCCACATGGAAACCACCGCCGAGGTAACGCTGGACAAGCAGGCGGACGGCTACGCCATCACCGCCGTTCACCTGACCCTGCGCGCGAGCGTGCCCGGCACCGACGACGCCACCTTCCAGGAACTGGCCGGTAAGGCGAAAGCCGGTTGCCCGGTTTCCAAGCTGCTGAAAGCGGAGATCACCCTCGACGCGACGCTGACCGCCTGATCCAAAGGCCGCGCCCCTGAGGCGCGGCCTTTGGCCCACCGCATTCGGACGCGCCAGCCGAGCTAGCGCTTCCGCCGCGCGGCAGCCGGCATCAGCCGGGCGCCATCATCAGATCTTCCAGGAAGAAATTCACCGCCAGCGCCACCACTGGCGGCTGGTAGGCGTGCGGGCCGTTATATTCCACATAGGTCACGTCATAGCCCGCCTGCTTGAGCAGGGATGAGTGCGCCCGCCCGCTGCGGCCGATGGGGATCTGCTCGTCCTGGATGCCGTGCGAGATGAAGATGCGCGGTGCCCCCTCCTGCTCATGCACCGACATGAAGCCGGCGGACGACACGATGATGTGGGTGACGAACTGGCCATTGGTGAGGCCGAGCGAGAGTGCATAGCTGCCACCATCGGAGTGGCCGGCGAAGGCAATATGGCTGGGGTCGAGGACGAAGCGCGAGCCCACTTCCGCGAGTGCCGTGTCCAGCCGCTCCCGGTCCGGGCCATTGCCGGCGATCACGATGTCCCAGGTAGGATAGAGCGACTGCGGCACCAGCAGCAGGAAGCCGTTGGCCTCCGCATGGGCCTGGAGCATCGGCAGGATCTTCTGCGCGCTACCGCCGCCGCCGTGGAACAGCACCACCAAGGGCGTGGGCGCCGTGGGGTCGATGCCCTCCGGCACGACCAGCACCGCATCGCGCTCCGGCCAAAGGCCAAGATCATGGCGCCCCGGCGCCAGAGCCGGCTGGGTGGGGGGCGAAGGGGCGAAGGCCAGGCGGCCGGCGAGCTTTGAATCCATCATACCAGCAGCCTAGCGCCACCTTCGCCCAGATCAACCGCCGGCGGGCCTGACGCTGGGGACGGAACGATTTCGCTTCAGCGGGGGTTTCCCAGCAACGGCCATGACGGCCGACACCCAGGAGGTGACATGACCCGCGACCCGCGCACGCTCGATCAAAATCCGGTGGTGATCGACCCGGCCAATGTGGATGCGGTGCTGAATGATCGCCCCACGCCCGCCTCCCCGGCCCTCGCGCCGAACTCCGGGGAGAGCCATGCGGAATACAAGCAGCCGGAGCGTCATCCCGATCCCCGCGCCACGCCACCGCACAAGGACTAATTCGCCGACTGTCTCGTCCCGTCCTGCGGGGTCTCAGGCGTCCGCAGGAGTCGGCACGTAGGCGGCGAGGATATCGCCGATTCCACGTGCACGAGCCTCACCCGCCGTTTCCAGCGCCCGAGACTGCACTGCATCCAGATGCGCGTGCATCATGCTGTTCACCCGCTCCACATCGCCGCTGACCAGCGCCGCCACCAAGTCGCGATGCTCATGCACCGAGCAGTTGGACCATTGCGGCCGGCCATAAAGACCCAGCACCAACGCGCTGCGGCCGACGATCTGGCGCATGTAGCGGGCTAATAGCGGGCTGCCGCTCATCTCCGCCAGCAGGAGATGGAATTCAGCCGCGAGGCGGATGTATTCCGGCCGGCCCTCATAGATCGCCCGCTCTTCAGCCGCGATCTGTGCCTCGAGCCGCTCCACCTGCTGCGGGGTCAGTCGACCGCACACCCGCTCGACCACGAGGCGTTCCATGTCCTGCCGCACGCTGAACAGATCGCGGGCTTCCGCCGGCGTCGGCTTGGCAACGGCGGCGCCGCGATTGGGGCGGATGTCCACCAGCTCTTCGCTGGCCAGCAGTTCCAGGGCCCGGCGCACCACGGTGCGGCTGGCGCCGAACTGCTCGCCGATGGCGTCCTCCGGCAGCTTGGTTCCGGGCTCCAGCGCCTGCTCCAGAATGGCAAGCCTCAAGGCGCGATAGATCGCACCGGCCCGTTCCCCGATCTGCTCCATCTGCGGCGACACCTCTCCTTTCCTCCATGGCATCTGCCCGCAGCCGGCTCAAGCCCCGAGCGTTCGCGCGTGCAGCATTTTCTGCTGGCACGCCGGAAAGAAGGTGTTTCACTGCCGCGCCCGCCGCCCCGTCAACGACAGGTCCGGCGGCCGCGTTCAGCGGCAGAGCGGATCGTCGAGCTTGAGCGGCGTGATCTGCCACAGGCTCTGGCGTCGAGGACGCAGCAGCGGTCCCCACCATTTGAACCAGATGTCGAAGGAGGTGCCATCCGACTTGGGCAAGGTGAAATTGCCGAGGCCGTTGGCGATGCCGGAAATGCGGGCGCAGCCGGTGGTGGGACGGGCCGGGGGGCGGTAGCCGGTCTCATGCACGATCACCACGCGGGCATTCGGCAGCGCGGCCTTGAGACGCCCCGCCGACATGCGGTCGTCCGCCACCAATGTGGGTGCGACGCCCAATTGGGAATCGATGACCGGGCGCAGCGACTTCAGCGGCTCGGCGGACACGCAGCGCCCGCACAGCCGCGAATCCGGCCACAGCGTTACCGCCGCCCGTACCACCACAACCCCGAACGCCACTGCGAACAGGACGCCGAGATAGAGCTTCACCCGGCTCTGCCAGCCCCCGAGCCGCTCCAGCTCCGCGAACACATAGACGGTGCACAGCAGGAAGAAGACGTGGAAGTAGCGGTCGCGCAGGCTGGTGGAGCCCACCGCCAGCACGCCCACCAGCGTTCCCACCGTGCCCAGCACGATCATGGTGCGCAACACATGCCGGGGGGCGGCACGCTCGGGCGCGCTGGGGGTCGCGTCCTCGCCGCGATTGAACGGCAGGAACACCGCTGCAGCCAGGGCGAGGAACGGCAGCAGATAACCGACCCAGGCACTGGCGAAGGTGTCCAGCACATGGCCGTAGGTGGCCCCGGCGCTGGGACCCACCACTTCGGCGGTGGCGGCGACCACATCCTGCTTGAGCAGGTGCAGGGCCAGCAGGTAGCCGCCCAGCGGCACCGCCGCCACCAGGATGGTGAGCAGAATGCCCGGATTGAGCAGCGCCCGCCGGAAGCTGGGCTCGAACAGGCTGGAGATGACCAGGATGCCGATGAACGGCAGGAAGCCGAACTTGCCCAGTGTGCCGAACGCGATCCAGGCGCCCAGTCCCACATAGAGCCAGAGCGAGGGCCGCCGCGACAAAGCGGTGAGGGTCAGGAAGCTGCCGGCGATCGCCACGATCATCACGTTGGAATGCGTGAGGATGCGGTGGCTGTGATAGCCGATGACCCAGAGCAGCGAGAGCGAGAACACCGCCAGCGCCTGCAGGCGCGGATCGGCAATCACCTGCCGCGCCACCCGGTACACCAGCATGGCGCAGGTGAAGAGCAAGGTGTAGCGCAGGATCGCATAGGGCAGCGGGCCGGGGCCGAACAGCCACAGCAGCCCGTAGAGCACCCAGTCGAACAAGGGCGGATTGCGCGGGACGTAGCTGATCTGGAACGACTGGACCAGATAGCTCTCGATGGCGTCATCGACGTTGATCGCCGATTCGAGCCCGACCGCCACCAAAGCGTGGACCAGCGCCCACACGGCGACAATGATCGCAACGCCCGAGGGGCGCGCCCACCACGGCGTCGGCGCCACCGGCGCCCGGCCGTAAGGCGGGCTGCCATAGCGCAATTCGTTCGGCACCGAAGCGTGGGAAACGCGCACGACATCCTCCTTGGACGCTGCGTCAGAGGGCGGTTCTATAGCCGCGTAAGCGAGCGCTGACTATTGCAGGGAAAGCACGGGCCGCCACTTCCCGTCGAAGGGCGACCTCGGAAACATCAGAGGGTTGCCAGCACCAGGAAACGGCCCTCGCCCGCGCCTTCATCGGGAGCGGTGTCCATCGCCGGCTGCACCCGCACATCGTCCACCCGCGCGGACGGCGGCCCGGACCAGCAGGCCGCGACCATGGCCTCGACGGCCTCGGGCAGCCCTACGAATACCGCCTCTACCGCCCCATCGCGGCGATTGCGCACGAAGCCTGTGAGGCGCCGCAGCTGGGCCTCCTGCGCGCACCACGCCCGATAGCCCACGCCCTGGACGCGGCCCTTGACCATTACATGCACGCCCATGGGTTCGCTCATGGCGGGGACGGCCTATTT
>CALRNP020000310.1:0-4986 GCA_943369575.1 Azorhizobium sp. AG788 | reverse complement strand
ACCACCAGCGGATGCAAAGAGCACAACCGACCGCCTGTCGGATGTGCTAACCTATGCAGATCACCTGTCGCCAGACGCGCGGAGCCGATCCGGCTGCGCCCGTTCCGACGGCAGGCCGTCGGGCCGTGGGCATTGTGCCGAAACGCTCTTGCCAGAATTTGCGCGGCCCCAAATTTAAGCGGCCCAAAAATTTAAGCGGCCGATGATCTGGCCCACTGAGCGCTGCGTAAGCGCATCAGCGGGCGAAAGGTCGCGGTATGCGGGCAGGGACGGGAGTTCTCAGCGCACCCCGACCCGATTCACAGGGCCGCCGGCATTGACGCCGCCGGTGCCGACACCGGGAGCGCCCACGCCGGGGGCCCCCACGCCCACGCCAGGGGCAACGCCGACGCCCGCCGCACCGGCGCCCGCGCCGGGATAGACACCGACGCCGGTGCCGTTGCCCTTGGCGACGCAGCCGACGGGATAACCGGGACGGGTGCAATAGACCACGCGCGTCGGCCGGGCGACACACCCCTGAGGAACGCCGGCAGTCTTGCAATAGACCACCGCGGCGCTGGGGCCGGTGGACATGAGGACCGATCCGAAGGCCGCGGCAGCCACGGCCAGGGAAGACAGAAGAATGCGGGAACGCGTCGTCATATGAAAACCTTCCGGGATGCGCCAAGCGCCTTCCACAGCTAAGATCGCCGCGGCAGGACGACAATGGCAATTTCTGGCCAGGTCTTGCGGTAGGGGAAGTCTCCTGTTGATGCGATTGCCATCGCATGCGGGGGACGCGGCTTTTTGGGAGCGGCGGCGGTTTTTCGGACGATGAATATTGCAGCGTATGGAGTTCGAGGGGGCATGTCGGACCAGAGCCAGGGGGCATTTTCCGCCCACCATGAGACGAGTACCGCCCCGGATGCGGCGCGAATCGCCATGATCCTGGCGCACCCCATGTTTCCGCAGGCCACGGCGAAGGCGGTGAAGACGCTGGTGGATGCCTATGACGGCAATCGCCTCCTCAATCGCATCCTCAATGATCGCGAGCGTTCGGTCTTCGCCTTGATGGCGCTCTACCTCCACGCCACACCCGACGCGGCCGGACGCGGGCTCACGGCGGGACGCATCATCGAACTGTGCCGCGAGACCGGCCTGTGCAGCCGCGGCCGGGCCAAGGCGATGCTGGTGCTGATGCGTTGGGGCGGCTATCTGGCGCCCTGCCCGGACCCGGCCGGCCCGGCTGACCGCCGCCAGCGCCCGCTGGTGCCCACGCAGCAGTTCCTGGACATGCAGATGGCGCGGTGGCGCGGCAATTTCGAAGCCATCAGCCTCATGGATGCCTGCGGTACCGCAGCTCTGGCCCGTCTCGACGATCCGGCCTTCCGCACCGCGCTGATCCGCACCATGGTGGCCCGCTTTCGCGGCGGCACCCGCCTGCTGGACTATGCGCCGGCCCTGAACCTGTTCGCCTCGCGTGACGGCGGCATGCTGATCGCGTTCCAATTGCTGCTTTCGGCACAACCCGGCGATACCTTTCCGCCGCAGGGGGTGCTCAGCGTCGCCGTCGCTGAACTGGGACGCCGCTTCCATGTCTCGCGCGCCCATGTGCTGAAGCTGCTGCGCGACGCGGAAAGCGCGGGCCTGATCGAGCGTCTGCCCGGTCCCCCCAGCGGGCTGCGCCTGAAGCCGGCGCTGCGCGAAAGCCTGTGCTGCTTCTTCGCCGGCGTGTTCCTGACCCTGTCCGAAGGCGCGAACAACGCCCTGGCCTTGGATGCGGCCGGCGGCGGCTCTCAGGACATGGCCAACGTGTCTCCCCTGCCCGTGGTGACCCGTAACCCGCGGCCATTTTAAGAGGTTGTTGAATCGGCATTGGGGGACTGGCAGGAGGGATTGCCGCCTCGCCCTCCAGCCGTCTCGCCTGCGCGCGACGGGCCCGGTGGGCGCAGCGGTCGGTTCAGAACCGGATCGACAGGCGTCCGTCGATGGCGTTGTCCTGGGATGAACTGGCGAGCTGACCGGAGTAATGCAGGCCGATGCTCACCCGGTCCGTTGCAGCAAAGTCGAGCCCCGCGCCCAAGCGTGCGGCATTGCGGGCGATGGGCGTGCCACTCTCCAGATAGGTCGCGCTGCCGGCCTCGAACGCAAACGACGTGACCGGGGTGGTCGCGCCGAAGGCATATTGCCAGCCGAGGCTGGCCGAGGCGGTCAGGACCCCACGGGTGAGCGCGAAATCCTTCGCCGCCCGGAGCCCCAGCGTGGTGAAGGTGTTGCTCTGGCTGTCACTGCCGCCGGTGAGGGCCGCGGCGCCGACGCTCTCCGCAATGGCTCCGGTGTGCAGGTTCACATACGCCACATTGGCGAACGGCTCGAGCGCGGCCCAAGGCGTCAGGATGCCGTAGCCCAGTTCGGCGAACACCTGGGTGGTGCCGCCGTCATAGGCGGACGACAAAGCGTTCGAGAAGCCCTGGAAGGCGACCGAGCGGCTGACCGAGAGATCGTGCCACGTATAGCTGGCGCCGAGCCGCAGCCCAAAGGCGCCGGCGCGGGCGCTGCCATAGATCGCCAGATCGTAATTGTCGCTCTGGCCGGAGCTGGACGTCGGGCCGTTGAACTGCGACTGCGAATAGCCGCCGGCAATGCCCAGGCGGCCCGTCGCGCCCACCGGCGCATCGACGCCCATGAAGAAGCCGCCGATGGACCGGGAGACATCGGCGCCGCCATTGCGCCCATCGCTGTTCCCCCAGCTGCCATAGGCCTGCATCCACATGGTCGGTGCAAGGCCGGCGACAAGCTGCGCCGTCTGCGGACCCACCGCGGGCGCGGCCGCCGCGCCGGCGGCCTGGCGCAGGCGATCGGTGACCGCATCGCGCAGATACACCGATTGCGCCTGGAGCGCGGTTTCGATGGAGGGGTAGATCTCGCCCGAGAGCGCAGTGAAGGCGACGGGTGCGGTGACGGCGTTGAGGGGAACGATGGCATCCAGCAGCGCACTGGTCAGGGGCAGCGTGTCGACCGCCGCCGCCCGCGCGGCCTGGCCTGGCGTCTGCGCGACGGAGGCAAGCGGCACGCTGCTGCGCGTGGTGGCGACGGAAACGCCATTGGCGCCATAGGCGAAGGTGGAGGCCAGGAAGGGATATTCGGCGGTGCCCAAGGGCGTCGAGATTGCAGCGAACTGGCCGGTTATGCCGCCCGTGGCGCTCAGGATCGCATAGGTTCCAAAGCCGGGGGTGGTGCCGGGAAGGATGCTGATCTGCAGCGTGCTGCCCGTGAGGGTGATCGCACCGTCCGCACGGAGCGTGTCGCTGGCGCCGGCGGTGCCGAGTTCCACCGCATAGGTGGAGCCGGGCTGGAAGGTGACGTTGCCGCCAACGGTGATCGTCCCGATGGAATTGCCGGGGGCCACCGTACCACCGGAAGCGACCGTGAGGTTTCCACCGATCCGGCCATTGCCCGAGAGCTGGCCGGAGGTGAGGAAAGCGCCGGTGACCGTGCCGTTGTTGTTGAAGGTGCCGCTGTTGACCACTGCGCCATCCACGGTGCCCGGATTGGCGAATGCGCCGGCATTGCTCACGGTGCCCGCGAGCGTACCCAGATTGGTGAAGCTGCCCGTGTTGGTCACGGATCCGGTGAGCGTGCCGGAATTGACGGCGGTACCGGCATTGGCGAGCGTCCCGTTCCCCTGGGACGACAGGGTCGAACTGTTGCTGAAGGTGCCACTTGCGGTGACGGCGATCGCGCCGGTGTTGATCACGGTGCCGGTGTTTGCGAGCGACCCGGTCAGGACGCCCGACGTGACGAAGGTTCCGGCGTTGACCACCGCGCCGGTAATCGTGCCGGTATTGGTGGCGCTGGCGGTGTTGATGACATCGCTGGCCAGGGTGCCGCCATTCACCAGGGTGCCGGCATTGGTGATGGTGCTGCCGCCGATGGACCACACCGTCCCGGTGTTCTGGAAGGTGGCGCCGGAGGCGACGGTGACAGAGCCCCGGATGGTGCCGGTAACGCTCAGCGTTCCGCCGGCGACGGTGGTTCCCCCGGTGTAGCTGCTCTGGCCCGCCAGCGTCTGGGTGCCTCCGGCGATGACCAAGCTGCCGCCCGTGCCGTTGAAGGCGCCCCCATCCATGAGCGTGCCGGAGAATGTTCCGGAGGCCGCGGTGAGGGTCAAGGTCCGACCTCCGAGCGCGACGATGCCGCTGCCGGACAGGGTGGTGATGCTGGCGCCGGTGCTGGTGCCCGAAATATCGAAGACGCCGTTGGCGATGACGCCGGCGGACGTCGCGATGCTGCCCGCGCCCACAAGCGCGAGCCCGGCGCCGGATTGGATGGTGGTGCTGCCGGTATAGGCGTTCTGACCCGCGAGCATCTGGGCGCCTCCGGCAATCAGCAGGCTGCCGCCCGTCCCCCCGGAGGCGCCCCCGTCGGTGAGGGCACCGGAGAAGGTTCCGGCGCCCGCGCTGAGGGTCAAGGTCCGGCTGCCCAGCGCGACGGTGCCGCTACCGGACAGGGTCGTGATGCTGGCGCCGGTGCTGGTGCCAGAAATGTCGAAGATGCCGTTGGCGATGACGCCGGATGATGTCGCGATGCTGCCGGTGCCCACAAGGGCGAGCCCGGCGCCGGATTGGATGGTGGTGCTGCCGGTATAGATATTCTGGCCGGTGAGCGTTTCGGTGCCGCCGGCCACCACGAGGCTGCCACCCGTTCCGGTATAATAGCCCCGGTCCTGGAGCGTGCCGGAGAAGGTGCCGGAGGCGGCAGTGAGGATCAGGCTGCGGGCGCCGAGCGAGACCGTGCCGCTGCCGGACAAGGTGGTGATGCTGGCGCTGGCTTGCTGGCAGGAGGTGCAGCCGGGCACGACGCCAACGCCGGAGATATCGAACGTGCCGTTGGCGGTGACGCCGGACGAGGATGCAATGCTGCCCGGCCCCACAAGCGCGAGCCAGCCGCCGGCATCGATGATGGTTTGGCCGGTATAGGTGTTGATGTTGCTCAGCTTCAGTAATC
>CALRNP020000309.1:0-5060 GCA_943369575.1 Azorhizobium sp. AG788 | reverse complement strand
CGGGCGCGCGGCACCGGCGGCGTGCCCGCACGCGCCGCCGGTGCATCATCAGACCCAATGGATCCACGCCGCGCCGATGCCCGCGCGCCTGATCCCGCTTTTGCTGCCCGGAGCCGGCCCGATGTCCTCGTCCAGTCTCACCATTGCCGGCCTCGCCAAGCGCTACGGCGCCTTCGTGGCCTTGGCGCCGACCGAGCTTGAGGTCCCGGCCGGGGAGTTCCTCACGCTGCTGGGGCCGTCCGGCTCGGGCAAGACCACGCTGCTGAGCCTGATCGCGGGCCTTGCCACCCCCGACGAAGGCGCGGTGCGCATCGGCGGGCAGGATGTCACCTACCGCCCGCCCTATGAGCGCGACATCGGCATGGTGTTCCAGAACTATGCCCTGTTCCCGCACATGACCATTGCCGAGAACATCGCCTTCCCGCTCAAGATGCGCAAAGTGCGCGACGCCGAGGCCCGCAAGCGCGCCCATGAGGCGCTGGAGATGGTGCGCCTGCCGCATGTGGCCGAACGCACGCCGCGCGAACTCTCCGGCGGCCAGCAGCAGCGCATCGCGCTGGCCCGCGCTTTGGTCTACCGGCCCTCCATCATCCTCATGGACGAGCCCTTGGGGGCGCTGGACAAGAAATTGCGCGAGCAGATGCAGCTGGAAATCAAGCGCATCCACCGGGAACTCGCCACCACCATCATCTATGTGACCCACGACCAGGAAGAGGCGATGACCATGTCCGATCGCATCTGCCTGATGAATGCTGGGCAGATCGAACAATTGGGCGCCCCCGCCGATCTCTATTTCCGTCCGCGCACGGTGTTCGTGGCCGATTTCTTAGGTGAATCCAATCTGCTGCCCGGCCGCGTCACCGCCCGCGACGGCGATCAGCTCGCCGTCGCCCTGACCGGCGGCGCCGGGTCGGGCCGGGCCATTGCCTCTGGCGCGATGCCGGCCGTGGGCGCCGAGGTCACCGTGATGGTGCGCCCGCAGAACATCATCGTGCGCGAACCCGTCGCCGGCTCCGGCCGGCTGACCGGGCGGCTCACCGACGTGATGGTGACCGGCAGCCTGACCAAACTCTATCTGGAAGCCACCACGCCGGGCCTGCCGCCGCTGGTGGCCGCCTATCCCACCCGCAGCCTGTCGGATGGGCATGAGATCGGCCAGATGCTGGAACTGGACTGGCAGCCCAGCGATGCCGTCGCCATCACCGCGCCGGGGCACTGAGGCATGGCCGCGCCCGTCTCCCCCGTTCCCGCGCCCTCGGCACCGGCCCGCGCCGCCGCGCGCAAGCAGCGCCTCGTCCGCTTGGCGATGGCCGCGCCGCTGGTGGTGCTGCTGGTGGCGCTGCTGGTCTATCCGGTGGGCCAGTTGCTGGCGCTCAGCGTCTATGGCGATGCCGGCTTTAATCTCGCCGCCTACCGGCAGTTGTTCGCCTCGCCGCTTTATTTCAACGTGATGCTGATCACGCTGAAGATCTCCTTCTTCACCACCATCCTGTCGGTGATCGGCGGCTATCCCATCGCCTATCTGATCTCCATCGCCAGCCGCGAGCGCAAGGCCACCTTGCTGTTCTGGGTGCTGCTGTCGTTCTGGACCAGCTTCCTGGTGCGCGCCTTCGCCTGGATCATCATCCTCGGCCGACGCGGGGTGCTCAACCATCTCTTGATGACGCTCGGCATCACCGATGGCCCCGCCGACCTGCTCTATAATTTCGGCAGCGTGCTGGTGGGCATGGTGCATGCGCTGATGCCGCTGGCCATCCTCACCATGCTCTCGGTGATGGAGAATATCGACCGCAACCTGCCCCGCGCCGCCTCGACGCTCGGCGCGCGGCCGGGCACGGCGTTCTGGAAGGTGTATTTCCCGCTCTCGCTGCCGGGGGTGGCCGCTGCCGCCATCATGGTGTTCGTCACCGCCATTGGCTTCTTCATCGTGCCGGCGCTGCTGGGCGGGCGGCGGGAGACCATGATCACCCAGCTCATCATCGACCAGGTGCAGCAGACCCTGAACTGGGGCTTTGCCGGCGCCATCTCGGTGTTGCTGCTGCTGGTGGTGCTGGCGGTATTCGTGCTCTACGACAAGCTGCTGGGCCTGTCCTCCATGACCGGCACCGCCACCCCGCGCCCCGCCGGCGCCAAGCCGCGCGGCTTCGGTCATAAGCTGGGCGAGGGCATCCTCACCGCTCTCGGTCTCGCCAGCGATGCGCTGATCGCCCTCTTCCCCCGCGCCCGCCACCGCGATGGCGCCAAGCCGCCGCGCGCCTTGGTGTTCTATGTGTGGGGCGTGCTGATCCTCATCAGCCTGCCGGCGCTGCTGATGATCCCGTTGTCGTTCGGCTCCGGCGGGCTGAACTGGCCGCCGCAGGGCTTCACCCTGCAATGGTATCAGCAGATGTGGCAGTCGCCGGTGTGGGCGCAGGCGCTGGTGCGTTCGCTGGGGGTGGGGCTGGGCACCGGCATCCTGTCCATGCTGATCGGCACGCCGGTGGCCTTCCTGCTGGTGCGCAGCGACATGCGCGGCAAGGGCGCCATGCTGGCCTTCGTGCTCTCGCCCATCGTGGTGCCGCGCATGATCATCGCGGTGGGGCTGTTCTACATGTTCGCCCGCATCGGCCTGGTGGGCACGGCGCTCGGGCTGATCCTCGGCCATACGGTGGTGGCGGTGCCCTATGTGGTGATGACCATGATGGCGGTGCTGCGCAATTACGACACCCGGCTGGATCTGGCCGCCCAGAGCCTCGGCGCCCGCCCCTTCGCCACCTTGCGCTATGTCACCTTCCCCATATTGGGGGCGGGGATGATGTCGTCCTTCCTGTTCGCGTTTGCCACCTCGTTCGACGAACTGACCATCGCTTTGTTCGCCTCCGGCGGCCTCAACGCCACCTTGCCCAAGCAGTTCTGGGATGAGGTGACATTGCAGGTCTCGCCGGTGATCGCGGCGGTGTCCACCTGCCTGTTCGTGTTCATCGCGGTGCTGATCTTCATCGCCGATCGCCTGCGGCGGCGGAGCGTCGTGTCATGACGCCCGCCTGTCCCCTCCGTTTCCCCTCCACAAGGTTTCCCGTTTCATGCTGAACGCGACGCAATTGCGCGGCATCCTGCCCGCCACCCCCACCCCGGTGCATGCCGACGACACCATCAATATCCCGGCCTCCAAGAAGTTGTTTTCCTGGCTGCTGCAGCAGGGCATCGACGGCATCGTCCCCTTGGGCGGCACCGGCGAATATGGCGCCCTGCCGCGCTCGGAGCGGATCAAGTTCGCGGAGCTGACGGTGGAGGCCATGGCCGGCAAGGTGCCGGTGATCGCCGGCGTGCTCGATACCGGCTATCACGACGCCCTTCAGGCCGGGCGCGAATTCGCCAAGGCGGGGGTCGATGCCCTGCTGGTGCTCACCCCCTATTACACCAACCCCACCCAGGCCGGCGTGCGCGACTATTTCCTGCGCTATGCGGATGCCTCGCCGGTGCCGATCCTGATCTATGAGATCCCCTACCGCACCCGCATCTCGGTGCAGCCGGAGATCATGCACGAACTGTCGCGCCACGAGCGCATCATCGGCATGAAGGCCTGCAACACCGACATGTACCACTTCCTCCAGGTGGTGGCCGGCGTCGGCCCGGACTTCACGGTGCTGAGCGGCGAGGACAGCCTGATGCCGCTGCACGTGGCCGCCGGCGCCAAGGGCGGCATCGTGGTCACCGCGAACCTGTTGCCCCGCGCCTGGCGCCGGATCTTCGATCTGGCCGCCGCCGGCAAGACTCAGGAGGCCCTGGCGCTGCACCGCCAGTTCATCCCGATGATGAACATGGCGTTTGCCGAGACCAATCCCGGCCCGATGAAGGCGGTGATGGATTTGATCGGCGTCGATGCCCCGCAGATGCTGGCGCCGCTGGTGCAGCCGGCGGCGGACCTGACGGCCCGCCTGCACAAGGAAGTGGCGCGGCTGCTGCCGCTGTTCGAAGGCCAGCCCGCCGCCCTCGCCTCCTGAGGCCCGATCGGCGGGCGTCAAGCCGATTGACGCCCGCCCCGCCCACCGCACAGAAAGAGCGCATGCGCCAGCCGAGCAAGACGCCCCCCGCCCGCAAGCCGCCGACGCCGGTCAAAGCCCAGGCGCGCGGCCCCGCGCGGTCCGAAACGGCGGCGCAGGATGACGGCGCCGACAAGCGCCAGTCCTCGCTGTTCGTGGGCTCGACGGAAAAGGCATTCCAGGTGCTGCATGCCTTCGACGGCCCGCAGCGCTTCATGACGCTCGCCGACATCGCCCGCGCCTCGGGCCTGGACCGCAGCGCCGCGCAGCGGCTGGTGCACACGCTGGAGACCTTGGGCTACATCAAGCGCGTGCCGGAAACCCGCAATTACGCGCTGTCCTCCAAGGTGCTGCAACTCTCCTACAGCTATCTGCGCGCCAACGAATTGATCGACAAGGCGCTGCCCTATCTGCTGGACATCAGCCGGCGGCTGGGTGAGACCACCAATCTGCAGGAACTGGATGGGCCGGACATTGTGTTCGTGGCCCGCTTTCCCGGCCAGCATCTGGCCCATATCGACATCGTGGTCGGCAGCCGCCTGCCCACCTTCTTCACCGCCTCCGGCACCGCCATGCTCTCGCTGATGAGCGAGGACGAGCAGCGCGCCATTCTGGCCCGCACCAATCTCACCCCCCTCACCCCCTTCACCGAGACCGATCCCGAGGCCCTGCTGGCACGGGTGCGGCAGGCGGGCGAGCGCGGCTATGCCATCACCGTCAACCAGGCGGTGATGGGCGACATTTCCGTGGGCGCGGCGATCACCGACGAGCATGGGCGCCCGGTGGCGGCGCTGACCATTTCCGTACCCATCAGCCGCTGGACGCCGGAGCGGGCCGAGGCGGAACTGGCCCAGGAGGTGCAGGTGGCCGCCACCTCCATTTCCAAGCCGAAGGCGGCGCGGCGGTAGGCTTAAGGTTGGGGGTGGTTTGCGTTCCCTGTGGGAATTTCTGCCATTGCGGCTTTCGTACCGCTCGTCATGGCCGGGCTTGTCCCGGCCATCCACGCCCAACCGTTCGCGCGACGTGCAGACGTCCTTC
>CALRNP020000308.1:0-5085 GCA_943369575.1 Azorhizobium sp. AG788 | reverse complement strand
CCCGCCGCCGGCTTGGCACACGCGGATTCGGCATGCTGTGGGGCGACGAGGACGATGCTCGACGCGCCGCGCCCCCGGCCGAGCCGGACATGGCCGAGGGTGATGTCGAGACCCAAGGCTTCAACGTGGTGCCACTGCGCAGCGGGGCCCTGAGCCCGCGCGAGCGCTCCGCCTTTCACGAGATTGCCCGCACTCTGGCCGAAGCCATCGAGGAATGGCCTAAGCCCGCGGCGCTGGCGCCACCCCAGGCCACCCGCACGGACGCCGACAGAGGCTCTGAATTCGACATCGATGAGGCTGACCTTGGGGATGTCGACCTTGAGGATGCCGCCTTGGACGACATTGAGCCGGTCGATTTTGATATGGTCGGTGTTGACTTGGAGGCTGATCGGCACAGCGCTGCCGGTTCATTCGAAGCTTCCGCGCTGGGTTCTGAGGCACCTGAGCCTGAGCCTGAGCCTGAGCGGGAACAGGCGTCGGCTGGCATGCAGCTCCCCACTGCCCCGCGCATCTCTCCGGAAACGGCCGAGCCGCAGATGGTGGCGCCCGCGGTCTCGCCCGCAGCCAACCCGCCTGCCCCCGCCGACCAGCGCGAGGGCGAGGAGCAACTGCTGGACCGGCTGCCCATCGGCATCGTCGTGCAGCAGGGCGGTGCCACGGTTCGGGCCAACAAGACCCTGCTGGGCTGGCTTGGCATCAAGGACACCGCCGCGTTCATCGCCGCCGGCGGCCTGGCGCCGCGCCTCGTGCGCGATAGCAGCACCAGTGGGCTCGATCTCGAATCGCTGGACGGCGACCGCCTGCCGGTGGAAGTGCGGCTGGTGTCCTCACCCTGGAACGGCCGTCCGGCTCTGGTGCATGTGATCCGTTCCATCGAGGGCGCCGTTGCCCCGGCGCACCCGGCGCACCCGGCGCCGGAAGCCGGTGAGCCGACGGCCGCGCCGAGCGATCCCCTGGCCGTCCCCGCGGTTGCGAAGGCGGAAGCGGCGGGCTTGCTCCGGGAGGAGCGGGCGGCAGCGCGGCGTCAGGCGTTGGATTTCGTGCCGTTCCCGGTGCTGCTGCTGGATCGCCACGGCGTGGTGGAGGCCGCGAACGTGGCCGCCTCCGACGTTGCCGGCTTCGCCACCGCGGATGTGGAGGACGAGCCTTTCACCCTTCTGCTGGCGCAGGAGAGCCATGTGCCAGCCGTCGCCATGCTGGACCGTGCCACCGTCAGCCCGGACATTGGCTTGCAGCAGGGGCATCTGGTGCTGCGGCATCGGTCTGGCACCCGCATTCCCGTGGAAGCCGCCCTCGCCCCCACCGGCGAAGCCGGCACGCGCTTCTGCCTGGTGATGCGGCCGCTGTCGGACGCGGATATGGCGCCGCTTCCCCTGCCCGCGGATCTGCCCGGAGCAGCCGTGTCCGAGGGACACGCCGCGCGCCTGGACGGCTTGGCGCGGCGGATCTCCCACGACGTGCGCGATCCGCTCACGGCAGTGCTGGCGTTCGTCGAAAGCGTCAAGCTCGGCATTTTTGGCCCGGTGGGCAATGCCCGCTATCTGCGGCAGGCGGAATCCGCAGCCGCCGCCGGCGAAGTGCTGATGACGGTGCTGACCGATCTCGATGGCCTCACCGTGCTGCCGTCCGCGTCGGCCGACCTCATCCTGCTGGGCCCCATCGTGGAGGAGGCGCTCTCCCACGCTGCCGCGGCGGCGCAGCGGCGGCGTGTCCTGCTGCGCTCCTCGGTGGACGAGCATGTGGCGGCGCGGTGCGACGCCCCGGCATTGGCCCGTATCCTGCGCATGATCCTGGACGAAGCGCTGGCCTCCACTCCGGCTGAAGGCCAGGTGATCGTGACGCTGGCGGACGATTGCGCGGATGCCTCCGTCGCCCTCATTCAGATTCGCGATGGTGGCCCCGCCTTGGCGGAAGACGAGATCGCACAGGCGCTGGACCTCACGCGGCAAGCGGCCACCTCGGACCGCTTCACCCGCGCCGGCCGGCCGTTCCGCATCGCCCATCTGGCCATGCTGGTGCGGGCGCAGGGCGGCAGCTTGAGCTTCGCGCGCGGCGTCGACGTGGGTATGCAGGTCCAGTTGCGGCTGCCCCGCTGAGCAAGCCGCCCGCAGCCGCCAAACCTGATCCGTTGCGATGGGCCGGCACCGCACTCTCTTGGCCGCGTGCAGGGTGCGAACAGCCGGGCGCTGTATTCATCTCGCAACAGCGTTAGGTAGAATGGAATACATCAAAAGAACGGCTCATCACTTAAAAACGAACATTGTGGTGCCCTGTGTCACATCCCGCGGCATTGACGAGGATGGGCCTGATCTGCGAGAAATGAACAGTAAATGAGGTTCTTTAGAAGCAATCTAATCTAGCGATCACCGGGCCGCACCATGATTGTCTGCTCATGCAACGTCTTTTCCGACACCCAGGTGCGCGACGCCCTGGCGGCGACGGAAGGCGTGACCTCTCCGGGGCAGGTTTACCGTTGCCTGGGTTGCTCGCCCCAGTGCGGTCGCTGCGCGCGCACCATCAAGGCCATTTTGGACCAGGTACAGGCCAATGCCTGTGCCGCCTGTCCTTCCGCCTGCCCGGCAGCTAACTTGTCCACACGCATGCTCGCTGCGGAGTGAGACAACTGCGCCGTTGATGCGGATCGGCGTTGCAGCCAGTTTAGAATTAGTCTAACTGTATTTCCAGGCTTGTTGGATGGCGGCTCCAGCCGTCAAGGGAGACCCACATGAAGGGCGATCAGAAGGTTATCGAGTACCTCAATCGGGGGCTGCGCTCGGAACTGACGGCGATTAACCAATACTGGCTGCATTACCGCATGCTGGAAAATTGGGGCTACAAGGTCCTGGCCAAGAAGTGGCGCGCCGAGTCCATCGAGGAGATGGTCCACGCCGACAAGTTCGTCGATCGCATTATCTTCCTCGACGGTTTCCCCAACCTCCAAGTGCTTGACCCGCTGCGGATCGGCCAGGACGTGAAGGAGATCCTCGAAGCCGATCTCGCCGCTGAGCAGGAAGCCCGTGCGCTCTATCAGGAAGCTGCCGCTTACTGCCACTCGGTCAAGGACTTCCCCACCCGCGACCTGTTCGAAGAGCTGATGACGGACGAGGAAGGCCATATCGACTTCCTGGAAACCCAGCTCGACTTGGTCGACAAGCTCGGCGTGCAACTTTACGCCCAGCACCATATCGGCGAGATGGACGAGCACTGATCTCGCTCCCGATCTGAGAAAAGCCCGGCCTCGCGCCGGGCTTTTTTATGCCGCCGGGAGGCAGAGCCACTCTTTGTACTTGTTCCAACCTTTTGATCTCACGCACCGTTTCGTTGACGGTACCGGAGCCTCTCGTTAGGGCATGCCCTACGCTGCGCCTGGTGGGCCTGCGCTGAAGTTTTCAGGGAGACGCTCATGCACCGTCCAACGAGCCGCCGGCTCTTTCTCGCAGCCTGCGCCGCCGCCACCCTGCTCTCGGTTCCGGCCTCCGCCGAGCAGATCGTGAACGTCTACACAACCCGCGAGCCGGCCCTGGCCGCGCCGCTGTTCGAGGCCTTCACCAAGGCCACGGGCATCACCGTGAACAGCGTGTTCGTCAAGGACGGCCTCGCCGAGCGGGTGAAGGCCGAGGGCGCCGCCTCCCCCGCCGACGTGCTGATGACCGTTGACGTTGGCAACCTGCTGGACGTCGTGGATGCCGGCGTGACCCAGCCGGTGGACAGCGCCACGCTCGCCGCCGCCATTCCCGCCAATCTGCGTGATCCCGCCGGCAACTGGTTCGCGCTCTCGCTCCGTGCCCGCCTCATCTATGCGGCCAAGGACCAAGCCAAGCTGACCAACTTCCACTATGAGGATCTCGCCGATCCCAAGTGGAAGGGCAAGATCTGCATTCGCTCCGGACAGCATCCCTATAATATCGGCCTGACCGCCGCGTATATCGTCCACTACGGCGAAGCCAAGACCGAAGCCTGGCTGCGCGGCCTGAAGGCGAATCTCGCCCGCAAGGCCACCGGCGGCGATCGCGAAGGCGCGCGCGACGTGCTCGGCGGCATCTGTGATCTCGCCGTCGGCAATTCCTATTATGTGGGCCTGATGCGCTCGGGCCAGGGCGGCCCCGACCAGAAGAAGTGGGGCGACGGCATTGAGGTGCTGCTGCCCACATTTGTCGGTGGCGGCACCCATGTGAACGTCTCCGGCGCCGCGGTGGCGAAGAACTCCCCGAACAAGGCCAATGCCGTCAAGCTGCTGGAATTCGCCGTCTCGCCAGAGATGCAGGCGGTCTATGCCAAGCAGAACATGGAATATCCGGTGCTCTCCACCGCCAGCGTCGATCCCATCATCGGCGCACTGGGCCCGCTGAAGGTCGATCCGGTGTCCCTGGTGGACATTGCCAGGGCCCGCAAGAAGGCCAGCGAGCTGATGGACAAGGTCGGCTTCGATAACTGAGCCCTGCCTGACGTGACCGATCTCGCCCTGCCGCCGCTCGCGGCCCGCCCCGCGCGGTCGATGCGGCGGCGGGGCGGGATCCTTTTGACCGCCGCCGCTTTGGTGGCGGGCCTGGTGCTGCTGCCGGTGGCGGCGCTGGTGGAGATCGCGGCGCAAGGGTCCGGCGATCTGTGGCCGCACCTGCTGGAGAACGTCCTCCCCGTCGCGCTCCAGCAGACCCTGCTGCTGATGCTCGGCGTGGGAGCGCTGACCACCGCCATCGCCGTGCCCTGCGCCTGGCTGGTGTCCACCTGCCGCTTTCCCGGCCACCGCCTGCTCGACTGGGCCTTGCTGCTGCCGCTGGCGGTGCCCAGCTATATCGTGGCCTATTGCTATCTGGACGTGATGCACCCGCTGGGGCCGGTGCAGAGCACGGTGCGGTTCCTGCTGGGCATTTCCAGCCCGCGGGGCCTCCAGTTTCCGGACCTGCGCTCTACCGGCGGCTGTATCTTCGTGCTGAGCGTCGTGCTCTATCCCTATGTCTATCTCTCCGCGCGGGCGAGTTTCCTGGTGCAATCGGCTGCCGCTTTGGAAGTGGCACGCACGCTCGGCGCCGGCCGCTGGCGCACCTTCCTGCGCATCGCCTTGCCGCTGGCGCGCCCGGCGATCGT
>CALRNP020000307.1:0-5112 GCA_943369575.1 Azorhizobium sp. AG788 | reverse complement strand
CGAACCGATCCGCCGCCCAGCCCGAGGCCGGAATGAACACCGCCAGGCTCAGCAGATAGGAGGTCAGCGCCAGCTTGAGCGAGACCGGATCGTCATGCAGCGAGGCGGCAATCGCCGGCAGCGAGGTGGAGATAACGGTGGAATCCACCTGCTCCATGAACAGCGCGCAGGCGACGATCAGCGGGATCAGCACATGTCGGGGCAAGGCGGTCGCGGGCATGCGCGCTCCGGAGTGAGGCAGCGGGTCGGGAGCCGGATCAAGGGGGCGCGAATCCGCATTTAGCGCTCCCATCTAAACCGGGATTCGCTCCGCCTCCAGTGCGCGGGTTGCCAAATCGCGCGTCCGTGTTGGGCGGCGCCCCTTATGGCGGGCTTATCTCCGGCGGCCTGCTTCCCGATGGCGGGCTTATGGCGGGGCGCCCATTCTCCTGCGGGTCGGGCGCCGCGCTGTGGTGCGCCGATCTGTCCCTTGGGAGGCACCATGCCCCTTGCCGTTGATTTTTACCGCGCGGATGCCGAACAGGCCCGCTCCGAAGACCCGCTCGAACCGGCCGCGCCCCTTGGCACCGCATCCCGCCTGGCGGGCCTGGGCGATGTGGCTGTCACGGCGCGCCTGCGCCCGCAGCATCATATCGTGGTGGTCGGGCGCGATAGCCTGTCGCTGGCGCTGGATCTCTGGCGCGCGGGCTTCATCAATGTGGGCTGCGCGCCCCGCAGCCTGGATTGCGTCGCCCATGGCGCCGCCGATGCCTTGATCGTGGAATGCCTGCCGGCAGCAGCGGATCTGGACCGCATCATGGCCCGCAGCCGCTTCATGCTTCGCGAGGGTGGCTGGCTGCTGTTGCATCTGCCCCAGGGCGGCGGCCGGGCACGGTTGTCGATGGTCAAGGCCATGCTGGATGCGGCCGGCTTTGCCCTCGGCATGGGCCTGTGCAACGCCGATGGCCGCTGGATCACCGCCCAGCGCCGTCGGCCAACCTTGCGCCTGGTGTGAGCACGTTTTGACCGTTCACACCGGCCGAGGTCCCGCGCCGGGCGCTTTCAGGCGCTCGGCGCGGGGATCCCTCAGAAGAAGCGACGGGAGGGAGCGGCTTCGCGCTCTTCCCCGGCCGCGGCCGGCTCGCGGGTCAGGCGGGCGGCTTCCTCGCCGCGACGCACGAACTCGTCGAATGGATCCAGCTCTTCCGCCCGGGCCGGGGCGGCGGCTGGCGCCGGGTCAAAAGGGAGAGGGGCGCGGTCCTCCACGCGCGGGGAGGCGGGCACAGCGCGGCTGCTGTCGGTATAGCGGCTGGCCTTGGCCTCCAGCCACGGCAGCGGATAGGGCGCGGCGGCAAAGGCCACGCCGTCATCCTGCTCCCAAGCCACCATGTAGACTTGCTCCTCGGCGGGCAGGCCGGGCAAGGCAAACATCTGCGGGGCTTCGCGGACGTGGCCGGTCCAGCCCACGGAATGGGCGAGCTGGAAGGCTTCGTCGAGGAAGAGGGTGAGCGTGGCGATCCGGTCCGCCCGCGGGGTGGTCCCCATGTCGAGGTCCATCAACTGCCGCAGATAGGCCTCCACGCTGTCGCCGGGGGCCCATTGGGCGCCGGAGGCGAACTGGTAGAGATGAACGCGGGCGCTTTCCATATGTGGCTCCGTCCTGGTTCCAACCCTGAAGGGCGGATGACGCGGGGTAGCTTCGAACTGTGGCAGGATCGAGTGTAGCCGCGATTATCCAAATAAAGTGTAGCCAAGGAAACGCTGCCGCGCCGAAGCGCAGGATGCTGTGCCGTGGCCTATCCTTGGCAGGGCCGGATAGCCTGCTCTCTATCCATCTATGAGCGGGCGATTCACCGAGCGGATCGCGCTCTCGCTCGGCCGCCCTTGGAACCATGCGCCGGAGCGCACCGCCACCGCCAGCACCAGCCCGTAGACCACCAGTCCCGACGCCAGCGCGATGAACAGCGCGGTCAGCGATCCGGTCAGGCGCAAGGCCAGCCAGCCGCCGCCGATGGCCACCAGCACCCGCAGAAAACCGGCCACCAGCGGCCAGAACAACCGCCCGGCTCCCTGCGAGCCGAAGTAGAACGCCATGCCCAGGCCGAAGAAACCATAGGCTGGCCCGACAATTTGCAAGTAAGCCGAGCCGGTCTCGATCATGCCGGCATCATGGCTGAACAGGCCCAACCAGGCGGCGGGCCAGATCGCCGCGGCCAGCCCGATGGTTTCCGCGATGGCGAAGGTAATGCCGGCTCCCACCATGGCGATGTGCATGGCCCGATCCCGATGGCCGGCGCCGATATTGGTGCCCACCAGCGCCACCAGCGGCCCGCCGATGCCGAACACCAGCGGCACCAGCAGATATTCCAGCCGCGCCCCGGTGCCGAAGCCGGCCACCGCATCGACACCCGCCGCCTCGCCCACCAGGCCGGTGGACAGAGCGATGGTGAGATTGGTCTGCACCGAGGTGATGGCGGCCACCGCCCCCACCCGCAGGATGTCGCGGAACAGCGGCCACTGGAGCCGGGCGCGGTGCAGCCGGGCGAGATTGCGCCCGGAGAGCACGTACCAGCCCAGGAAGGCGGTGCCGCAGACATAATAGAGGACCAGCGCCACCCCGCCGCCGGCAATGCCGAGGCCGGGCAGGGGACCGAGGCCGAAGATCAGCAGCGGCGACAACGGCACCAGTAGCGCGGCGCCGACGCAGATGACGAGGCCGGGAATCAGCATGTTGCCGGTGCCGCGAATGACGCTGGAGAGCGCATTCATCACCCACAGGAACAGGTTCCCGGCAAACACCACATTGGAATAGCGCATGGCGGCATCCAGCGCGCCGCCCTCGCCCCCCAGCGCCGCATAGATCGGGCGTCCGAAGGTCAGCATCACTGCGCTGAACACGAGGCCAATGCCGAGATTGATCAGCACCGCGTGCAGCACCAAGGCGTCGGCATCCGCGCGCCGTCCTGCACCCAGGGCGCGGGCGATGGCCGAGGAAATGCCGCCGCCCATGGCGCCGCCGGCGATCATCTGCATCATCATCACCGCCGGAAACACCAGGGCCATGCCCGCCAGGGCGTCGGTGCCCAGGTGCGAGAGCCACCAGGTCTCCACCAGGCCAGTGGACGCCTGCGCCAGCATGATGAGGAGGTTGGGCCAGGACAGGCGCAGCAGCAGCACCACCACGGGCTCCTGGAGCAGGCGCTGTGTATGCGGGCTCAGGTCCAGGGCTGCAGAGGTATCGGGCGCGTGCCCCTCAGGATCACGCTTCATGATTGCAGGCCGCAGACAATTGCGCGGGAGATCTGGGGGAGGCCAGCGGCCGCCATGGCGACCCCGCATACGGAGGCGCGCATCGGCTCAGGTCAGCAACTGTGCCAGATGGCCGGCAAAGGCGCCGACGGTCGGATAGTCGGCGGTGACGGCGGGATAGAGTTCCACGCCGAACCAGTCCTCCGCCTCCAGCACAAAATGGACCGCCATGGCGGAATCCAGGCCCAGGCTCGCGAACGTGGTCTCGGGCGTGATGCGGGATGTCTCGATGTCCAGCAGACTGGAGAGGCGCTCCTGGCAGAAGGTCTCGATCTCGGCGTGAGTGGCCATGGGCATTCCGCTGTCGGGACGCGGTCAGATCCGCTCAGGTGAACATGCCTGAAGGGGTGACCTCGTCACTCTCAATCCTATGCACCGATCCGGCCAGACTCGGCCGCAGGCGCCGGGTCCGGTGGAATCGCGCAGATGCTCTAACACATTCTTTTCGCCCGTGGTCTTCCCGCGCGCCGATGCGTGCAGGGCTGGTGCCGGCCTCAACGCAGGGTGGCAGCCTCAGTCTGAAGATGCGTCCTGCGCCGCGCTCTCGCGGGTTGCGCTCCACAGCTCGAGCGAGCCGTCCAGCCAGCGCAGGCGAGTGAGATTGCGCTGGATCTTGCCGCTGGTGGTCTTGGGAATGGTGCCGGGGCGGATCAGCACCACCTTGTGCAGCGCCACCTCGTGATTGTTCGCCACCGCCGCCTTGGCCGCGGCGATCACCTCATCCGCGGCCAGCGCGTGGCGCTGGGTGCGTTCCACCTCCTGCACCAGGATCACCTGCTCGGTGCCATTGGCGTCCATGATGCTGAACACGGCGCCGAAATCCCGCCGCAGAGCCGGATGGCTGTCGGAGACGGTGGCCTCGATGTCCTGCGGATAGTGATTGACGCCGCGAATGATGAGAACGTCCTTGAGGCGGCCCACCAGATAGAGGTGGCCCAAGGCATCCAGGTGCCCGAGATCGCCGGTGCGCAGCCACACGTCCTCTTCTGCTGTGCCGCTTTCATCCAGGATGCGGGCCTGGAAGGTGGCGGCGCTCTCCTCCGGCCGCCGCCAATAGCCGCCCGCCACGGTTGAGGCCTGGACCCAGACCTCGCCGATCCGGTTCTCGGGCGCGCGTCGATGGCTCACCGGATCGACGATGGCCAGTGCCACCCCGTCGACGGCGGGGCCGCAACTGACGATCAACTGGCTGTCGCCCGGCTCGGCCGGGGCGATGCGGCGGTCCTGCAAGGCATGGGCGCTCACCTCGCTCACGGTGACGCCGCTGCCACGGGCGGCGGTGCTCACCACCAGGGTGGCCTCCGCCAGACCATAAGTGGGCTGGAGCGCGCGGGCATCGAAGCCATAGGGAGCGAAGGTCTCGGCAAAGCGGGCCATGGTGACGGCGCGCACCGGCTCGGCGCCGTTCACCGCCACCTTCCAGCCGCTGAGATCGACCCCCTCCATCTGGTCCGGGCGGAAGCGATCCACGCACAGGTGGTAGGCAAAGTTCGGCGCCGCGGCCACTTCGGCCCGGTAATGATGGATGGCGCGCAGCCAGTTCAGCGGCCGGTGCATGAAGCCGGACGGCGTCATCAGCACGCAGGTGGCGCCCAGATAGAGCGGCTCCAGCAGGTTCAGGATCAGGCCGAGGTCGTGATAGAGCGGGATCCAGCTCACATGGGTCGATCGCGCGGTATTGCCGAAGCGAACCCGCATCATCTCCAGATTGTTGAGCAGATTGCCGTGGCTGACCATCACCCCCTTGGGGGTGGAGGTGGAGCCTGAGGTCTATTGCAGGAAGGCGAGGTTCTCCCGCGTCGACAGGATTGGCGAGCTCGTGGC
>CALRNP020000306.1:0-5113 GCA_943369575.1 Azorhizobium sp. AG788 | reverse complement strand
CCGCCACATTGCCGCCACGCCGAAGTTCGCCGGTGGAGAGATGGCGCGGGCCGGCCACATGGCCGATCACCCGATGACCCTGCGCCACCACATGGTCCACCGCCAGACACATACCGGCGGCATCGTCCGACACCACCGCCGACACCCGCCCGCGCTGCTCGAACCGGTTGACCAGCACCACCGGCACCCCCCGCGCCAAGCAGTGCCCCACCACGCCGTCCTCGCGGGTGACGGTGGCCAAAATCAAGCCATCCACCTGATGATTGATGAGATTGTCCACGAACGAGGTCTGCAGCGAGATGTCGTCGCCGGCATCGGCCACCACCGGCGAATAGCCGCTGGCGGCCAGAACCTCGGCGATGCCACCCAGGATGGGCGAGAAGACCGGATTGGCGATGTCCGGCAGGATGACCCCGATCAGCCGCGAGCGCCCGGTACGCAGGCTGGCGGCCAAGCGATTGGGTGTGTAGCCCAGGGTCTGCGCCGCCGCCAGGATCCGCTCCGCCACCTCCGCCGCCACCAGATGGCGCGTCTTCTCATTCAGCGCCCGCGAGACCGTGGACGGATGGACGCCGGTGACTTCGGCAAGCCGCTTCAGGGTGATGGGGGGAGAAGGCGCCATTTCGTCCGTCATATCCTGTCCGCCGCCTCGCACTGATCCATCGATTCTGCGTGAGGGCGATCCTTTGCGACCCTGATCCTCCAGATTGCGATTGACAAGCTGCAATCGATTGTAGAGCCTGCCTGCAATCGATTGTAAAAACAATCATTGGGAGGACGCCATGATGGAGGCCGCACGCTTGGCGGTGGTCGCCGATGCGCGATCAGGAATTATCGAACGCGAAGAAGACCTCACCGGCGTGGTGCTCGCCGCCATGGCCGGCGCCCCATCGGAGCGGGTGCGCACGGTGATGGAGGCGCTGGTGCGCCATCTCCACGCCTTCGCCCGCGAGGTGAAGCTCACCGAGGCGGAATATGACCTGGCGATCGCCTTCCTGAACCGGGTCGGCCAAGCGACCAACGACAGCCATAACGAGGGCATCCTGCTGGCTGACGTGCTCGGCTTCTCGACGCTGGTGTGCCTGCTCAACAATGGCAATGCCGGCGCCACCGAAACCGCCTCTGCGTTGCTGGGGCCGTTCTGGCGCATGCACTCGCCGCGCACCGAGAACGGCGCCTCCATCGTGCGTTGCGCCACGCCCGGTGACCCGTTGTTCGTGACCTGCCGCGTGCTCGATCCGCAAGGGGCTCCCATTCCCGGCGTGGAAATGGACGTCTGGCATGCCTCTCCTGTCGGCTTCTACGAGAACCAGGATCCCGAGCAGGTGGACATGAACCTGCGCGGCAAGTTCCTCACCGACGCGCAGGGCTACTTCTCGTTCCGCTCGGTGAAGCCCGCCGGCTATCCGGTGCCCACCGAAGGCCCGGTGGGCGACATCCTGCGGGCGCAGCAGCGCCACCCCTTCCGCCCTGCGCATATCCACTTCCTGGGCTTCCGGGAAGGGTTCAAGACCTTGGTGACGCAGGTGTTCGTCGATGACGACGAGCGACTGGACAGCGACGTGGTGTTCGGCGTCACCCGTCACCTCATCGGCCACTACGAGCGCCATGCGACGGGCCTGCCGCCGGCGCCCGACGTGACCGGACCCTGGTACACGCTCAACTACACCTTCGTCATGGAGCCGGGCGTGGCCAAGCTCCCCTTCCCGCCCATCAAGTGAGCGTACGCATGACCTATCCTCTCTCCCTGGCGGGCAAGGTGGCCCTGATCGTCGGCGGCGCCGGCGGCATCGGAGCATCCGCCGCGCGCATGTTTGCCGAGGCTGGCGCCAGGGTGGCGATTACCCATCGCCCCGGTGCCGTCAAGGCTGACGCGGCACGGGACTTGGTTGCCGGCTTGCCCGGCGAAGGCCATGCGGCCTTCCCCGCCGACGTCGGCGACACCGCCACGCTGCTGGCCCTGCGCGAGGCCATCACCGCCACCTATGGCCGCCTCGATATCCTGGTGAACAGCGCCGGCTTCACCAAGCCTGTCCCCCATGCGGATCTGGACGCGCTGGACGACGATCTCATCGACCGCATGTTCCAGGTGAACTGGCGCGGCCAGTTCGCCACCGTGCGGACGTTTGCCCCGCTGCTGAAGGCCTCCGGTGACGGGCTGATTGTCTCGCTGTCCTCCATTGCCGGCGCCAATGGGGTCGGCTCCAGCATCGCTTATTGCGCGGTCAAAGCCGGCATCGATGTCATGACCAAGTCCCTGGCCCGTGCGCTGGCGCCGGAGGTTCGCGTGCTGGCGGTCTCGCCCGGCGTGGTGGACACCGGCTTCGTGCCGGGCCGCGGGCCGGACTTCAACGCCAAGGTCTCGGCCACCATTCCCCTCAAGCGCATCGCCAGCGCCGACGACGTGGCAGCGGCCATCCTGGCCTGCGCCACCCATCTGGGATTTTCCACCGGCTCGGTCCTGGTGGTGGACGGAGGCCGCGCCCTATGAGCCCGACCATGCACACGCCCCGCGACAAGATCTTCATCACCTGCGCCGTCACCGGCAACCTCACGACGCCGGACCAGACGCCGCATCTGCCGATCACGCCGGAAGAGATCGCCGACGCCTGCCTCGGCGCCGCCGAAGCGGGAGCCGCCATCGTCCATATCCATGTCCGCGATCCCAAGACCGGGGCGCCCTCCATGGAACTGGACTATTATCGCGACGTGGTCGAGCGCATCCGCGCCCGCAATCCGCAGCTCATCCTCAACCTGACCACCGGCCCCGGCGGACGCTTCGTGCCCTCCGCCGATGATCCGAAGGTCGCCGGCCCCGGCACCACCTTGGTGGTGCCGGAGCAGCGGGTGACCCACGTGAGCGCGCTGAAGCCGGACATCTGCACGCTGGACCTCAACACCATGAATTCCGGCGGCCAGGTGGTCATCAACACGCCCGCCAATGTGCGCCGCATGGCCAAGGTGATCCGCGAGGCGGGGGTGCGGCCGGAGATCGAATTGTTCGATTCCGGCGACATAGCGCTCATGCATGCGCTGCTGGCGGACGGCACCTTGAGCGGCCCGGTGCTGTGCTCCTTCGTCATGGGCGTCCGCTACGGCTTCCAACCCAGCCCCGAGACCGTGCTCTATGCCCGCGGCATGCTGCCGGCGGATGCTCATTTCACCGCCATCGGCGTCGGCCGCAGTGCGTTCCAGATGGCCGCGCAATCCTATCTGGCCGGTGGCCACATGCGGGTGGGACTGGAAGACGCTGTCTATCTGTCGAAGGGCGAACTGGCGCCCTCCAATGCCGCGATGGTGGAGAAGGCCCGCCGCATGGCCCAGGACATCGGCGCGCAGATCGCCTCCCCCCGGGAAACACGAGAGATGCTCGGCCTGCCGACCCGGCTGGCGGATGCGGCGTAGTTGGCGTGAAGGATCAAGCGATGACCGCTTTGTCACCGAGCTTTGAAACCGCCGCGCAGGTCGTTGAGGCGCGCTGCCTGCGCCTCCACGCCAAGGCAGAGACCGCGGACCGCATCGCCCCGCAGGTGGAGACGCGCGGCCTCTCACGCCGCGCCCCCGGCGATGTGCTGGTGAAGATCGCCGCCGCCGCCGTCAATCCGTCCGATGTGAAGGCCGCCATCGGCATGATGCCCTATGCGGTGTTCCCCCGGACCCCGGGCCGCGACTATGCCGGCCGTGTCATCGACGGGCCCCCCGAATGGATCGGCCGAGAGGTGTTCGGCTCCTCCGGCGACCTCGGCATCCGGCGCGATGGCACCCACGCCTCGCATCTGGTGGTGGAGGCTGATGCGCTGGTGGAAAAGCCGTCCCATATCTCGGCCGTGGAAGCGGCCGGCATCGGCGTGCCGTTCGTGACCGCCAGGGAGGGCTATCGCCGCGCCGGCCTGCCCAAGGCGGGCGATGTGGTGCTGGTGATGGGCCTCAACGGCAAGGTGGGCCAGGCGGCGACCCAGATCGCCACCTGGCTCGGCGCCCGCGTCATCGGCGTCGTCCGCAAGGAGGAAGCCTATGCCGGCCATGCCTCGGCGCCGGTGGAGGTGGTAAACGCCGCCGCCGGCGACGTCGCCGCCGAAGTGCGGCGGCTGACCGAAGGCCACGGCGCCGATATCGTGTTCAATACCGTGGGCGATCCCTTCTTCCAGGAGGCGCACAAGTCTCTCGCCATCATGGGACGCCAGATCCTGATCTCGGCCGTGGACAAGATCGTCCAGTTCAACGTGTTCGAATTCTATCGCGGTCGGCATACCTATGTCGGCATCGACACGCTGGCCTTGTCCTCGCCCGACAGCGGCGCGGTGCTGCGGGAGATCGCCCCTGGATTTGCCAGCGGCCACCTCAAGCCGTTCCCGATCCTGCCCCACGCAATCTACCCCCTGGAGGCCGCAAAAGAGGCCTACATGGCGGTGATGGGCTCGGCGCGGGACCGCATCGTCCTCAAGCCCTCGGAGGCATAGATGCACCTGACCCGCCTTGCGGACGCTCCCGCTTATTATCCCGCCGAGCATCACGACATGCGCTGCTTGTACCTGCAAGGCAGAGAGGCTGGTCCCAGCGACACCTTGTGGATGGGCATGTCGCAGATCCTGCCCGGCGGCTACATTACGTCCAGCGCCTCGCCACTGGAGAAGATCTATCTGGTGATCGAAGGACAGTTGACCGTCGAGACGCCGGACGGCGAAAGCCTGCTCAATCCGTTGGATAGCTGCCGCATCGCGCCCAACGAGCCGCGGGCGCTGAAGAACAAGACCAATCGGCCGGTGATCGTGGTGCTGGCCATGCCTCTGGCGCCGACAGTTCCGGCGACACCTGCAAGCCAGGCGCCAGAAGGAAATCCAAGCCTGACGTGACCAGAAGACTTAAGGTCTTCTTTTGAAGAACACCGCCGAACGCCAACGGCGCAAACAAGATAAGTCCGGGAGAAAATGTCATGTTCAAGACGCTCACGCGCGCCATTCCCCTTGCGCTAATGCTGGCCGCGACTGTGCCGGCAATCGCCCAGGCCCAGGTAAAGATCGGCATCGGCTTCGGCATCGGGTTCCTGCCCATGTTCGTAGCCGACGACATGAAGATGGTGGAGAGCCAGGCCAAGAAAGCCGGCCTCGACATC
>CALRNP020000305.1:0-5132 GCA_943369575.1 Azorhizobium sp. AG788 | reverse complement strand
CGTGGGCGATGCGGCCTTGTGGGGGCATCTGCTGCGACTCGGCGCCTGTGCCCTCGTGCTGGCCGCTGCCCTGTTCGGGGGCGGCCATGCGGCGCGCGTGCTGACGGCGGGCATGACCGCTGGTCGCGATGAAGTGATGTTGGCTTTGGTGATTGCCGTCGGCGGCAGCGCTTATCTCCTTGCCGTTGCGGTATTGCTGGGACGCGGCTTCGCGGCCGGGCTGGTCGGTCGGCGCTTGCCGCGGCCTCCGGCAAAGGTTTGATGCCCCCGCGGCCATTTTGCATCGCGGCAAGCTGTGCTATCGACCTTTGGGAAAGGGCGGCTCGCCAGTTGCGGGGGGCGCCGTCTTCCCCATCAGAGTGAGATGCGTCCCGCGGGGCGTGGTTTCGGAGCTGTTTTATGCTTGTTTCGCCCCGCCTCGCGCTCGTGGCTCTGGGATCCCTGGTACTTGTGTCGCTCGCCGGTTGCGGCCAGCCGCAGCAGCAGGCCGCTCCTCCGCCGCCCACGGTGACTGTCGCCAAGCCGCAGCCCCGCACTGTCACCGACTATGACGAATATGTCGGCCGCTTCGTCGCCATCGACGAAGTGAACGTGCACGCGCGCATCCCGGGCTATCTGGCGGAAATTCACTTCACCGACGGGCAGTTGGTGAAGAAGGGCGACCTGCTGTTCACCATCGACCAGCGGCCCTACAAGATCGCCCTGGATCAGGCGAAGGCGAACCTCGCACTGGCCCAGGCGAATCTCGACTTCGCCACCACCGATTTGGAGCGCGCCCGCACCCTGCTGCAGGACCGCAACTCTACCGCCATTTCCAAGCAGACCTTCGACCAGCGCACCCAGACGGAGCGCACAGCTGCGGCGACGCTTCAGGCGCAGGAGGCGGCCGTTGCCAGCGCACAGCTGGACTTGGATTTCACCCAGCTCACCGCCCCGGTCAGCGGTCGCATCGGTGATCGCCGGGTCTCGGTGGGCAACTACGTGCTGGGCGGCACGGGTGGATCGCCGACGCTTCTGGCGGTGATCGTGTCCACGGATCCGATCCGCTTCGAGTTCACCTTCGATGAAGCCTCGCTGCTGCGCTACCAGCGCGGCAAGAATGGCGCCGATGTCACCGGGGCGCCGGTCGATATCAAGCTGATCGACGACAAGACCTTTGCCCACCATGGCAAGCTCGACTTCCTGAACAATGTGGTGGACCGGGAAACCGGCACCATCCGCGGCCGGGCCTTGTTCGACAATCCCAACGGCCTGTTCCGTCCCGGCATGTTCGGCCGCATTCGTCTGGCCGCCAGCGAGCCCTATCAGGCGCTCACCGTTCCCGACGTCGCCATCGGCTCCGAGCAGGTGCGCAAGTTCGTCTATGTGGTGGGGCCTGAGAACACCATCGCCATGAAGTTCGTCGAGCTGGGTCCGCTCGTGGACGGGCGCCGGGTTATCAAGTCCGGCCTGTCGGCGGATGACGTGGTGGTGGTGAACGGCCTGATGCGCGTGCGTCCCGGGGTGAAGGTCACGCCGCAGGAGGAAAAGCCCGCTGCCGCACCTGCCGCTCCGGCTGCCGGTGCCGCTGCTGCTCCGGCGAAGTGAGGAGGCGACCCCATGCGCTTCTCACATTTCTTCATCGACCGACCGATCTTCGCCTTCGTCATCTCCATCGTGGTGATGATCCTGGGCGGGGTGTCGTATCTGCGGCTGCCGGTGGCGCAATATCCTGAGATCGCCCCGCCGGTGATCAACGTCAGCGGCCAGTATCCCGGCGCCAGCGCCGAGACGGTCGCTGACACCGTGGTCGCGCCCATCGAACAGCAGATCAACGGCGTGGAGGGCATGCTCTATGTCTCCTCCAATTCCTCCGCCGACGGTCGCTTCTCCATCTCGGTCACCTTCGACCTCGGTACCAATCTCGATATCGCGCAGGTGCAGGTGCAGAACCGGGTGGCCATCGCCCAGCCGCGCCTGCCCAGCCAGGTGCAGCAGATCGGCGTGGTGACGGCGAAAAGCTCGCCGGACATCATGATGGTGGTGAGCCTCTATTCGCCCGACGGTTCGCGCGATCCGCTGTTCATCTCGAACTATGCCAACGTCCAGATCAAGGACGTGCTCTCGCGCATCGATGGCGTCGGCTCCATCACCGTGTTCGGCGGCCGCGACTACGCCATGCAGGTGTGGCTCGATCCCGATCGGCTCCAGACTCTGAACCTGACCTCGGCGGAAGTGGTGTCCGCGCTGCAGGCGCAGAATGTTCAGGTGGCCTCCGGCGTGCTCAACCAGCCGCCGATCCCCCAGCAGCAGGCGTTCCAGGTCGCCGTGCGAACTCTGGGCCGGCTTTCGGATCCTGAGCAATTCGCCAATGTGGTGATCAAGCAGACCGGCACGGCCTTGGTGCGGCTGAAGGATGTGGGCCGCGTGGAGATCACCGCGCAGGATTATTCCTCCACCTCCTATCTGGACAAGGACATCTCCATTTCGCTGGGCGTGTTCCAGCGTCCGGGGTCCAACGCATTGGCCACCGGAAACGCCGTGCTGGCGCGGATGCAGGAACTGGGCAAGTCGTTTCCCCAGGGCCTGAAATACGCCATCTACTACAACCCCACCGAGTTCATCTCGCAGTCGGTGGAGGCGGTGATCCACACCATCCTCGAAGCCATCGTGCTGGTGGTGATCGTGGTGGTGCTGTTCCTCCAGAGCTGGCGCGCGGCGATCATTCCGATCCTGGCGATCCCGATCTCGCTGGTGGGCACCTTCTTCGTCATGAGCCTGTTCGGCTTCTCGCTGAACAATCTGTCGTTGTTCGGGCTGGTGCTGGCGATCGGCATCGTGGTGGACGACGCCATCGTCGTGGTCGAGAACGTCGAGCGCAACATCGAGGCCGGGCTATCCCCGCGCGATGCTTCCTATCGCACCATGGATGAGGTGGGCGGGGCGCTGGTGGCGATCTCGCTGGTGCTGTCGTCGGTGTTCATTCCCACCGCCTTCATTACCGGCATTTCGGGCCAGTTCTACCAGCAGTTCGCGCTGACCATCGCCGGCTCGACCCTGATTTCGCTCATGGTCTCGCTGACGCTGTCGCCGGCCATGTGCGCGCTGTTGCTGAAGCCGCATCGCCATGGCGACTACCAGCATCCCTGGTATGCCCGCCCGGTTGTGGGCTTCTTCAAGCTGTTCAACCGCGCCTTCGAGAAACTGGGCAATGGCTATGCGGCGGTGGTGTCGCGGCTGGTGCGCATCGTGGCGCTGGTGCTGATCGTCTATGCCGGCATCGTGGCCTTCGGCGGCTATCTGTTCGTGACCACGCCGCAGGGCTTCATCCCGCAGCAGGATCGCGGCTATCTCATCATTGCTGCGCAACTCCCGCCGGGCTCCGCCATGGCGCGGACCGAAGACGTGATGAAGCGCACCGCCGATCTGGTGCTCGGCACCCCCGGCGTCGGCCATATCGTCAACATCGTCGGCTTCTCCGGCGCCACCTTCACCAACGCGCCCAACGCGGGCGCCATGTTCGTGATCCTGGAGCCGTTCTCCCAGCGCGCTGGCGATCCCACCCGCACCGCCACTGCGGTGCAGCAGGCGCTGTTCCGCAAGGTGGCGGCGATCCAGGAAGCCCAACTCATCGTGGTGCAGCCGCCGCCGGTCAACGGCATCGGCAACGCCGCGGGCTTCCGCATGATGATCGAGGATCGCGACGGTGCCGGCTATCAGGCCCTGCGCGGCGCGGTCTATGCCATGATGGGGGCGGCGGCGCAGACGCCGGGGCTTCAACAGGTCTACTCGCTGTTCGAGACCTCTACCCCCCAGGTGTTCCTCGATATTGACCGCGCCAAGGCGCAACTGCTCCAGGTCAATATCAGCGATGTCTTCTCCGCTCTCCAGAGCTATATCGGCTCGTCCTATGTGAACGACTTCAACCTGTTCAGCCGCACCTTCCGCGTACAGGTACAGGCCGACGCGGCGTTCCGGCTCAACGTCAAGGATGTGCTGAGCATCCGGGTGCGCAATGCCAATGGCGATACCGTGCCTTTGGGGTCGTTCACCACCGTGAACGACATCTCCGGTCCCTATCGCGTGCCGCGCTACAACCTCTACCCGGCGGCGGAACTGGATGGCACCTCGGCCCCCGGCTATTCCCAGGGGCAGGCGATCAAGATCATGGAGGATCTGGCGGCCAAGACCTTGCCGCAGGGCTTTGCCTACGAGTGGACGACGCTGGCCTTCCAGCAGCAGCGCGCGGGCAACACCGCCATCTTCGCCTTCGGGTTGGGTGTGGTGTTCGTGTTCCTGGTGCTGGCGGCGCAATATGAGAGCCTGACCCTGCCGCTGGCGGTGGTGCTCATCGTGCCCATGTGCCTGGTGGCGGCACTGCTGGGCGTGCTGTTCCGGGGAATGGACAACAACATCCTGACCCAGGTCGGCTTCATCGTGCTGATCGGCCTTGCTGCCAAGAACGCCATTCTGATCGTCGAATTCGCCAAGCAACTGGAGGATCAGGGGCAGGGACGGCTGGCCGCGGCGGTGGAGGCGGCGCGGCTGCGGTTGCGTCCCATCATCATGACCTCGCTGGCCTTCATCCTCGGCGTGGTGCCGCTGGTGTGGGCGGTGGGTGCGGGCGCCGAATTGCGCCAGGCATTGGGAACCGCCGTGTTCTCCGGCATGATCGGTGTGACCTTCTTTGGCCTGCTGTTCACCCCGGTCTTCTATGTGCTCGCCCGCTGGATCGCCTCCTTCGCCGAACGGCGGAAGAGCGACGAGCCCGACCATCCCGCCTCCGATCACCCCGCCCCGGCGGAGTGATCGCGGCCAGAACGTGATGCTGCGGCGCCGGGTCTCCGGCGCCGCTTTCGTTTCACCTGAACCGACTTCCGAGTGCCCATGCCCGTCCAGACCCCCACCGGCCTTCCGTTCGACGACATCCGCCAACTCATCGCCAACATGCCGGCGGCGGACACCGCTGCCGGCGATGCGGCGCGCGAGCGCCAGGGGCAGTTGGTGAAGCCGCCGGGCGCCCTGGGGCGGATGGAGGAGATCGCCATCCATCTGGCCACCTGGCAGGGCAAGGCCATGCCCACCGCCGACCGGCCCATGGTGGCGGTGTTCGCCGCCACTCACGGCGTCGCCGCGCGCGGCGTCTCGCCTTA
>CALRNP020000304.1:0-5236 GCA_943369575.1 Azorhizobium sp. AG788 | reverse complement strand
AGCCGACGCCGGGCTCAGGCCCGCCGGACTCGACGCAACGGATGTCGCGATAGCCGACCTTCATCACCTCTTCCAGCTCCAGATCCTCGACGCTGCCGGCGGCAGCGGCCAGGCTGAGGATGGTGTCCTGGGCCTTGGCGTGGAGGATGAGGCGGGTGGAATCAGCCTTGGGGTCGCAGCCGACGATGAGGATCTTGTGACCCATCTCGGCGAGCGCCGCCAAAGTATTCTGAGAGGTGGTGGACTTGCCGATACCACCCTTACCGTAGAATGCGATTTGTCGTAGTGACGACATGACTGGGTTTCCTTCGAACCGATTGCCAATGATCACTGCGTGCGGACCCGCACGTGTGTTCCTCGCTCACAAACAGGCTCGCCGGTTACGGGAAGGAGCACATCGCTCGTCGTCGCGTCTGCGTGTACTCAGCCCTCACTCGCCGTGCAGGATAGTCATCAGCAACGACCGTGCCATTTGCGTCGTCAGCCGCATTGCCTTGGGAATGCTGATGTTTTTGATGTCCGCGCCCGATGGGCTCCGATGTCCTGAACCGGACAGGGCGATCCGACCTGTCCGACATGAAACAGGCCGCGCCCCAGAAAGAGCATCGCCGGCACCGTGCGCAACGCTGCGTGTGCGGTGCGGGCCATCGGCTGAGCGACGGACGGAATGGAACTTGCTTGTGGCTCCTGCGGACCCGGGCGGAGAGGCCCGGCGGCATTGCAGCGAGGCTCACATGCAAATCGGTGTCGAGACGTCAAAGGCCGTGGACCAGCGGCGCGTGTTCGTGGTGGATCACGACGAGATCACCCGCGCGGCGCTGCAATTCATGCTGCACGATGAAATCGAAACCCACGAGATCGCCAGCCTTGAGGAGGCGTTCGAGAAAGGTGTCGGCTGGCTGAAGCCCGACGTGCTGCTGCTGGGCGTCTCCTATCTGGCGGAGCGGGGCACCGGGATCATCGGCGAGATCACCGCGGCGTTTCCGGGCGTGCGCATTCTCATCGTCTGCGCCAAGGCCGACGAGGCGGTGGCGGTGGAAGGCATGAAAGCCGGTGCCCATGGGGCCTTGGTGAAGCCTTTGACCCTGGAGGCGGTGCGCAAGAAGGTCGACACCATCCTGGGGCGGGGCGGGGCGGCGCCGCTCATTCAACTCGGCATGTTCAAGTAAGGCCGCGCCATGGCCCATGTGCTGTTTTATGAGAAGCCGGGCTGCGGCACCAATGCCCGGCAGAAGGCGCTTCTGGAGCAGGCGGGGCACCGGGTGGAGGCGCGCAGCCTGCTCACGGAGCCCTGGACCGGAGCGCGCCTGCGCAGCTTTTTCGGATCGACGCCGGTGGCCAGCTGGTTCAATCCGGCGGCCCCGCGCATCAAGGCCGGGGAGGTGTCGCCCGAGGCGCTGGATGGGGACGCCGCGCTCGCCTTGATGCTGGATGATCCCTTGCTCATCCGCCGACCCTTGGTGGAGGCGGACGGGGCGCGGTGTGCCGGTTTTGACCGGGCTCCGGTCACCGACCTGCTGGGTGGGCGCCCTGGCGGTGCGGAGGGATGCAGCCGGCCCGCGGCAGGCACCTGCCCGGAGCCGGCGTGAGCGCCTCGGAGACGGGCTGCCCGGTTGCCCCAGCGGGCAGCGCCGCATCGGAGGCGGCTGTGCAGCCGGGGGCAGCGGCAGAGGCGGCGGGGCTGCCGCTGGCCTATCACGCCCGCACCGCGCACACGCTCGCCCGCTATGCGGCCGGTCCGGAGACGCTGGACTGGGACATGCAGCCCGATCCGTTCCGGGTTTTCGCCGGCAGCGCGCGGACGGTGCTGCCACTGGGCGCCCTCCCTGCCACCGGCTTTGCCGACCTGAGTGGCTCAAATGCGCCGGCGCCGGCGGCGGTGACCCGGGCATCGGTCGGGCAGTTGCTCGAACTGGCCCTGGCTGTGTCGGCGTGGAAGGAACTGGGGCCGGATCGCTGGGCGGTGCGGTGCAATCCGTCCAGCGGCAATCTCCATCCCACCGAAGCCTATGTCCTGGCGGCCGGCGTGGCCGGGCTGGCCGATGGTGTGCACCATTATCTCAGCCGCGATCATGACCTGGAGCAGCGCTGCGCCGCCGTTCTGCCGGCCGGTTCCGAGGCGGGGCTGTGGGTGGGGCTCAGTTCCATTCATTGGCGCGAGGCGTGGAAATATGGCGAGCGGGCCTTCCGCTATTGCCAACTGGACCTGGGCCATGCCCTGGGCGCGCTGCGCTATGCCGCCGCTGTCCTTGGCTGGAGCGCGCGCGTGGTCGGCGGACTGGATGGCGCGGCGCTCGCCGCGCTGATGGGGCTGGATCGCGCCGATGATTTCGCCGGGGTCGAGCGGGAGGATGCCGAGGTGCTGGTCGCAATCGGTCCGCCCGACACAGTGTCGCGCGCGCCACCTCAGGGTCTGGCGGCGGGCATGTGGACCGGGCATGCCAATCGACTGGATGCGCACCCGCTCTATCGCTGGCCGATCATCGCCGACGTGAGCCGCGCCACGGCGCCTACGGGCGCGTTGCCTGAGCCGGCGCCGCCTGGGGCCTACCCGCCGCGCGCGGCGTCCCCGGCGGTTCTGGCCGCGGATGTGCTGCGGGGCCGGCGCAGCGCCCAGCGGTTCGACAGCCGCTTCGTCCTGCCGCAAGCGGACTTCTTCCGCCTGCTGGATGCCCTGCTGCCCCGCGATGGCGCGCCATGGGATCTATGGCCCAATGATCCCCGCGTGCATCCGGTGCTGTTCGTGCACCGGGTGGAGGGGCTGGAGCCGGGTCTTTACGCCTTGCCGCGCCACCCCAGGGTGCTCGCCGGCCTGCGCGCGGCGCTGCGGGCGGATTTCGCCTGGGCGTCGGTGCCCGGCGCGCCGGAGCATCTGCCGCTATTGCGTCTGGTGGCGGCGGAGACGCGCGGCGTCGCCCGCACCCTCAACTGCCATCAGGCCATTGCCGGCGACAGCTGCTTCGCACTCAGCCTGCTGGCGGAATTCGCGCCGATCGTCGGGCCGCAGCCCTGGCGCTACCGCCACTTACACTGGGAGGCGGGCCTGCTGGGCCATGTGCTCTATCTGGAGGCGGAGGCCATGGGCCTGCGCGGCACCGGCATCGGCTGCTTCTTCGATCCCGCCGTGCACCAGTTGCTGGGGCTGGCAACCGCCGATTTCCAGGCGCTCTACCACTTCACCGTCGGGCGCCCGATGGTGGATGACCGCATCCTCACCTTGCCGGCCTATCCTGACCGCTCGCCGGCCGCCTCTGCCGTGGAGCCGAAATCATGAGACAGCGCATTCCGTTCCGTCGGATCGGCCTGACCGAAGCCGAAGCGGTGCTTCAGCGCCCGGATGTGCTGGTGCTCGATAGTCGGGATGCCGGGAGCTACGCCGCTGGCCATATGGCGGGGGCGATGCGCATCTCACACGCCAATGTGTCGGAGATCATCGGCGGGACGCCCAAGCCGCGTCCGGTCCTGATCTATTGCTACCATGGCAATGCCAGCCAGGAATATGCCCAGACATTTTCCGATTTTGGTTTCGGCGAAGTCTATAGCCTGGATGGCGGTTATGAAGCTTGGCGCCAGCGCTCCATTGCGCAGATGTCGCAAGATGCGATCTTGGGCCGATGGCTTGCGGAAAGGGGCTTCGCCTCGAAGGACGCGGTTCTGGCCAACCAGACCACGCCGCTGATGGCGGCGGCGCATCGGGGCGAGGCGGAAATGGTGCGGCGCCTGCTGGCGGCGGGCGTCGCACGCGATGCCCGCAATGGCGACGGCAATACCGCGCTGTGGCTGGCGTGCGTCGGGCGCCATCTCGATGTGATCGACCAGTTGCTGGCTGCCGGCGTCGACATCGATAATCAGAATGACAACGGCGCCACGGCGCTCATGTATGCCGCGTCCGCCGGTCTGGCCAGCGTGGTGGCACACCTGCTGACCCGTGGCGCCGACACGCGCCTGGAAACGCTCGACGGCTTCACGGCGCTTGATCTTGCGGGCACGCAGGACTGCCTGGCCCTGCTGCGCCCCGCCCGGTGGCCAATTCCGGTTGCGGTCCCCGGCGGCTGATGCGCCGGGGATGCCGGGTCTCAGACTGCGGCGGCGGCGATGCCTTTGTCCGCCAGCATGGCGCTCAGTTCGCCCGAGGCGGCCATTTCCCGCACGATGTCGCAACCGCCGACGAACTCGCCCTTCAGGAACAGTTGCGGGATCGTGGGCCAGTTGGAGAACTCCTTGATGCCCTCGCGGATCAGCGGGTCGGCGAGCACGTCCACGCTATGGAACGGGATCTCCAGCCGCGACAGGATCTGCACCACGGCGCCGGAGAAGCCGCATTGCGGGGCGGCGGGCTGGCCCTTCATGAACAGCACCACGTCGTGGCTGGAGATGAGGGCATTGATGCGGTCGGTGGTCGGCGTAGCCATAGGGGTGTCCTTTGCAAAGTCAGAGAATTGGGGGGGGCGCGGATGATGCTTGGGCGTCAGGCCGGAACGATGGTTTCGAGCGCCAGCGCGTGGAGGGCGTCGCCCATGTGGCCCTGGAGTGCCGCATAGACCAGTTGGTGCTGCTGCACCCGGCTCTTGCCCTTGAACTGCGCCGAGGTCACGCGCGCGGCGTAGTGGTCGCCGTCGCCGGCCAGGTCCATCACCAGCACCTGCCCATCCGGGAAGGCCTGTTGGAGGAGACGCTCGATCTCAACTCCTGCCATTGCCATGGGTCTGCTCTCCATAATCCGCGCATGCACCATGCCGCGCATCGGCGGGCGGATCGGCTCTATGGCCGCCGCCCGATGTTCTCCTCGCCCTGCAAGGTTCAAACCATATTTGGATCGCGGCCGGATGAAGCGGGTGCGCCGGCTGCCGGCCAGCGGACCTCCCGCATGGCCCGACATGCCGGCCAGATGCCGTGTCGCACGTCCGACACCCGACACGACAATTGCCGCACGCCGGGCAGGCGGCCGCGTGGTCGCCTGGGGGGAAGGGCGGCCCGGCACTTGCATCGCCGGTGGCATGAATGAGCTTCTTCCCGACCGCGATCCGATCAATTTCGGCGACATTCCCGAGCCCATCGATGCTTTGCTCCAGCAGGGCGTTGCGGCCTATCGGGTTGATCACGCCCGTGCCGACGGTCTGTTCCGCCAGGCGCTTGCCGCCGCGCCGACCGAGCTGCCGGTCTATTTCTGCCTCTACAAGATCCACACCTATCAAGGCCGGTTGGATGAGGCCGAGGCGGCCGCCAAAGCCGGTTT
>CALRNP020000303.1:0-5351 GCA_943369575.1 Azorhizobium sp. AG788 | reverse complement strand
GCCACCACAACCCTCGGCTGCAAGCCTCAGGGGATGATGAGCGCGATTTCTATCATGGCCGCTTCGGCGGCGGTGATCCGGCATGGCGCCGGATAGGTGACGACCTCCAAGCCAACTCCGCCGGCGCCCCAGACGGGACGCCGGCGGCTTTTTGGCGAGATCCCGCCTTATTTGGCGTCGGCGATTGTGGTCGGGCCGGCCGCATTGATGCTGCCGGAGCTCAGCACAACCCCGGTGGCCGCATAGCCCAGGACCAGGACAGCAAATACGGCGATACGCTTCAACATGGCGGGTCTCTTCACATTGGGGCCGTTTGACGGGACGCGGCGTTCGAGGGGCAACGTCCCATGGATCCGTTGGCAAGACGTTAATTCGCCCTTCAGAGATGCGGCGAAATTGGTCTGGCCTGCGGGAGAGTTAATGCGCAGCTGTGCCACAGTGTTCCCACGCTTCCGCCATTAAGCTTGATGGATCGTGACGTCGCCCGAAGCTGTGTCCCGCAAGGCACAATGCGGCTCGGCGCAAGGCGCGCTGGACATGGCAGCAGCACCCGTCTAGATGCCCTCACCTCCAGCACAAAGATGGCCATGCTTCGCAAGCTCTATGATTGGGTGATCGCCTATTCGGCCCGCCCCTCGGCGCCATGGGCGCTCGGCATTGTCTCGTTTGCGGAAAGCTCGATCTTCCCCATACCGCCCGATGTGCTCCAGGTGCCCATGACCCTGGCCCGGCCGGAGAAGGCCTGGGAATATGCCCTCATCGCCACCTTGAGCTCGGTGGCCGGCGGGCTGGTGGGCTATGCCATCGGCGCCTTGCTCTATGACAGCCTCGGGCTGTGGCTGATCAATCTCTATGGCTATGGCGCCAAGGTGGACACCTTCCGCGCCGCTTACGCCCATTACGGCCATTGGGTGATCCTTTTGAAGGGCCTCACCCCGATCCCGTTCAAGCTGGTGACCATCACCTCGGGGTTCGCGGACTACAATCTGTTCTGGTTCGTCTTGCTGTCGCTGATCACGCGGGGCGCGCGCTTCTTCCTGCTGGCGGCAGTGCTCCGCAATTTCGGACCGGCGGCGCGCAATTTCATCGAGAAGCGCCTCGGCCTCGTCACCCTCGGCCTGCTGGCGGTGGTGGTGCTGGGCCTGCTGGCGGCGGCCTATGTGATCTGACGGCGCTCAGGGGCCGGCCCATCGGGCCTGCCCTTGCGCAGCCATCGCACCACGCGCCCGTCGATGGACAGCATGCCCAGGGCGATCAGGGCCATGCCGGCGAAATGGTTGAGCGCCATCCTCTCGCCCAGGAACACCGATCCGAGAAGGATGGCGCTCACCGGCACCAGCAAGGTGACCAGTGAACTGTTGATGGCCCCGCCCACGGCGAGGATATGAAAGAAGATGATGTAAGCCAGCGCCGTCGAGAGCAGCCCCAATCCCACCAGGGCGCCCGCGGTGGTGAGGCTCGGCATGGCCAGACGCCATGAGGCATCGACCAGCACCACAAGCGGGATCATCATGGCCGTGGTTGCGGCGACCTGCCCGAATGCGACGGTGGCGGGCGCAATCCCCATGCGGCGGAACCGCCGGCCAAACACGCCGGCAAAGCCATAGGACAAGGCCGCCCCAAGGCAGGCGAGCACCGCGAGGACCGGGATCGCCCGCGCCTGGAATGCAGTGCCGGCCATCAGCAGCGCCACGCCCATAAAGCCCAGAAGGATTCCCGCGCCCTTGGCGGGCGTCATCCGCTCGTCGGTGGTCAGCACATGCGCCACCAGGATCGAGAAGATCGGCGTGGTGGCGATGAGGATCGCGGCCAGGCCGCTGGCGATCTGCGTCTGGCCCCAGAAGATCAGGCTGAACGGGATCAGGTTGTTCAAGGCCCCCATGCCGAGGAAGGCCGCCCATGCGGTGAGCGTCACGGGAATCGTCTGACGGGTGGCGCGCAGATAAATGAACAGGCCCACCGCGCCAATCGCCACCCGGGCGAGGACCACCGTCAATGGCGGCACCTCTGCGATCGCGACCTTTGAAAAGAAGAACGAGCCGCCCCACAACATCGATAAAAGCACGAGAAGCGCCCAGTCGACGGCGCTCATGGATTGGGCTTGACGCATCCTGTCATCCTGTTTTGACGCTCGGCGTCACCATGCGCAGAAATCGTGCGGGGGGACTCGCCGGAATCGGACTCTGTCCTCCTGCCCGGCGCCGGGTCGCGATAAGATCAGGTTATGCCCCTGGACGTTTCCATCTGCGAGCAGGCCTGGCTGAAGCGAGACCCCGGTTTCGACGGCCGGTTCTTCATCGGCGTGCGCACGACGGGGGTCTATTGCCGCTGCGTGTGCCCGGTGCGCCTGCCCTATCGCCGCAATGTGGAGTTCCTGCCGAGCGCGGCCGCCGCCGAACTGGCCGGCTACCGCCCCTGCCTGCGCTGCCGGCCGGAATCCGCGCCTTTCTGTCCCGCCTGGAACGGCAGCGTGAGCATCGTTGAACGCGCGGCCCGGCTCATCCGCGAGGACGGCGCGCTCGATGCGCCGGACGCCAGCGTGGAAACACTGGCGGAGCGCGTGGGTGTCGGGGCGCGCCATCTGTCGCGCTTGTTTCGCAAACATCTGGGCGCCAGCCCGATCCAGGTGGCGAAGACCGCCCGCGTGCAACGGGCCAAGCGCCTGCTCACGGAAACCAACCTGCCGATCACCGACGTGGCGCTGCAATCCGGCTTCGGCAGCCTCAGACGTTTCAATGCGGTGTTTCAGGATGTCTACAAGCGCCCGCCGACGGCGATCCGGCGGGCTGCGATGCCGCAAAAAGCCCGATGAACGCAAAACGGCCGGGCAAGCGCCCGGCCGTCCCGTCTTCAGCCCGAGCCCCCCGCCTCAGCGCGGCAGGGTGGTGGCGCCCATGAGGGCCTTGTCGATGGCGTGGGCGGCCTGGCGGCCCTCGCGGATCGCCCACACCACCAGCGACTGGCCGCGGCGCATGTCGCCCGCCGCATAGAGCTTGGGGGTGGAGGTGAGATAGTCGGTCTCGTTGGCCTGCACGTTGCCGCGCCGGTCCAGCGCCGCGCCGGACTGTTCCACCATGCCCTCGTGCAGAGGGGCGGCAAAGCCGATGGCCAGGAACACCAGATCCGCCCGCAGCACGAATTCGGTGCCGGGGATGGGCTGGCGGTTGTGGTCGACGCGGGCGCACTTCACGCCGGTGAGGCGGCCGTTGCGGCCCTCGATGCCGAGGGTGGCGCAGGCGAACTCGCGGTCCGCCCCTTCCGCCTGGGAGGAAGAGGTGCGGAACTTGGTCGGCCAGAACGGCCACACCGCCAGCTTGTTCTCCTTCATCGGCGGCACCGGACGGATGTCCAGCTGCGTCACCGACAAGGCGCCCTGGCGGAAGGCGGTGCCCACGCAGTCGGAGGCGGTGTCGCCGCCGCCAACCACCACCACATGGCGGCCGGAGGCCAGCAGCGGATGCTCGCGGCCGGTGTCCTCATGGCCCACGCGGCGGTTCTGCTGCACCAGGTACGGCATGGCGAAATGCACGCCTTCCAGTTCCTGGCCCGGCAGCTTGGGATCGCGCGGGGCTTCCGAGCCGCCGGCCATCAGCACGGCGTCGTAGTTGTCCAGGAGTTCCTGCACCGGCTTGGTCACGCCCACGTTCACGCCATAGTGGAAGGTGACGCCCTCGGCCTCCATCTGCGCCACGCGGCGGTCGATGTGGTGCTTTTCCATCTTGAAGTCGGGGATGCCGTAGCGCAGCAGGCCGCCGGCCTTGGGCTCGCGCTCGAACACATGCACGTCATGGCCGGCGCGGGCCAGCTGCTGGGCGGCAGCCATGCCGGCGGGGCCGGAGCCCACCACGGCGACGGAGCGGCCGGTGCGCTGGGCGGGCAGTTCGGGCTTGATCCAGCCCATCTTCCACGCCTTGTCGGCGATGGACTGCTCCACGGTCTTGATGGTGACCGGCACGTCTTCGAGATTTAGCGTGCAGGCTTCCTCGCACGGGGCGGGGCAGACGCGGCCGGTGAATTCGGGGAAATTGTTGGTGGAGTGGAGGTTGCGCGCCGCCTCCTCCCAGTCGCCATTATAGACGAGGTCGTTCCAGTCCGGGATCTGGTTGTGCACCGGGCAGCCGGTGTCGCCATGACAGAACGGAATGCCGCAATCCATGCAGCGCGCGGCCTGGTTGCCCACTTCCGTTTCCGGCAGCGGCAAGGTGAACTCGCGGAAATGGCGAATGCGATCGGACGCCGGCTGATACTTCTGATCGTGCCGATCGATCTCCAGAAACCCCGTGACCTTACCCATCAGACACCCCTCCGCGGAGCCGCGTCGCCCACGCCGCGCCGAAAGCTCATTACAAGAATTGTTCCAGCTTGAGGACTCCAAACCGGGTGCTTTGCGTTCGCACCCTGTCGCAGGCCCCCGGCAGCGCGCTTTCGCGCCACACACGGCCGACCGGGCCGGCTCGCCGCCTCCCCTCAGGGAGAGCGGCGGGCCGCCTGATCTTGCGATGGTTCAGGTCCGTTCGGTCTGCCTTGGGCCTATTCGGCCGCCTGCAAGCCGCTGCGTTTCTCCATCTCGCGCAGCGCCCGCCGGTATTCCACCGGCATGACCTTCACGAACTTGGAGCGATAGTCCGCCCAATTGTCGAGGATCGTCTTGGCCCGCTCAGACCCGGTGTGGTGCAGATGCTTGACGATCAGCTGGTGCAGACGCTCCTCGTCGTGCCGGGACATGTCGCCCTGCACGTCGATGCGGCCCTTGAACTCCAGGTCGCCGCCGTGATGGTGCAGGCGTTCCAGGAGATCTTCTTCCTCTTCCACCGGCTGCAGATCCACCATGGAGAGGTTGCAGCGCTTGGCGAAGGACTGGTCCTCGTCCAGCACATAGGCGACGCCGCCGGACATGCCGGCCGCGAAATTGCGCCCGGTCTGGCCGATCACCACCACCACGCCGCCGGTCATATATTCGCAGCCATGGTCGCCGGTGCCTTCAACAACGGCGATTGCCCCGGAATTGCGCACCGCGAAGCGTTCGCCGGCGATGCCACGGAAGTAGCATTCACCCTCGGTGGCGCCATACATCACCGTGTTGCCGACGATGATGGAGTGCTCGGCGACGATGGCGGTGTTGTCCGGCGGGCGGATGATGATACGGCCGCCCGACAGGCCCTTGCCCACGTAATCGTTGGCTTCGCCCACCAGATTGAGGGTGATGCCCGCCGCCAGGAAGGCGCCGAACGCCTGGCCGGCGGTGCCGGCCAGATGCACGTCGATGGTGTCGTCCGGCAGGCCGGCCTGACCGTAGCGCTTGGCCACCGCGCCGGAGAGCATGGCGCCTACGGAACGATCGACGCTGCGGA
>CALRNP020000302.1:0-5441 GCA_943369575.1 Azorhizobium sp. AG788 | reverse complement strand
TGGGCATCAAGTTCACGGTGCTGGAATCCACCCTCATCGGCCTCACCTTGAACGAGGCGGCCTATCTGTCGGAGATCGTGCGCGCCGGCATCGCCGCCGTGCCACGCGGACAGGTGAATGCCGCCCGCGCCATCGGCATGACGCCGTTCCAGGTGATGCGCTATGTGGTGGCGCCGCAGGCCTTCCGCATCATCATTCCGCCCTTGGGCAATTCGGTGAACGGGGTGCTGAAGACCACCTCGATTGCCTCCATCATCTCCATGGAAGAGTTACTGCGCCGGACGCAAGTCCTAATCCAGGAACGCTTCCTGGTGCTGGAACTGTTCCTGGTGGCGGCGATCTATTATCTCATCATGACCACCGCCTGGGAGTTCGTGCAGCGCTGGATCGAACGCCGGTTCGGCCGCGCCTATGATCCCAAGGCCGGCCTGGTCGAGCAGCGGTGAGGCGATCATGACAACTCTCACCCCGACCCCCGCAACGCCCATGCTGGATATCCGCGCCGTCAACAAGCATTACGGCAGCTTCCAGGTGCTCAAGCAATGCTCGGTCGCCGTGACGGCGGGCGAGGTGGTCGTCGTCTGCGGGCCGTCCGGCTCCGGTAAGTCGACGCTCATCAAGTGCGTCAATGCCCTGGAGCCGGTGGATGACGGCGAGATCCGCATCGACGGCCAACTGGTCACCGACGGCAAGGCCGACCTGCCCAAGCTGCGCTCGCGCGTCGGCATGGTGTTCCAGCATTTCGAACTGTTCCCGCACATGACGGTGCTGGAGAATTTGTGCGTCGGCCAGGAAAAGGTGCTCAAACGCAGCCGCGAGGAGGCCCGCAAGAAGGCCGATATGCTGCTGGCGCGCGTCGGCATGGCGGCCCATGCAGGCAAATATCCTATGCACCTGTCCGGCGGTCAGCAGCAGCGCATCGCCATTGCCCGCGCTTTGGCCATGGACCCCATCGCCATGCTGTTCGACGAGCCCACCTCGGCCCTGGACCCGGAAATGATTACCGAGGTGCTGGATGTGATGGTGGCGCTGGCCCAGGAGGGCATGACCATGATGGTGGTGACCCACGAGATGGGCTTTGCCCGCAAGGTCGCCAACCGGGTGGTGTTCATGGATCGCGGCGAGATCGTCGAGGACACCCCCACCCAGCTGTTCTTCGACGCGCCCAAGAGCGACCGCGCCAAGCTGTTCCTGTCCAAAATCCTGTCGCACTAGAGCACGCGCCGAACCGGCCCAAGGGGTCGGATCAGGCGCCCCTTTCCGGCATACCATAATCTGGCATACGTAAGAGATCCCCATGCTGAAGCTGCGCAAGATCGTCGGTTACGACGAGAAAGTCCTCATCGAAGGCGGCAAGGAGGCCCCCACCCCGCACTATCTGTTTGGTGCGGCGGCGGTAATCGCCAACCCCTGGGCGGGTCGCAGTTTCGTGGAGGATTTGAAGCCCGAGATCATGGCCATCGCCCCCGTGCTCGGGGCGCTGCTGACGGAAGAAATCATCCGCCGCGCCGGTTCCGGCGAAGTGGTGGAGGGCTATGGCAAGGCGGCGCTGTGCGGCACGTCCGGCGAGATCGAGCATGCCTCGGCGCTGATCCATACCCTGCATTTCGGCAATCACTTCCGCCGGGCGGTGGGTGCCAAGACCTATCTGGCCTTCACCAATGTGCGCGGCGGGCCGAACACCTCGATCATGATCCCGCTCATGGACAAGATGGATGAGGGCCGCCGCTCCCATTACCTCACCGTCCATTTCGCCATTCCCGATGCGCCGGCCCCGGACGAACTGGTGATCGCGCTGGGCGCCTCCATCGGCGGGCGCCCGCACCATCGCATCGGCGATCGCTACCAGGACCTCGAAACCCTGAAGGACCTCCATGGCTGATCCGGCTTCGCCCTACAGCGGCAGCGCTATGGTGCGCCTGCGCGCGGGCGACATCCTCGGTAAGGTCGGCTATCTGCGGGCCGGGGCCGGGCCAACGGTGGTGCTGATCCACGGCGTCGGCATGAATGCGCAGATCTGGGCGCCGCAGATCGCGGCGCTCGCCGCGCACCATGACGTCATCGCCATCGACATGCTGGGCCACGGCCGCTCCCTGCTCCCGCCGGAGCCCCCCGCCTTGGCCGACTATGCCGACGCGGTGATCGGCGTGCTGGACGCGCTGGACGTGCCCAAGGCGGCACTGATCGGCCACTCCATGGGCGCCCTGGTGGCCCTCCAGACCGGCCTGCAGCATGCGGACCGCGTCGAGCGGCTGGTGGCCATGAACGGCGTGTTCCAGCGCTCGCCAGAGTTGCGACGCGCGGTGCTGGCCCGCGCCGAGGAGCTGGAGCAGAAGGGCTTTTCCGCCTCCATCGCCCCCACATTGGCGCGCTGGTTCGGGGACCCGGTGCCGGAGGCGCTGGCCCCGGTCTGCGCACTCGCCCGCGACGCCTTGCAGAATGTGCGGGTGGATGGCTATCGCCGCACCTACGCACTGTTTGCCACCTCGGACGCGGTTTTCGCGCCCACCCTGCCCAACCTCGCCATGCCGGCGCTGTTCCTCACCGGGGCGGAGGACGCCAACTCGTCCCCGGCCATGTCGCAGGCCATGGCGGATCTGGCGCCGCACGGCCGCGCGGAAATCGTGCCCGGTGTCCGCCACATGATGGCGCTCACCCATCCCGACGACATCAACGCCCGGCTCCTGGCCTTCCTGGCCGAGACACCGGCCGCCGCACCCCGCCGCGACACACGGGAGCATGCCGGACGATGACCGCGCTTCAGACCTTCCAGAGCTATATCGACGGCCGCTTCGAGGCGCCGGGCGAGACCTTCGACAGCATCGACCCGTCCACCGAGGCGGTGTGGGCCCGCATGCCCAAGGCCAGCGCGGCGGATGTGGACCGCGCGGTGCGCGCCGCTCATAGCGCGATGCGGGACGGCCCCTGGGCGCGCATGACCGCCACCGAGCGCGGCCGCCTGCTCTATCGCCTGGGCGATCTGGTCACCGCCCACGCCAACGAGCTGGCGGAACTGGAGACCCGCGACACCGGCAAGATCATCCGCGAGACGCGGGCGCAGATCGGCTATGTGGGCAGCTATTATCGCTATTTCGCCGGCCTGGCGGACAAGCACCACGGCACTGTGGTGCCCATCGACAAGCCGGATATGGACGTCACTTTGCGCCCCGAGCCTATCGGCGTGGTGGCGGCCATCGTGCCCTGGAACTCGCAACTGTTCCTCTCGGCGGTGAAGCTGGCCCCGGCGCTGGCCGCCGGCTGCGCAGTGGTGCTGAAGGCCTCCGAGGATGGTCCCGCGCCCCTGCTCGCCTTCGCCCGTCTGGTGCATGAGGCCGGCTTCCCCCCCGGCGTGGTCAATATCCTCACCGGCTTCGGCGCCGATTGCGGCCATGCCCTCACCACCCACCCGCTGGTGGCCCGCATCGCCTTCACCGGCGGCCCCGCCACTGCCCGTCAGATCGTACGCAACAGCGCCGAGAATCTGGCCTACACCACGCTGGAACTGGGCGGCAAATCGCCGGTGGTGGTGTTTGCGGACGCCAATCTGGACAGCGCCGCCAATGCGGTCATCTCCGGCATTTTCGCCGCCAGCGGCCAGAGTTGCACCGCCGGCTCCCGCCTGCTGGTGGAGCGCGCGGTGGCAGCGCCCTTCCTGGATATCCTGACCCGCAAGGCCGAGGCCATCCGCATCGGCGATCCGCAGCAGACCGAGACCGAGATGGGCCCGCTGGCCACAGCCCGGCAGGTCGCCCACATCGAGCGCACCGTCAGCGCCAGCCTCACGGCCGGGGCAGAATTGCTGACAGGTGGCACACGGCCCGAAGGCTTCGCCAAGGGCTTTTATATGACGCCCACCATCCTGCTATCGGAAGACCCGCGCCTGCCCTGCGTGCGCGAGGAATTCTTCGGCCCGGTGCTGAGCGCCGCCACCTTTGACGGCGAAGACGAGGCGGTGGCCAAGGCCAATGACACCGAATTCGGCCTTGCCAGCGGCGTGTTCACCACCAATCTCGCCCGTGCCCATCGCATGACGGCCAAGATCCGCGCCGGCATCGTCTGGGTGAACACCTATCGCGCCGTCTCGCCCATGGTGCCGTTCGGCGGCTACGGCCTCTCGGGCCTCGGGCGTGAGGCGGGAGCGGATTCCATCCGCGACTACACCCGCACCAAGTCGGTCTGGATCAACACCTCCGACGCCCCCATCCCCGACCCCTTCATCATGCGCTGACCCCGGCGCAGGAGCCATCGTCCATGTTCAACCGCATTCTCACCCCGCGCGAACTGCTGGTCGGCGGCGGCAGCCTTGAGCACCTGCCGGCCTTGCTGGGCCGGCTGGGCATCGCCCGCCCACTGCTGGTGATCGACCCCGCCATCCAGCGCCTGGGGCTGGCGGATGGCGCTATCGCCGCCATGCGGGCCGAGGGGCAGGTGCCCACGCTGTTCGCGGATGTGGTGGAAGACCCCACCGACGTCAGCGTCGCCGCCGCCGTCGCAATGCTCCAGGCGGGCGGCTGTGACGGGGTCATCGGCTTCGGCGGCGGCAGCGCCATCGACACCGCCAAGGCAGCCGCCATCGTCGCCAGCACCGGCGAGACCATCGAGGCGCTGAAGGTGCCGCGCATCGTCGACCGCGCCACCATGCCGGTGGTCGCCATCCCCACCACCGCCGGCACCGGCAGCGAAGTCACCCGCGCCTGCGTCATCACCGATACCGTGCGGCAGGAAAAGGCGCTGATCCTGGGCACCGCCGCTCTGCCGGCCGCCGCCATCGTCGATTTTGAGCTGACGCTCACCTGTCCCTACCGGGTGACGGTGGATACCGGCCTCGATGCCCTCACCCATGCGCTGGAAGCCCTCATCAACCGTAACGGCAATCCGCACGCGGAGGCGCTGGCGCTCTCGGCGCTGAAGTTGATCGGCGCCCATCTGGAGACCGCGGCGCAGGAGCCGGGCAACCGGACGGCGCGCGAAGCCATGATGCTGGGCGCCACCCATGCGGGGCTGGCGGTGTCCAACACCTCCACCGCCTTGATCCACGGCCTCAGCCGGCCCATCGGCGCCTTCTTCCATGTGCCGCATGGCCTCTCCAACGCCATGCTGCTGCCGCTGGTAACCCACTTCTCGCTCGCCGCCGCGCTGCCCGCTTATGCCAAGGCCGCCCGCGCGCTGGGCTGGGTCGGCCCCGGCACCTGCGATCAGAAAGCCGGCGAGGCGCTGGTGCAGGGCTTCATCGGCCTCAACACCCGGCTGAAGGTGCCCACGCCCAAGGCCTATGGCATCGATGAAGCCGAGTACCATCGCCTGATGCCGGAAATGGCCCGTCAGGCGCTGGCCTCCGGCACGCCGGGCAACAATCCGCGCGTGCCCACGGCGCTGGAGATCGTCGCCCTCTATACCGCCGCCTGGGATGGGCAATGGTCGGCGGAGACGGCGGAATTGGC
>CALRNP020000301.1:0-5454 GCA_943369575.1 Azorhizobium sp. AG788 | reverse complement strand
CAGCGCTTGCGGCCCGCCCCTGCGATGATCACTTAAGCCCGGTGCCGACGGCATGCCTTCGCTCCCAGCGAAGGGGTTTCAACGTGATCCATCCCAGCGACAGGCAGCATTCATGACCGCCCTTTCCATGTATCAGGCTTCGGTTCCCGTGTTCATCCGGGGCCTGACGGCGCTCGCCACCGAGCTTGAAAAAGCTGCCGCCTCCGCCACCGAGCGCAAGTTCGATCCCACCATTCTGGCCAGCGCCCGCCTCGCGCCCGACATGCTCTCGCTGGCCGGACAGGTGCAGCGGGCCAGCGACACCTCCAAGCTCTCCGGCGAGCGCCTGTCAGGCACGCCGTCGCCGAAGTTCGAGGACAATGAGACCACCCTGCCGGAGCTTCAGTCCCGGATCGCCAAGACCATCGCCTTTCTGGAGAGCCTCGACCCGGCGCTGTTCGTGGGCGGCGAAGACAAGACCATCACCCTCAACCATATCGGCGACCTCAAGGGCGATGCCTATCTGCTGAGCTTCGCCTTGCCGAACTTCTATTTCCATGTCGCCACCGCCCACGCCATCCTGCGCCAGTGCGGCGTGCCGGTGGGCAAGCGCGACTATCTCGGCCCCATCAGCCCCGCCGCCTGACGTCCGGCGAACAGATCCCGCCACCGCCCGCTGCCTCGACCGAGGCGGCGGGCGGTGCGAAACCCGATCAGGCGCCGATCTTTTCCTTGATGTAGCGGATCGCCAGTTGCTGCTCCCAGGGGTTGAAGAGCCCGTCGAGCGGGACCTTCTCCGGCAGGCCGGCACCCGCGGCGCCGGTCGGGAACACGATGCCCAGCGGCGTCAGATCGATCACCGGCAGCAGGTCATCCACCGTATTGGTGACGCTCTTGTACTTGTCATATTCCTTGACCAGCTCGTCGCGGCTGATTTTCTGCATCGCGATCATCTCATCGTAGGCGAGCTTGGTTTCCTTGTACATTTTCGGCTCCTTGAGCAGCTTTTTGAGCTCCTCGCTCTGGGCCTCACGAATATAGATGATCAGATCATTGATGATATCGATCTCCTTCTGCGTCGTCTTCAGGATCTGGACAATGCTGATGGCACGCGCTTCCTCGACGCTCATGTAGGCTTCGAATACGATCTGGAATGAGCCGATATACTGATTTTCGAAGAACTGCTTCTCGCGATACACACTGCCGCATTGCGACAGGAAGAGATGCAGGCCGCCGGACAACGGAATGTCCTGGAATGCCGCCTTCTGGCTGACGCTGCTGGACGACGCGAACTGGGTGAGGAACCCGTTCAGAAGCGCCACGACGCGGGTGATGGTGAGATTGAGATCGGCGATGAAGGGGGACAGGTTGTCCTTCACCTCGGACGTGGTTTCCGGGGTGGCGTCGGAGGAGCCCGGCACCGCTGGCGAGGGGAATTTTGCGGACGCGATGGCATTGCCAATGGAGGTGATGATATTGGTGACGCTGGTCAGCGACCACTCGCTATAGGCTTGATAATCGGAGCGCCGATCACCGAAGAAGCGCGAGTATTTCCAATTGTTGGTGGTGTAGAAATCGGACACCACCGCTTTGATCTCGGCCAGCATCTCGGCTTCCTTGGCCTTGGAATCCGCGGCCAACTTCTCCATGAACGCCTTGAATTTGGCGTCCTGGCGTTCCTTGTCTTCAATTGATTGACTCTTGCCCATAGCGCCCTCCCAATCGCCGAACTTTGCATCGGCGCACACGCTTTCTACGGGCACAAAACACTTAATGCAACTTTAGATATACATTGCAACCTATGCACCCGCCATGGCTGCGGGGCACCGCCATCCGAACCCACCAGTTCAGAGCGCGCAACGATCCGCTTGCGACGCAGGCTGATCGGGCAACGGGTTCTCGATCACCAGCAGAGGGCGCTTTGCCGACCGGATTGATTCACTCTGTTGGGTGAATGCTCTAGCAGGCAGCAGCATCACTCCCCCGAAGGGGCCTTCGCTGTAACCAGGCTGAGTTCCTCGGCCACCTCGAACCGGCGCCCGGATCGCAAACTGTGGGCAGCGTCATGCGTGCCTGCGACCTGCAACCTGCAACCTGCGGCAACAACAGGCTTGAGAAGGGGCGCACCGAGCCCGTCGGGATTTTCTCCGCCCCCTCCTCCCACCGGACAGCAGCATGCCGCCGGAGCCTGGCCCGGCGGCATGCTCACCCGGAGGCACGGGTCCCCTTGATCCATCCTCGACTGGCGGCCTTCACCACCGCCGTTTCCAGGCACCAGACCGGCTTGCGCTGTTGCTGCCGGATGCGGCCGCCGGTCACTCCGGCTTGATGTTCGCCGCCTTCACCACCTCTGCCCATTTGTCCACTTCGCTTGATAGGAAAGCGGAAAAGGCGGCAGGCGTGGTGCTGCTGGCAACGGCCCCCTGCTGGCCCAGCTTGGCCTTCACGTCAGGCAAGGCCAAGGTCTCCACCAGCGCCGCATGCAGCTTGTCGGCAATGGGCTGCGGCAGGCCGCGCGGGGCAACGATGCCATACCAATTGTCGGCCACCACCTTGGGGAAGCCCAGTTCGGCAGTGGTGGGCAAATCGGGCAGCATGGTGGAACGCTCGGGGCTGCCGATGGCCAGCGCCCGCATCCGTCCCGCCTGGACGTGCGGCAGTAGAACGGCGATGTCCATGAACATGGCATCCACCTGCCCGCCCAGCAGGTCGGTCACCGCCGGGGCGGCGCCACGGTAGGGCACATGCACCAGCTTGATGCCGGCATATTGCTGCAGCAGTTCGGCGGCCAGGTGCGGCATGCTGCCGGCGCCGGAGGAGGCCACCGTCAGCGAACCGGGCTTGGCCTTCGCCAAAGCGATGAACTCGGCCAAGGTCTTGGCCGGCACATTGGGATTGACCACGAACAGTTCGGGCACGCTGGCCGCCAGGGTGAGCGCCAGGAGATCGGTGCGCGGATCATAGGCCGGGTCCGGCTGCAGGCTAACGCTGATGGCCAGCGCGCCCGCCGAGCCGATGCCGAAGGTGTAGCCATCGGCCGGCGCCTTCGCCACCGCCTTCATGCCGGTGACGCCACCGGCGCCAGGGCGGTTGTCGACGACCACAGGCTGCTTGAGGATGCCGCCCAGCTTGTCGGCCAGGGTGCGGGCGATGGCATCTGCCGGCCCGCCCGAGGCAAAGGGCACCACCATCTTGATCGGGCGCGAGGGATAGACGTCGGCCGCATGCCCCGAAGCGGAGGCCATCACCACGGCTGCCGCCAGTACGATGCTCTGGATCAGTCTCTTCATCACGCCCTCCCCGCCGGTCCGCGCTCTCGCGGCGCGGATTGCCTTGCGGGCATCCTGTCAGTGCAAGGGAGGCGCAACAAACACCTTCGGGCGATGGTGAGGAATGCCGCTGCGGCATGGGCGATCCGGCGACGGCACCTCCATATGCCGCCCCAGCATGGTCTCGCCGCGGGGCAGCGCAGGCAGCACCTGCCTTGCTCTCAGAGCGTGGAGGACGGCAGGGGCACGCCGGCGTCCAGCACCATCATCAGGCCCTCATGCGGACGCAGGGCCATCTCGCCGGTGATGCGCTCGTTCTCGCGATCGCCGAGGGTGGAGGCCAGGACCGTGCCCACCGCCGCGGCGCCGATGCCGACCACCAGCGGCTCATCGGCCAGATTGAGCGCCACCAGGATGCGCTCGTCGTCCCGCTCCCGGCCATAGACCAGCAGCGCCCCCTGCGCCGCCACCGGCACATAGCGCCCCAGCGCCAGAGCCGGGTGCGCGCGGCGCAGGCGCAGCAATGTACGATACAGATTGTACAAAGACGCGGATGCGCCACGGTGTTGCATCACGTTATTTTCGGGGAAGTTCACGTCCAACGGCAGCCAGGGTGTGCCATCGGTGAAACCGGCATTTTGTGTCTCATCCCACTGCATCGGCGTGCGCACCCCATCGCGCCCGAGGCCCAAACCGGGCACGTTCTTGTCATAGGGATCCTGGATCCGGTCCGGCGGGATCGGCACGTTGGTCATGCCGATTTCGTCGCCATAATAAAGGGTTGGCGTGCCCCGCAGGGTCAGCAGCAGCATGGCCGCCACCCGCGCCTGATCCGGCCCCAGCCGGCTCCCCACCCGCGGCCGGTCATGGTTGCCCAGCACCCAATTGGGCCAGCCGCCCGGCGGCAGCGTGGCTTCATAGCGGGCAATGAGATCTTCCAGTGCCCGCGCCTCCCAGGCCACCTCCAGCAGGGCGAAGTTGAAGGGCAGATGCACCTCGTCCAGACGGGAGCCGTAATAGGCGCCAAGCCGTTCCACCGGCAGGTAGATTTCGCCGATGAGCAGGCGATCATCGAATTCGTCAACCACCCCGCGCAGGCCGGCGATAACCGGGTGGACCTCGTCGAGGTCGGTGGTATGCACGGGCTGCAGCTGGAGATAGGGATTCATCCCCTCCCGCCAGTCGGGATTGGGCGGATTGTCCCGAAATTGCGGGTCCTTCATCAGGTGCCAGATCACATCCACCCGGAACCCGTCCACCCCCAGCCGCAACCAGAACCGCATCGCCTCATGGATCGCCGCCGCCACCTGCGGGTTGCGCCAGTTGAGATCGGGCTGCTCGGGCAGGAAAGCGTGGTAATAGTATTGCCCGCTCGCCTCGTCATAAGCCCATGCGCTGCCACCAAATTCCGACCGCCAGTTGTTCGGCGGCCCGCCGTCGGGTGCCGGGTCGCGCCAGATATACCAGTCGCGCTTGGCGCTCTTGCGGCCGGTCCTCGCCGCCTGAAACCACGGGTGAGCGATGGAGGTGTGGTTGGGCACCAGGTCCAGCAGCAGCTTGAGGCCGAGCCCCTTGGCCTCCCGCACCAGCGCATCGAAATCCTCCAGCGTGCCGAACAAAGGATCGATGCCGGTATAATCGGCCACGTCATAGCCGAAGTCGGCCATGGGCGAGGGGAAGATGGGCGAGATCCAGACCGCGTCCACCCCGAGCTCGACCAGATGCGGCAGCCGCTGGCGGATGCCGGTGAGGTCCCCCACCCCGTCGCCGTCGCTATCCTGGAACGAGCGCGGATAGACCTGATAGATCACCCCGCGCTCCCACCACGGCGCGGCCGCGGGCGTGGCGCCAGGGTTGCTGGGGCGAGGATCGCTCTTGGGTTCCGGCACACAGCTCTCCTTGGTCCGCAGCGGCAGCTCGCCCGCTGGCCCGCCCCCACGGGCAAGACGTTCCAGCCATAACATGCCGCACCGTGCGGGGTTCCGCATCCCGCCCCGCAGGCGCCCGCCGGGGGAACCTCGGGTGCAGTGCGGCGTTGAGTGCTCGGAATGTCTAAAGCCGCGTGCCGGCCGTACGGCAGTCCGCCTGCGCCCCCCCGCCAGCGACGAGTGCCCATGCAGATCCTGCGCGATGCCTTCCCCCGTCCCTCGCCTCAAGCCGGCGGCGGGGCTCCGCTGCCGCGGCTCTATCTGGTGCACCCGCTGTG
>CALRNP020000300.1:0-5611 GCA_943369575.1 Azorhizobium sp. AG788 | reverse complement strand
AGCGCGGCAGCGAAGCCGTTGAATGAAACCGGCAACTGGACCTTTTTGCGCGCACCGTCTTCGAAGGTCAGGGTTCCATTGCCGGTGGCGGACTTCAGGGCCTGGACCTGATCCGGCTTCAACTCGGTGTCGGCGAAGCAGGCGCGCGGGCAGGTCTTAAAGGACAAGGCAATCGCCGGCCCCTTCTCGCCGGTCTGAAGCTGGGCGCCGTTGGGCAGCCACACGCCGGCGGGCAGTTCGACGATCAGCCGGATCGGGTCGGTCTTGGTGGGGCGGCCCACCACCACCTGGGCGATGAGGCCCTGGTCCGGCCGCGCCTGGATGCCCTGGGCGATCTCGCACACCTTCGGCTTATCCGCCGGCGCTTCGCACCGCACCACCCAGTCCTGATAGGTGGCGGTCGTGGTCTGGGGCGTGGCCGGGGCGGCCGGGGCGGCCGTCTGCGCCCAGGCGGGAGCGCTCAGGCCGAGGATCCCGACGCCAGCGATGCAGAGTGCGGCCCACGAAGAAGTCCGTGATGCCGCAGAAGCCCCGGTGTCACGCATAGGTTCAATCCCGCTCAAAAATCAAAGGTCCAGACGGATCGCGTCCGGGAGATGGAGACTCCCATATCTGCCCAGGTCTTGATCTGCAACGCCGGACCTGAACCCGTGTTCACATCGCCCCCACCTGAAGGAAGAAACGCATCATCTCCGAGCTGGCATCGGGGCCCTGCGGATCGGTGAAGGAGCCGGCGCTGCTGCCGCCGGACCAGGCATGGCCCGCCCCCTGCAGGACCCAGTGCTCCAGCACCGGGCGCCCCCGCCCGTCCACGGCCACCTTGCGGGTGTAGCGCATGCCGCTGGCGGCAGCGCCATGCTCCAGCGTCGCGTGGACCGGGCCGGCAGCCGCCACCCGCGCGGTGACATGCTCGCCATTGGCGGGGTGGACGGTGGTGTCCTGGTCGCCGTGAAACACGATGGTGGGCACCCGATGCGGCCCGGTGCCGGGGGCTTCGGATTCGCAGCGGGCCGGCGCGCCATTGCGCATGGCGCTGAAGGCGGAGGGCATGTCCGAGGCGGCACCGCAGGCCAGGCCCGAATGCACGCCGACGGCCGCGTACAGATCCGGATAGGCTTCGCCCATGACCGCCGCCGCCGCCCCGCCCGCCGACAGGCCGGCGATGAACACCTGCCCCGACTTGACCGGAAACGCCTGCATGATCTCCCGCGTGATGCCGGCGATGAGCGCGGGCTCGCCCTGGTCGCGGCCCTGGTGGCCGCTATCGAACCAGTTCCAGCATTTCGAGGGATTGGCGGACTTGGTCTGCGCGGGATAGGCCACCAGCACCGTGTGCGCCTCCGCCACCTCGTTCATGCGGGTGCCGGCGGCGAAATCCTCCGGCGATTGCGTGCATCCGTGCAGCATCACCAGCAGCGGCAAGGGCGAGCCGTCATAGCCGCTGGGCACATAGAGTTTATAGCCGGCGGTGCCGTGGGGGCCGGAAAATGTGCGGTCCTCGAACCGCGAGCCTTGCGCCGGCTCCGCCTTCACCCGCGGATCGGCCGGCACGGCGGGGCCTGAGTCCCACCAACTCACCATGTCGTTGATCGCCTTGCGGACCTGGGCTTCGCCCGCCCGCATGATGTCCATGCCGGCGGCTGGGGGGGCATCCGGCGCGGAGGCGACCGTCCAGGCCTCGCCCGGCGTGCGCGGCGGCGTCAGGTCCAGGGCCGCATCGGCCTCGCGCCCCGACGGCGGCGGCGTGGCCGACGCGCCATGTGCGGATGCCTCGGCACCGCGTAGCAGCGCTGTGGCTTCGTGCACGCGGCCCTCGCGGGTGAGGCGCAGCACTTCGATCATGTCGAACTTGAAGACCGACGTCATAAATTGGGTTCCTGACGGGAAATGAGCGGGGCAAGCACCTGGGCTTTGAAAGCCTGCCCTTGGGAAGGAAGAGTCAGCGGATGCGCCCGCTGAGGGCGGATTTGACGGCGGTGCTGGCCTGGAGCGCGCCCAGAACGTGGATGGAAGCAATCGTCTCCAACGCGAGTTCCGCTGAAACATCCGCCTCGATGATCACGAGGCCGAGCACCTGGATGTCCAGCCGCTCGCCGGCGGCGCGGACCGCTTCCAATTGCTGGCGGCTGTAGCGCCGCAAGCCGAGGTCGAGACTGTGGACCTTCACCGAGCGCTTGAGCACGTCGTCATGCTTGTCGATCTGGGCGCGGATGGCGGTGCGGATGAAATCCGTGCGGTTGGCATAAAAATGCTCCTGCACCAGAAGATCGATCTGGCCGAGGTCCACATGGCCCAGATTGATGGTGATCTTTTCGCTCTCGGGTGGGCGCATCGGCATCACCGCTGACTTGACCTGGTTCACTGCATCTTCCCCTGCGCCATCCCCGGACCATCCCGCTGGATGGTAGATGGGGCGCCGGCCATCTCGCCGCAAGCGGGCGCGGGTGGGTTTCCGATCACGGCAGCGTGATCCAGTAGGGTGACAGCAGTGAGCTTGACCGGGGCGGCAACTGGATTTGCGGCTGCTTCAGGCGCTTCGGTTCATACGCGCAGCCCGATGGTGAGCCATGTAAAGCCGGGATCTGACCTGGCGATGCAGCGCGCCTGTGCGGGCGGCAGGATAATAAAATTGCTATTCAGCTTTATATGAGACATAGTCCTGACGTCCGATAAAAGCCGGATTAAATTGGCTCTGCGCGGACAGATGTTCGCGCATGACTGTCCCTGCTGTCTTTAAACCTATTTTGACAGTGGGACGGCGATCGGCATGCCTTATAATTTTCGTGAAAGGGCTTCCCATGACTCAGGGAACCGTGAAGTGGTTTAATGGCGTAAAGGGTTTCGGCTTCATCGCTCCGGATGCTGGCGGAACTGACGCGTTCGTCCATATCAGCGCTGTCGAGCGCGCCGGGCTGAGCGATCTGCACGAGGGCCAGAAGGTCACTTTCGATCTCGTCGCGGATCGCAAGAGCGGCAAGATGTCGGCCGACAACCTCAAGCTCGTCGACTGATCGACCGGCCGTCGCTGCGGATTTCCGCAATCGTCGGCCGCTCGCTTCCTGTGCGCCGGTCCCCGGGCCGGCCGCTTCAGGTTTTGACCCGCACCCCGCAGTAGGGCCGTCCCGCAGCGGACAGCGAGCGGATACCGTCATAGCGGCCCTGTCATCGCGAACGCCATCATGGCTGAGATCGTATTACAGGGTGAGAGTTGCAGCGTGTGCTCTCGGTGTGTGCAACTCGCCTGTCCCGGCCAAGTCTGTACCGCACGCTTTGAGGGATGCCGGCCCGGCGTGCCGCCCCTCACCGCAGTCCGTATCCACAGAACGTTCTTCCACAGGACGCTCAGTCATAGGACGCTCAGCCATGGCCCTGCACTTTCCCAATGCCAGCCGCATCTATGACGAGACGCGCCAGTGCGTGACGTTCTGGGGGCACGATTCCATGTTTGAGGTCGCGTTCCACCTGGACAACGATGTGCTCCAGCGTTTCACGCCCCATCCGCACAAGGACGAGGCCGCCTCGCTACGGGTGTTCGATGGCAATCGCGCTCGCATCGAGCATGCGGCCAGCAGCGTCTATTCGCGCAAGCACAACCGGCTGAATCGGCTGTCCGCTTCGGATTTCTAGTCTTGCACCAGCCGCGGTGCCGGCACCGGCCGCGGTCATGGATGCTGGGCGCATGGCGCGCTCAACTTCGGCGAATTTGACATGACGTCGCATGACGATCGCCCAATAAAACCCACGAAATTTCATCGATTCAAAGCAGCAGCGAAATGCGCCGTCTGCGCGGGCCAATTCGTCGCGCGATCGCGTGGGCGCCAGAGCCTCCGACACTTGAGCTTCCGACACTGGCAGATTCGGTTGAATGGTGCCGGTTGAGGGGATTGAACCCCCGACCTTCGGTTTACAAAACCGCTGCTCTACCGCTGAGCTAAACCGGCGACTGTCCGTGCTGCATGGCGGGCGCTGTGACCTGCGCTGCCGACAGTGCATGTATCAGCGACGCACCTTGCGAACAAGATAGCGCCCCCGTCCGCCCGGTCCGCATCCCTCGGCAATGATGCGTCCCCCGCTCGCACGCCGCCTCTGCAGGGCTGGGTTCCGCGTCAGCGGAGGCGGACACCCCGCGCGCGCGGCAAGCGACGAGCCGCGTCGAGATCCCGCGATCCCACCATCCCATCCCCAGTCCTGTCGGCGATGCCGGGACGCGTGTTCAAAGCACAACGGCCCCGCCGGGAGGCGGGGCCGTTGCAGCGTTGGTGTGCTGGATAGATCCCGGCGGCGAACCGCCGGGGAAGGCTCAGTGCCAGTCTTCCAGATTGCGGTCCTTGGTCTCCGGCACGAACAGCAGGCCGATGACGAAGGTCGCAAGCGCGATGACGATCGGGTACCAGAGGCCGTAATAGATGTCGCCGGTGGCCGCCACCATGGCGAAGGCGGTGGCCGGCAGCAGGCCGCCGAACCAGCCGTTGCCGATGTGATAGGGCAGCGACATGGAGGTGTAGCGGATGCGGGTGGGGAACAGTTCCACCAGCGCCGCCGCGATCGGCCCGTAGACCATGGTCACGAACAGCACCAGCACGAACAGCAGCCCGATCACCGCAGCCACCCGCGGCTGGAAGATATCGAACGGGTTCGACATCTTGATCACGTCCTTATTGGTGGCCGCGCTGGGATAGCCCGCCGCCTGCAAGGCCGCCGTGGCGGTCTTGGAGAAGTCTGGGCCGTACGGCACCACCGTATCGTTGATCTTCAACTGGGTGGCCGAGCCTGCCGCGCCGGTCTCGGTGGTGTATTTCACCGAAGACTTGGCGAGGAAGTCGCGGGCCACGTCGCAGGGGGCGGTATAGACGCGGGTGCCCACCGGGTTGAACAGGCTGCCGCATTCGCCGGGGGCGGCGACAACGGCGACCTTGACGTTCTTGATCGCCTGTTCGAGCGCCGGGTTGGCGTAGGTGGTGATGGCGTTGAACAGGGGGAAGTAGCTGGCGGCCGCGATCAGGCAGCCGGCGAGGATGATCGGCTTGCGGCCGATCTTGTCCGACAGCCAGCCGAAGAACACGAAGAAGCCGGTGCCCAGCAGCAAGGACCATGCAATCAGAAGGTTCGCGGTGTAGCCGTCCACCTTCAGGATCGATTGCAGGAAGAACAAAGCGTAGAACTGGCCCGTGTACCACACCACGCCCTGGCCGGCGACGAGGCCGAACAGCGCCAGCAGCACGATCTTGAGGTTCGACCACTTGCCGAAGGCTTCCGACAGCGGGGCCTTGGAGGTGGTGCCTTCTTCCTTCATGCGCTTGAAGGCGGGCGATTCGCTGAGCTGAAGCCGGATCCACACCGAGACGCCGAGCAGCGCGATGGAGACCAGGAACGGAATGCGCCAGCCCCAGGCCGCGAAGGCGGGCTCACCGATGACGCTGCGGGTGACCAGGATGATGACCAGGGACAGGAACAGGCCCAGCGTCGCCGTGGTCTGAATCCAGGAGGTGTAGAAGCCGCGGCGGCCGTGGGGCGCGTGTTCCGCCACATAGGTGGCCGCGCCGCCGTACTCGCCGCCGAGGGCAAGGCCCTGGAGCAAGCGCAGTACGATCAGGATGACCGGCGCGGCGAT
>CALRNP020000299.1:0-5644 GCA_943369575.1 Azorhizobium sp. AG788 | reverse complement strand
ATACAGCCAGCTTTCGATGCCTTGGGCATCCTGCGGCAGCACCACGTCGCGGGTGACGCGGCGGGATTGCAACCCCTCGGCTTCCGCCACCAGATCGCCCGCCGCATCGAACAGGCGGATGGTGGACAGATGCGCTGCCACCTTGTGGCTTTCGGCCCCCTCCGGCGCCGCATGCAGCCGCGAGTGGCTGAAGACATCGCCCGGCACGAAGCCGTGTACCGTCAGCCGCTCCAGGCTCACCGGCAGATAGGTGTCGCGGTCGTCCAGCGCCCCGAATGCGGCGCCCAGGGCCTGGAAACAGGCATCCATCAGCGCCGGATGCAGGCGATAGACCGCCCCATCCGCCCGCGCAGCCTCGGGCAGGACGATATGCGCCAACGTCTCGCCGGTGCCGGTGGCGAGCTCGGTGATGCCGCGGAACGCCGGACCGTAATCCAGCCCGCGCTTGAGATAATTCTCATAGACCGAGGCGATGGGCACCGGCGCATCGCAGCGCTGGCGCACGGCGTCCAGGCGGTCGGCATCGGCCAGCGCATCGGGAGCGTGCAGGGCATCGGCCGGCTTGACCTGGCCGGAACAATGCAGCGTCCACTCCTCGCCCGCCGCATCGCCGCTGAAGATCTCAAAGCCATAGGCTTTCGGACCCACGGGGGCGAACACCGCCTGCACGATACGCTCTCCGGCGTCGGGCAAGGTCATCACCTGCTTGAACTGGATGCCTTCCAGGCTCAGGTGATCGGTGCCGAGCAGATGCGCCCCGCCCGCCAGCGCCATTTCCAGATAGCCGGTGGCCGGCAGCACCACGGCGTCGAACACCCGATGATCGGTGAGGAAAGAAGGTTCCCCGGCATTCAATGCCGCCTCGAACCGCACCTCCTTGGTCCCGGCCTGCCGCAGGCGCTGGCCGAGCAGCGGATGATCGGTGCCGGTGGCGACCCCGCGCACCTTGCCGCCCTGGTCTCCGCCGGCGCGGGGCGCCGCCCAGAAGCTGCGGCGCTGGAAGGCGTAGCCCGGCAGGGCCACCCGGCGGCGGGGATAGTCGGCGTCGAAGCCCTTCCAGTCGATCTCCACGCCGGCGGTATAGAGCCGGCCGAGGCTGTCCAGCACGGTGCGCCAATCCATGCCGGGCCGGCGCAGGCTGGGCAGCCACTGGCGCTTCTCCACATCTGGCGCGTCATCCAGCGTCTCGCGGCCCAGGGTGCAGAGCACCGGGCGCGGGCCGATCTCCACGAACAGGGTGATACCCCGCGCCGCCGCCGCCCGAGTACCATCCAGGAACCGCACCGGCGCCAGCACATGCCGACACCAATAATCGGCGCTGGCCAAGGCGCTGGTCTCCAGCCGGCCGGTGAGGTTGGAGAGGATCGGCGTCTGCGGCGGGCGATAGGCGATCGCTTCCGCCAGCGCGCGGAACTCCGCCATCATCGGCTGCATGAGCGGCGAGTGGAAGGCGTGCGAGGTGGCGAGCGGCCGGGCCTTCAGACCCTTGGCCTCGAAGCTGGAGGCGATGGCCACCACCGCCGATCTCTGGCCGGAAATCACCGTGCTGCGCGGCGCGTTCACGGCGGCGATGGACACCCGTGCCGCATAGGGGCCGATGGCGGCGGCCACGGTGGCCTCATCGGCAAAGATCGTCATCATGGCGCCGTCGCGCGGCAGCGCCTGCATCAGCCGGCCACGGGCGGCGATGAGCGTGAGGGCCTCCTCCAGCGTGAACACGCCGGCCAAAGCGGCGGCGGCATATTCGCCGACGCTATGGCCCAGCATTACCGCCGGCTTCACGCCCCATGAGGCCCACAGATCGCCCAGCGCATAAGCCAGGCTGAACAGCGCCGGCTGGGTATAGGCCGTCTCGTCGATCAAGCCTTCCTGACCGGGCGGGGCGAACATGACCTCCAGCAGCGGCCTGTCGAGAAGCGGCGCCAGGATGGCGGCGCAGCGATCCAGCGTGCGGCGGAAGCGCGGCGAGGTCTCGTACAACTCCCGCCCCATGCCGGCATATTGCGCACCCTGGCCGGAGAACAGGAAGGCGATCTCCGGCGCCGCACCGACGCCCACTTCGCCTGCGCCCTCCAGGCCCGTACCTTCGGCGAAGGCGGCCAGTTGGCTCGCCAGATCCTCGGCGCTGCGGGCCTGCACCGCGAGACGATGGGCGAAATGCCGGCGGCCGGTGGCGGCCGTGAAGGCCATGTCACCCAGCGAGGCCACATCCGGCAGCGCCACATGCGCCGCGTAGCTGCCAGCCAGTTCGCGCAAAGCGGCGGCGCTGCGGGCCGAGAGCGTCAGCAGATGCTCCGGGCGATCCACGCCGGGAGCGGTGGCAACGACCGCGGGCGCCTGCTCCAGCACCAGATGCACATTGGTGCCGCCCATGCCGAAGGAGTTCACGCCCGCCCGGCGAGGATGGCCGCGCCCCTCCCATTCCGTCAGCCGGTCCACCACCTGGAACGGGGTGGCGGGAAAGTCGATCTCCGGGTTCGGTGTCTCGAAATTCAGACTGGGCGGGATCAGGCCGTGCTTGACGGCCAGCGCCGCCTTGATGAGGCCGGTGATGCCCGCCGCCGATTCCAGATGGCCCACATTGGTCTTCACCGAGCCGATGCCGCACTTGGCCGCCCGCTTTGTCCCAGTTCCATAGGCGCGGGTGAGCGCGCGCACCTCGATGGGATCGCCCAAGGGGGTGCCGGTGCCATGGGCCTCCACATAGCCGATGGTGTCCGGCGAGATGCCCGCCTGCGCCAGCGCGGTGGCGATGACGCGGGCCTGCCCATCGACGCTGGGGGCGGAGAAGCCGACCTTGTGGTCGCCGTCATTGTTCACGCCCCAGCCGCGGATGACCGCATGGATGGGATCGCCATCGGCCACCGCATCCTCCAGCCGCTTGAGCGCTACCACGCCGACACCGCTGCCGAAGATGGTGCCCCGCGCCTTGGCATCAAACGCCCGGCAGCGGCCATCGGGGGATAGGATGCTGCCCTCCTCGAACACATAACCGCTCTTGAGCGGCAGCTTGACAGTCACGCCGCCGGCCAGCGCCACGTCCGCCTGGAGGTTCAGCAGGCTATCGCAGGCCATGGCCACGGCGGTGAGCGAGGTGGAGCAGGCAGTCTGCACGCTCACGCTGGGCCCGCGCAGGCCCAGCTTGTAGGAAACGCGGGTGGCGAGATAATCCTTATCGTTGCCCAGCACGGTTTCCAGGCTGCCCACATGGCCGATCTCGGCCTTGAGATGCAGCAGTCCATAGGTGCTGAAGCTGGCACCGCCGAACACCGCGATCTCGCCCGCGAACCGCTCGGCCACGATGCCGGCATCTTCCAGCGCCAGCCAGGCATGTTCCAGGAACAGGCGCTGCTGCGGGTCCATCAATTCCGCCTCACGCGGGCTGATGCCGAAGAAGGCGGCGTCGAACAGGTCGATCTGGTCCAGATAGGAACCGGACTTCACATAATTGGGCTGGCGCAGCACCGAAGCGGGCACGCCCGCCTCCAGCAATTCCTGGTCGGTGAAGTGGGTGATGCTCTCCTTGCCCTCCAGCAGCGAGCGCCAAAAGGCCCCGACGTCGCTGCTGCCGGGGAACCGCCCGCTCATGCCGATGATGGCAATGCCGTCCAGGGGTTCGGTGCTCATGATGCCGTTTCCGCTTCTGTATGGATGTCCGCACCGGCGCCGCGGCGGCGGGCCAGTCGCTTGCTGCGGTCCTGTCGCGCCCGCTCGACGCGCGCGACGATGTCGTCGGTGTCCAATTCGCCCGCACCCTCGTCCAGAAACACCGCGAGGCGGCGGATGGAGGGGTTCTGGAACAGGTCCACCAGCGGGAAGGTGCGCGCGAGCGCCTCCTGCAATTTGCGGTGGATCTGCACCAGATGAACCGAATTGGCGCCCAGATCGAAGAAGTTGCTGTCGAGGCCCAACCCCGGCTGCTGGAGCACCGCCTCAACCACGCCGGCGATGGTCTTCTCCACCTCGGAGGCGGGCGCCGCACCGGCCTCGTGCAGCGGCGTTGCCGCATCGGGGCGTGGCAGCGCCTCGCGATCCACCTTGCCATTGGTGCTCAGCGGCAAGGCATCGAGGAAGACGACGCTGGCCGGAACCATATAGTCCGGCAGCTTGCGGCGCAGGAAGGCGCGCACCCCATCCGCCGTCAGGCCCTGCTGCGGCACTTCTTCGGGCGACCAGCTCTCCAGTTGCGCCGTGCTGATGCCGCCGCCGGCAAAGGAGTGCAGCACCACGTCGGCGGGATCCAGACGCAGCAGATCGCGGGCGGGGCCATCGGCCAGGAAGCCGAGCGGGCACAGGCCGATCTGTTCGGACGGCGCGGCCGAGGACAGCAACTGCCCCATATAGCCGGCCTCCAGCAGGCAGAAGTCACGCCAGAGCGGGCCGTACATGGGCTCCACCGCCGCCCGCCGGCCCACCAGAATGATAGAAAAAGCCGAGGCCTCTACCAGCGGCCGGTTGGGGCCGGGATAAAGCTGCGCCATGGGCGCCTCAGGGCCGACCGCCGCCAGCCGATGGGCGCTGGGATCATAGACATAGGCGCCACCGGCGAGGCCGGCGATGCGCCCCGCCTTCACCACCACATAGACCCGCACCGGATAGAGGCTGCCGGCGGAGGGATAGCGGAACTTCGGCAGCGGCGCGCCATCCATGGGCAGTTCCTGGAGCGCGCTTAGCATTGCGCCCAGCCGCTCCATCGGCAGGCTCTCATCCACGAAATGTCGGAAGCTCTGGCGCTCCAGCCATGCGGCGCGGCGCTCCGCATCAAAGACGCCGCCGGGCAGCGCAATGCTCGGCGCATCCGGGGCCACATCGGGCAGGCCGTGGCGATTGAGCTTGAAGGTCACCCGCGCGATGGGATCGCTCAGCACGCCTTCGGTGCTCAGCTCGGCGCCGGGCTCCGCATCCGGTTCCTCGCGGCGCGGCACCACATAGGCCACCAGCCGGCGCTGCCCCAGCCCATCGGCGGGCGCCGCAGCAATGGCGCTCTCCACTTGCGGATGTTGGGCCAGAGCGGCTTCGATTTCGCCCAGTTCGATGCGGTGGCCGTTCACCTTGATCTGGGTGTCGCGGCGGCCGAGGAACTCAATGTTGCCATCCGGCAGATAGCGGCCATGATCGCCGGTGCGATAGAGCCGCTCGCCGGTGCGCGGATGGCGGATGAAGGCGGCGGCGGTCTTCTCCGGGTCCTTCCAATAGCCCTCCGCCAGCCCGGCGCCGCCGATATAAAGTTCGCCCGGCACCCAGAGCGGCACCGGCTCCATTTTGCCATCCAGAATGTGCGCGGTTTGGTTGGCAAACGGTTTGCCATAGGGAATGGACCGCCAGGAGGGGTCCACCTGGGCGATGGGATAGACCACCGCATTGATGGACGTCTCGGTCGCCCCGCCCTGGCCGTGAATGCTGATCGTCAGATCAAAGGCGCGGATGCGATCCGGCAGTGCGACGGGAATCCAGTCTCCGCTCATCACCACGCAGCGCAGGCTGTGCGGCCATTCGGTCGGGCGCGGCTCCAGATCTTCCACCAGCATCTGCATCAGCACCGGCACCGACTGCCACACGGTGACGGAGTGGCGGCGAGCGAGATCCGCCCAATGGGCGGGGTCGCGCAGCTTGTCCGCATCGGGCAGCACGATGGCGCCGCCGG
>CALRNP020000298.1:0-5689 GCA_943369575.1 Azorhizobium sp. AG788 | reverse complement strand
TGGGGCTGCCATTCTGGAAGCCCTGCAGCGCATCTGCGAGGGCGAGGACGCCTGCGCGCCTGAGGGCGTCGTGGCGCCGGCGCTGCGGACCTGGCGCATCCGCATGGGCGTGCCGCGCGATGCCATGGCCAATGGTACCAACCCGCTGCTGCTGCTCGACGAACTGCGGGAGATGGGAACCGCGCGCGTCACGGCCCGCACCGACGCGGTGCCGAGCCTGGCGGAGATTGATCCCGCCGCCTGCTACATTTCCTGGGACATCGTGCTGCGCACCGGCGCGCCGGTGTCGGACATCGAGGACGTCTTCCTGTTCATCCGCGACGACATGGATCTGGAGATCCTGCCGGTGGACGAAGCGGCGTCCGTGGCCCCAGCGCCACTGGCCGACACGCCGCTGACCGACCTCCCGCTCGCCGTCCCGGCGGCGTCCGCGGGCGCCGCGCCGCACGTTGCCGCGCCCCAAGTGACCACGCCCCAAGTGACCACGTCCCAAGTGACCGTGCCCCAGCCTGTCGTGCCCCAAGCGGCAACGCCTGATGCCGCCGGCGGCGCCGAGCGCCGCGAAGCGCGGGCCAATGCCAGCGTTCGCGTGCCGGCGGAGCGGCTGGACGAATTGATGGAGCGGGTGGGCGAACTGGTCATCACCCAGTCGCGCCTGCGGCAGATTGCGGTGGTGTCCGCCGACCAGCAGGTCAAGGCTGTGGCGGAAGAGATCGAGCGGCTGGTGCTGGAACTGCGTGACACCACCATGGGCATCCGTATGCTGCCCATCGGCTCCCTGTTCAGCCGCTTCCGCCGGGTGGTCCACGATCTCTCCCGCGACCTCGGCAAGCAGGTCGATCTCATCATGGAGGGGGAAGAGACCGAGCTCGATAAGACCGTGATCGAGCAGCTCAATGACCCGCTCGTGCACATGATCCGCAATGCCATCGATCATGGCCTGGAGGCGGCCGAAGAACGCCTCGCCGCCGGCAAGTCGCCGCGCGGGCGCATGGTCCTGGCCGCCCAGCATGCGGGCACCGAGGTGCTGATCACCCTCACCGACGACGGCCGCGGCCTCAATCGCGAGCGCATCCGCGAGCGGGCGGAACAGCGCGGGCTGATCACGGCTGATGCGGTGCTCAATGACGCCGAACTGTTCCAATTGCTGTTTCAGCCCGGATTCTCCACCGCGCAGGCGGTCACCAGCCTGTCCGGCCGCGGGGTCGGCATGGACGTGGTGAAGCGCACGGTGGAAGGCCTGCGCGGCACCATCGACATGGCCAGCGCGCCGGGAGCGGGGACCAAGGTCACCCTGCGCCTGCCGCTGACGCTCGCCATCATCGACGGCCTGCTGGTGCGGGTCGGTCAGGGGCGTTACGTCGTGCCGCTGGCCGCGGTGGAGGAATGCGTCGAGCTGTCGGAACTGGAGGACGCCCGCTGTCGCGGTCTCAGCTTCCTGAACATCCGCGGCGAACTGGTGCCGTTCCTGCGTCTGCGCGAACTGTTCCGTACCAAGACCCCGGCCGATCGCTACCAGAAGGTGGTGGTGGTGTCGTCTGGCGACATGAAGGTCGGGCTGGTGGTGGACCAGGTGATCGGCGATCACCAGACGGTCATCAAGTCCATGTCGAAGCTGCATGCGGACATCCAGATGTACTCCGGCGCCACCATCCTCGGCGATGGCGCGGTGGCGTTGATCCTCGACATTCCGCATCTGGTCGCGTTCGGCCAGTCCCGCGAAGACCAGTTGAAGGCGGCCGTGTGATGTCCACATCCGATCACGCTCCCCAGGGCACTGCGCTCGTGCGCACCGGCGCGGCCGGGCGCGGCAATCTGGAAGTCCTGACCCTGAGTCTGGACGACAATCTGTTTGCGCTGGAGGCGCGGCATGTGCGCGAGATCCTGGATCTGGTGCCCATCACCGAAGTGCCCACCAGCCAACCCTTCGTGGGCGGCTTGATCAATGTGCGCGGCAAGGTCGTGCCGCTGGCGGACCTGCGCCACAGGTTCGGCATGGCCCTGCGGCCCGATACGGTGGACACCCGCATCGTGGTGATCGAGATCGACCTCGATGGCGATCAGACCACCATCGGCGTGCGGGCGGACAAGGTGCATGCGGTGACCGAGATGACCGCGGCCTCCTTGGAGGATACGCCGCGCATCGGCATGGCCTGGCGGCAGGAATTCATCGCCTGCATCGCCAAGCACGACGACGCCTTTGTGGTGGTGCTGGACATGGCAGCGGTGTTCCGAACGGGCCATGAGGCCGAGGGCGCGGGCGACCGCGCGCCGAGCCGCGGCGCCGCCTGAGCGGCCGCGGCGCGACGGCATGAACAAGGAAATGCGGGGGCGCCCCGGGGGGCGGGCCGCGCGGGCAACGATTAGCAAGAATAGGGGCGGACCATGCGTGCTTCCATCAAATTGAAACTTGGACTGACCTTTTCCCTGGTCATTCTGTTGGCGGCCTTGATGGCCTGGTTCGGCATTTCGAGCCTTCTCACCCAGAACGCATATCTGGATGGCGTGCTGCACGGGCCGGTGAAGCGCACCGAAGTGATCTCGGATCTCAACGTGGCCATGCTCCAGGTGCTGCGCCGTGAAAAGAATCTCGTGCTCTCGGAAACCCCCGAGGCGTTGAGCCGGTATGAGGCCGAGTTGATGGCCGATCGCGCCACCTTTGTCTCGCTGCTGGAAAAATTCCGGGGCATGGCCACAGAGAAGGGCAAAGCCTTGAGCATGACCATGGATTCTCCCTGGCAGCAGTGGGTCGCGCTCCAGGCCAAGATGATCGATCTGATGCGCCACAACGGCCAGGACCAGGCCACCGCCCTGTCGCAGGTGCAGGGGCGGGCGCTGGTGACCGAGCTCTCCAAGCCGCTCGACCAGATCATCGAACTGAACCAGGCCATGATGGTGTCGGTTGAGGCGGATGCGGATGTGGAGAATGCCAAGGCCATTCAGTCTTCCCTGATCGCCGCCGCCATCATGCTGGTGGTGAGCACGGTGGCGGGCATCTGGATTTCCGTCGGCATCAGCAAGGGGCTCACCCGCGCCAGTGGTCTCGCCCAGGCGGTGGCCGGTGGCGACCTCACCCAGACCATCGCCGATCCGCCCAAGGATGAGGTCGGCGACCTTATTGGGCACGTGAATGCCATGGTGGAGCGCCTGCGCGCGGTGGTGGGGGATTCCCTGTCGGCGGCGGAGAATGTGTCTGCGGGCAGCCAGGAATTGTCGGCCGGTGCGGAGGAACTCTCCTCCGGCGCCACCGAGCAGGCCAGCGCGGCGGAAGAGGCCTCGTCCTCGATGGAAGAGATGGCCGCCAACATCAAGCAGAACGCCGACAATGCGGCGCAGACCGAGAAGATCGCCCGCCAGTCGGCGGTGGATGCCCAGGCCAGCGGCGAGGCGGTCGGCCGCGCGGTGGATGCCATGCGCACCATCGCCGAGAAGATCACCATCGTGCAGGAAATCGCCCGCCAGACCGACCTTCTGGCGCTGAACGCGGCGGTGGAAGCAGCAAGGGCCGGCGAGCACGGGCGGGGCTTTGCGGTGGTGGCCTCCGAAGTGCGCAAGCTGGCGGAACGCAGCCAGACGGCGGCGGCGGAAATCGGCACCTTGTCGAGCCAGACGGTGTCGGTGGCCCGCGATGCCGGCGACATGCTGGCCAAGCTGGTGCCGGACATCAAGAAGACCGCGGAACTGGTGGAAGAGATCAGCGCCGCCTGCCGCGAGCAGGATATCGGTGCCGATCAGGTCAATCAGGCGATCCAGCAGTTGGACAAGGTGATCCAGCAGAATGCGGGCGCCTCCGAGCAGATGTCGGCGACCTCCGAGGAACTGGCGGCCCAGGCCGAGCAGCTCCAGGCCAGCATCGCCTATTTCCGCATCGATGGGGGCGGATCCTCGGCCCGCGCGGTACCGATGCCGTCCACCCGTCCGCCCGCCGCCAAGCCTCCGGCGCGGGGCGTGGGCCGGGCGCGGACCTCCGCGGTGGTCACATCCGTGCGGGCGTCCCAGCCGCGCGCGGCCATGGGCGGGCGCTCAGCCGGCATGGCGCTGGATCTCGGCGGCGGCGATGCCCGTGATGCCGACTTCGAGCGGTACTGAGCCATGACCGACATCGCGATCCGCCATCGGCAGGAAGCGCAGTTCGTTTCACTTGGCATCGGCCAGGAGGTGTTCGCCGTTCCGGTGGAGACGGTGCTGGAGATCGTCGACAATCGCCCGACGTTCCGGGTGCCGGAAATGCCGGCTCATGTGCTGGGGCTGATCGATCTGCGCGGGCGCAGCGTGCCGGTGCTGGACCTGCGCCTGAAGCTCGGGCTGCCGGCCATTCCCGCCACCGAGACCACCCGCATCCTGGTGCTGGAGGTGCCGCTGCCCGGTCGGCACCTGGTGCTGGGTCTTCTGGCGGATCGGGTAATCGAGGTGCTGGCGCTGCGGGGCGAGGAGATCGAGCCGCCGCCGGATGTCGGCATCGGCTGGCGCTCCGACTACATCGCCGGGGTGGCCCGTCGCCAGTCCAGCTTCGTCATCATTTTCAATCTGTCGAAGCTGTTCTCCGCCGAAGAGGTGGGTGTCCTGTCGTCTCCGCAAATTCCCGTCCACGCCGCCGTTTAGCGGTCGGTATCTTTCAGGATTTTGTCGCCATGCGCGCTACCATAAAATTGAAACTCGGCCTGACCTTTGCGGTCATCATCGCCTTGACGGGCGCCATGGCCTGGCTGGGCATTTCCAGCCTCGGCGCCCAGAATGAGACCGCAAGTAAGCTATTGCATGGTCCCGTCGCTCGCGTGGAGGAGGTGGTCACCCTTCAAGTCGACATGCTTGAGATGACGCGGGCGGAAAAAAACCTGATCCTCGCCGAGAGCCCGGAGGAAATTACGGCCCAGGCCGCCGCCGTGGACAAGGCGAAGTCGGATTTGGTAGCGAATATTGCCAAATATCGGAACGCCGCATCCGCAGAGGGTAAGAAAATAATCGAAGATGTGGAGGCTGCAGTTCAGAAATGGGCTGCGGTCCAGGGACGGATGCGCGACATTATCAGCAAAGGGGGCCCGGATGCGCGCGTTCAAGCCAACACGCTGTCGCAAACCCAGGCCCGTGAACTGCGTGCCGTCGCCACAAAGGGATTACAGAACATCGTCGCGCTGAACCATCGGCTGATGGATGAAGCCGAAGCCTTCTCTGATCAGCAGTTCGAGAAGGCACAGCGGCTGCTGGTCATCGCCGTTGTTGTGGTGACGGTCATTGCAGCGGCCGCTGGCATCTGGATTTCCCTGGGCATCAACCGCGGCCTGAAGGGCGCCGGTGCGCTGGCCGATGCGGTGGCCATCGGCGACCTCGACCATGAGGTCGTGCTGCGCGCCAATGACGAGATCAAGGATCTGGTGGATGCGCTCACCCGCATGACCACCAACCTGCGGGCGACCGCGGCGATCGCCGACGCCATTGCCGGCGGTGACCTGCGGGTGGAGCCCAAGCCGCTGTCCGACAAGGACGTGCTCGGCCTGTCGCTCCAGCGCATGGTGGAACGTCTGCGCGCGGTGGTGGGGGACTCCCTGTCGGCGGCAGAGAATGTGTCTGCGGGCAGCCAGGAATTGTCGGCCGGTGCGGAGGAACTCTCCTCCGGGGCCACCGAGCAGGCCAGCGCGGCGGAAGAGGCCTCGTCCTCGATGGAAGAGATGGCCGCCAACATCAAGCAGAA
>CALRNP020000297.1:0-5711 GCA_943369575.1 Azorhizobium sp. AG788 | reverse complement strand
CGCGATCGCCACGAAGGTCCGCAGATGGTCCGTGTCCAGCAGAATGGTCATGGCCGCGCATCCTTCAATCATCACGAGATACGATAATTGGGATGAATAACATTCGCTAGTCTGATTTGTCGGCGTCCCGCAAAAGGGGGGCGCAGCTGCGGCGCAGCGATATCGGGTGGTCCCCACCCGCGGCCTTGAGGATGAATGGCCGGCGCCCGGCGATGGAGAGCGACATGAGCAGTTACGGCGAAATCCGCAGTGTGTTTGCAGTGCCCTTCGGCGCCCGCGTGGCCGATGCCGCGCGTGCCGGCCTGCGTACCGTAACCAATATTGCCCGTGCCTTCGCCCATCGCCGCGAACTGGCCGCGCTGGGAAGCCTCAACGATCATATGCTGAAAGACATGGGCATTGATCGCAGCGACCTGCGGGATGCGGCGTCCCAACCGCTATGGGCGGACCCGACGCAGATCCTGGTCTCCCGCTCCGTCGAGCGGCGCGCCGCTCATCTGCTGCGGGCTCGCGCAGCGGCCCGGCGCATCGCGGAATGAGCGTCACCGCCGCGCCTGTGCGCAGCGGTGACGCCTGCCTTCGGCGGTCACCGCCCCTCGGGACCGCCACTTGCCCGCACCACTTCGGTGGTGCGGGTTTTTTATTGGCCGGCGTCAGCGGGCGGCGCGGTCAGCGCTTGGGGCCGCCGCGGCCACCGCCGGAACTGCGGTCGAGCATCTGGCTCCAGAAGTCGAACGGATAAAAGCCGGTGGGCGTGGGCTGGTTCTTGGAGGCTTCGAACGGCGAATAGCCGGGCGGGAAGCCCTGCGCGAACAACTGCGCGAAATAGTCCTGGAACGGCAGGGGCCCGGAAAAGCCCAACTGCGCCGCCGGCTGCGGCGGCGGCACCGGCGCCGGCTTGGGGGCGGCTTGCTGCGGCGCCCAATTCTGCTGCGGCAGCTGGAAGTTGGACATGGACGCGGTGATGGAGTCCGCCAGCGCCTGCCAGGGATTGCTTCCCGCCTTGCTGGTGGCGCCGCGCAAGCCGAACGGCGACTGCACCATCATCTGCGCGAAGGAGTCGATCCAGGGGTTGCCGGTGCTCTGCGGCGCGCTGGACTTGGACGGAGTGAGAAAATTCCCCAGCGCATCGATCCAGGGATTGCCGGTAGGCAGGGGCTGCCCGCTGGCGCGGGCCAGCGAGGCGGCCAGCAACTGGCTCATGGCACCGGAGGCCGCCAGCGATTTGGCCATGCCGCCCAGCAGCAAGGTGGCAAACGACGGCATCACCTGGTTGACCATGGCGGTGGCGAGGCCGGACGTGCTGGCGGCGTGATCGGCCACGGCGCGGGCCACCTCAGGGCTGCCGAACACCGCCTCCATGGCGGTGGCGCCGGGCTTGGACAATTCGGCCGGGCCACTGGGGGCGTGCTCATAGAGGCCGCCATAGGGGCCGCTCATCATGAGCACCGTCAGATTGGCCATGCCATCCGGCGACTGCATGGCCCGCTGCATCGCGGCGGCGAAGGCCGGCATCAGCGCCTCCATGGCGCGCTGCGTCTGCTGGGCGGAGATGCCGTAGAGGCTGGCGAGGTTTTCCACCCCGTGCCCGCCCTGTGCGCCTTGAAGCAACTGTGTAAACTGATCCATGCGGAGCCTCCCCGCAGGACTGTACGCCATCGTCCTGCCGAAATCACGGATCGATGGCGCTGGCGTCCTGCGGCGAGGACAAGGGCGGCATTTCCGCCGGCCCCGGATGTGGCGGCGGGACTTGATTCCCGGTGGCCGCGGCGGCGCCGATTTTTTCAATCAGTCCAAAGGCTGCGATCATGGCGGCCACCCCGAACGCCACCGCGCCCAGGGATTGCCCGAGAATCACCCCGTCCGGCCCCATCAGCCGGCCACCGATCCAGACGAAGGGAAAGGTGCCCAATGTGGCGCGGCCCCAATTGAAGCCGGTGGACAGGAGCGGGGCGCCCAGATTGTTGAAGGCGGCGTTGGAGACGAACAAGGCGCCGAGAAACATGAAGCTGCCGGCCGAGAACAGGCAGAAGAACGCCACGATATCCTGGCCCTCGGCGGTGAGGCCGAAGACGGAGGAGATCACGTTCCTGCCCAGCGCCAGGAGCACCCACACCGTGCCCACATAGGCCAGGGTCAGCAGCAGGCTGTCCTTCAGGGTGGTCCGCAGCCGGTCGAACCGCCCGGCACCGATATTCTGCCCGAAGATCGGCCCGACCGCGCCGGTCAAGGCGAACAGCGGGCCGAACGCCACGGGAATGATCCGTCCGATCACCGCCCATGCCGCCACTGCCCCGTCGCCATAGGGCGCCAAAGCCGAGGTGACATAGGCATTGCCCACCGGGGTGGCGACATTGGTCAGGATCGCCGGAATGGCGATGGCGCTGATGGGGCGCACCTGCGCCGCCAGCATCGGCAAGGTGGGCGCCACCAGCAGCTTGTGCCGGCGGGCGCACCAATAGAGGCCGATGCAGGCCATGAACAGGCGCGAGAGCACGCTCACGATGGCCGCCCCATCCACCCCCATGCCCAAAGCCAGGATCAGCAGCGGATCCAGCACCGCCGTCAGCAGCCCGCCGCCCAGCGTCACCCACATGGCGCGGGTGGCGTCGCCCGTCGCCCGCAGCAGGCCCGAAGCTACCATGCCGAGGCCCAGGAGCGGCGTCGATAGCGTGACGATGATCAGGAAGCGGGTAGCGATTTCGGCGGTGGGGCCGGTGGCTCCCAGCAGGTGCAGCATGGGGGCGATCAGCGGCAGGGACGCCAGCGTCAGCGCCACGGTGCAGGCGGTCATGAACACCACGGCCGACGTGGCCAGTTCTCGCGCGGTGCGGATCGCGCCGGCGCCCAGCGCCCGCGACACGGTGGCGGAACTGGCGATCATGATGCCCAGGGTCACCGACGTGGTGAAGAACAGGATCGAGCCGGCATAGCCGATGGCGGCAGCGAGTTCCGCCTGACCGAGCAGCGAGATGTAGAACAGGTTCAGCAGGTCGACCACGAACACGGCCACCAGCCCGATGGAGCCGGTGGCGGTCATCACCGCCACATGCCGCATGATGGAGCCTTGGACAAAGGTGGGCTTGAGCGGCGTCATCGGCTGGGCGTCACGAGCAGGACCTCGGGGGCGACAAGGGAACGGGCAGGGGGAGGGGACCGCAGCGAACGGCGCCGACGTAGCTCAGGCCCATAACGGGAGGCCGCGGGCGAGATCCACGTCAGCCGGAGAACTCGGTCTCGTGAGAGAGCACGTCCTGGGCCTCGGGATTGAGCGGACGGGCGGGCTTTTCCGGCGCGGTGAGCGGCTCGGGTTCCACCTTGCGCGGCGCCATCATGTCCAGGCCGGCATAGAGGCCCTCTTCCATCTGGCGCATGAGGCGGGCGCGATCGCGCTCGCGCACATCCGCCACCCGCTGGCGGGCGGTCTCATGGTCGAGGCCGAGGGATTCCAGCGTGCGGGTGCCGAAGGAAAAGGCCGATTCCAGGGTCTCGCGCATCTCGAAGTCGACGCCCTTGCGCAGCAGGTCCATGGAATGCACCCGGTCGAAGCTGCGCACGAACAGCCGTGCCTGGGGCATCGACGCCTTGACGATCTCGACGATGCGGGTCGCGGCATCCTTGTCGTCCACGCAGACGGCGATGATCTCCGCCGTTTCTGCCCCGGCGGAGCGCAGCACGTCCAGGCGGGTGCCGTCGCCATAATAGATGTGCACGCCGAAGCGGCCGGCGCTCTGAATCATCTCCACATCGTTATCGATGATGGTGACGCCCACATTCTCCGCCAGCAGGCATTGAGACACCACCTGGCCGAACCGGCCGAAGCCGATCACCAGCACCGTGCCGTTGGCGTCGGTGAAATCGGCGGGCTCCGGCTCCGGCGCATCCTTGCGCAGGCGCGGCAGCAGGGCCTCGATGGCGGCGAAGGCCAGCGGGCCGATCATCATGGTGATGGCGGCGGTAGCGGTGAGCAGGGCGGTCTGCTGCTGATCGAGAATGCCGTTGGTGAAGGCGAGCGGAAACAGCACGAAGGCAAACTCGCCCGCCGGCATCAGCACCGCGCCGGCCCGCAGGCCATCCGCCAGATCACGGTGGTCGCCGCGATAGAGGAAGAACACCACCGCGAACTTGATCAGGGTGATGACCAGGGCGCCGGTGAGCACCGGGCCGAGGTGCGGGATCACCACGCTGAGGTCCAGCGACATGCCCACGCCCATGAAGAACAGCGCCAGCAGCAGGCCGCGGAACGATTCGATATTGGCTTCCAGTTCGTGGCGGAAGGTGCTTTCCGACAGCAGCAGGCCGGCGAGGAACGCCCCAAGCGCCATGGACAGGCCGGCGAAGGCCATGATGCCCGCCGCCCCCAGCACCACCAGCAGCGCCGCCGCCGTCATGGCTTCGCGGGCGCCGGAGCGCGCCAGCAGCCGGAACAGCGGCGTCAGCAGGAAGCGCCCGGCCACCACGATGCCACCCACCGCCGCCAGCATGCCGGCGGCCTGCAGCAGGATGGCGGTCGAGTCGCGGGCCACGGCGGAGGCGCTGGGCGGCGCCAGCAGCGGCACCAGGGCCAGCAGCGGAACGATGGCGATGTCCTGGAACAGCAGGATGGAGAATGCCCGCTGCCCATAGCCGGAGGACAGGTCCCCGCGCTCGGAGAGCAGTTGCAGTGCGATGGAAGTGGCGGACATGGCCATAGCCATGCCGGAAATGACCGCGCCGGCGCCGCCGAACCCGAGCAGGTAGGCGACACTGGCGATGACCGCGCCGGTGATGATCAACTGGGCGGTGCCGAGACCGAAGATATAGCGCCCCATGGACAGCAGGCGCGAGGGCTGGAGTTCCAGCCCGATCAGGAACAGCAGCAGCACCACGCCCAGTTCGGCGACGGTGATCACAGTTGAGGGATCGGCCACGTTCAAGCCGGCTGGGCCGATGGCGATGCCGGACGCGAGGTATCCCACAACCGGAGATAGGCCGAGTCGCTTTGCCACCGGAACCGAGATCACGGCGGCCGCAAGAAAGGCGAGTGCTGCTAGGAAGAGAGTGTGTTCATCGCCGTGCATACACCCGGTCTCCCCGCGCGACCCCACTCGTGCAGCGCCTTGTGGAGGTGAAGCATGGCCAAACCATGCCTCGCCACCACTTTGTTTCTATCGGGACCGCAACCGTCCGGCGAGACTATTTCAGCGTATCGAAGCCCGGCCCGAAGCCATTGAGCCCCAAGGGAATGCCAATACCTTCTTCCGGGGTCTGGAAGATGATGAAGGTGGCCTGCTTGCCGGACCGCAGCTTGCCGACCAAGGCGTCATCCATCACCACTTCGGCGACGCAGCCATTGGGCAGGCAGCGTACAAACCCGGCACGGCCCACGTCCACGTCGTCGATCTTCAGGCCGAGCCCGGACGGCAGCAGCACGCCGAGGGGGGCCAGCACCCGCAGCAGGCGGCTCTTCTGGTCCGCAGTGCGCAGGATGATGACGGTGAGGCCGACGTTCGGCCGATCATCGGCCTGCACGCTTTGCAGCAGCACGCATTGCTCGCTCTGGGCGCCGGGGGGCGTATCGCAGCGGATCTGCCAGTCGCCGAAGGTCTGCTTCACCACCCCCTGGGCCGCGGCGGGCGATGCCAGGCCGAGGCCGAAGACAAGTCCGAGCAGGCTCGCCACCGGCAGGGCGGCGCGGGTCCGCAGCCGGATCAGGGTCGCGAGGCGACGGA
>CALRNP020000296.1:0-5715 GCA_943369575.1 Azorhizobium sp. AG788 | reverse complement strand
GAGAGCAAGTATGCCATGGCCGCGGCCTGTGGCTGCGCCAGTTCCTGCGGGGTGCACGGCCATGCCCATGCTGCCGCCTGGACCGCCGATGCCCCCACCTCGGACACCGGATTCTGGGGCGCCCTCGGCTGCTCCTGTTGGGCGTTCTGACCATGACGAGGCCAAAAGCGGCATCCGCCCTCACGGAGCGGTTCGCCGCTCTCTACTCTGCACCGATCATTATGTGGCTGGCGTTGCTTTTTCTGTGCGCGGCTTATCTTCAGGGCGGCATTGCAAAGCTATTGGATTTCCCCGGAGCGGTGGCGGAGATGGTGCATTTCGGCATCGCCCCCGCCGCACCCATGGCGGCGGCCACCATCGCCCTGGAACTGGGGGCCTCGGTGCTGATCCTGTCCGGCCTCTATCGCTGGGCCGGCGCCTTGGGGCTGGCGGGATTTACCTTTATAGCCAATCTCTTAGCCAATCGCTTCTGGGAGCTGGCGCCCCCCGAGCGGATGATGTCGGCTAACGGCTTCTTCGAGCACCTCGGCCTGGTGGGCGGCTTCCTTCTGGTCGCATGGTTCGATCTGCGCGAGAAGCGGCTTGGGATCAAATAGGACCCGTGGTCCGCAGCGGCTCGCAACGGGAGATGACACACTCCCGTGTCACTCCGGCCGTTTCGCTCCGGAATTCCCCACGATCACCGTGTCAGAAGTGACACGTTCATCCGCGACCATCCGAAAACGTGTGCCGTAACATTCCGCCAGCGGCTTGGAGACCGCGACGGGGCGGCAGCCTGTCCGCCGCCGCCCCGTCCTCAGTCGCCGTTCCTCAGCCGCCGTGCCCCTGTCGCCCGGTCAGGGCGAGAGTTCCTCCAGCACCGCGCCGCGGGTCTCGATGGCGAACACGGCAGTCACCACCGCCCCCAGCGCCAGCACCGCGGCGAAGGTGGCGAACACATATTGGATGCCGTAGCCGGCCATGATCCAGCCCACCAGCGCCGGGCCGGCGGAGGAGCCGATCCGCAGCCACGCACTGCCGCAGCCGGTGCCGATGGCCCGCAGGCGGGTCGGATAGAGTTCTGCCGAATAGAGATAGAGCGAGAAGGCGATGGTCTGGATCACCGCATAGGCCATGGTCGCCAACACCAGCACATGCAGCGCCGTGCCCGCCCCCTGCCAGGCGAGGGCCGCCAGGGGAATGATGCCCACGGCGAAGGCCACCGCATACCAGCGCTTGCGGCCCACCTTGTCGATCAGCAGCGCGCAGGCGATGGAGGCGGCGACCCCGCAGGCCGAGGTGGTGAAGCCATAGGCGAGGCTGGTCTGCAACGGCAGCTTGAACACTTCGCGATAGAGCGTCGGCAGCCAGGTGATGAGGCCGTTGTTGACCATATAGGCGCAGAACCACAGGCCCCAGATCATGAAGGTGCGGCCGCGATAGATGCCGGTGAACAGCTCGCGCCAGTCGCTCTTCTTCTCCACCGGCACGTCGAGGGCGACGGCGCGGGGGGCGGGCAGCACATGGCCGGCGCGCACCGCCGAGGCCTCCAGCCGCGAGACGATGGCATCGGCCTGGTCTATACGGCCCTTGGAGGCCAGCCAGCGCGGCGATTCCATCATGAACAGCCGCAGCGGGATCATCAGGATCGCCGGGACGAGGCCCACCAGGAACATGGCCTTCCAGCCATAGACCGGCACCATGAAATAGCCCACCAGCCCGGCGAACATCAGCCCCACCGGGAAGATGACCTCATAGAGCAGGAAGAAGCGGCCACGCTTCTTGGCGCCGATGAACTCGTTGATATAGGCGCTGGCCACCGGCACCTCGCCGCCGGTGCCGATGCCTTGCAGGAAGCGGCAGACAATCATGGAGGTGGCGCTCCAGGTGAACAGGCAGGCCACATCCATGGCCACGAACAGCACGATGGTGATGAGCAGCACCTGCAGCCGGCCGATGCGCTCGGCCAGCCAGCCGAACAGCACCGCCCCGACCAATTGGCCGAGGTAGCCGAACGAGAGGATCATGCCGACTTCATAGGGCTTGAGCGCCCATTCCCGCACCAGCACCGGCATGGCGAAGGCGATGGCCAGCACCGTATAGGCATCGAAGAAGGTGGCGGCGCCGATGACCACGCGGGTCACCAGCAGTTCGCGGGTGATGGGCAGGCGTTCAAGACGGGCGCTGATCTGGGCGGCGGCGCGGGCCGGTGTTCCGGCAGCAGGCGGCGCCTGCGCCAGCGGGGGCGACTGGGTCAACATGGGCGATCCTCCGGCCACGGGGTGGCGCTGTGTGTTCTTGTGGCGGACGCCGGGTCTTTTGCCCGGCGCGTGTGCCCGGTGCGGGCGGGTCGTCAGTGCCCCGCCGGGTCCCGTTGGCGCGGGATCCGGCGGGGGCGTCAGCGCAGCTGGATCAGGCGGCCTTCTGCTTCAGGAAGCCGGCATTGGCGACGGCGGTCTCGATGGCCTTCAGGGCCGCGCCTTCCGGCAGGCGGGTGGGGGGCTGCACGGTGGCGGACTTCAGGATGCCGGCCAACGTCATGGCCACCTTCATGCGGGCATGGGCATCGCCGGTGGGCTCGCCGCCGCCATAGACCACGTCCTTCAGCGGGTTGATTTCGCCCTGAAGCTGCATGGCGCGCTTCAGATCGCCCGCCTGCACCGCCGCAAAGAGATCGATGATCTTCTGCGGAATGAAGGAGGCAAAGCCCACCAGCGCTCCGTCCACGCCCTGCACCATGGAGGCGAGCAGATATTCGTCATGGCAGGTGAGGATGGTCACGCTCGGGTCGGCTTCGCGGATGGTGCGGATGTCGCGGGCATATTTGTTCATGTCGCGGGTGCCGATCTTCATGCACTTCACGAACGGCAGGCGGGCGAGCGCCGCCAGCGTGTCGAACGAATAGGAGGCGCGGGTCCAGGCCGGGTAGATATGGACCACGAGATCGAGCCCGGAGCCTTCACCGATGGCGGTGAAATAGTCCACCACATTCTCCGGCTGCTGCATGCCGAAGCGCAGCCAGCCATGGGGCGGCATCACCAGCAGGCCGCTGGCGCCGGCATCGCGGGCCAGCTTGGCATGGTGGACGCCTTCGGCGATGCCCTCGCAGCAGATGCCGGAGACCACGGGGATCTTGCCGTCCGCCTGCTCGGCGACGATGCGGGTGACGCGGGCGCGCTCCTCGGCGGTCAAGGCGAACACTTCGCCGGTGTGGCCGTTGGTGACCAGGCCGCCGATGCCGTTGTGGCCGGCGAGCCAGCTGGCGAAGCGGCGCAGCTCCGGCTCATCGATGGAGAGGTCGGAATTGAACGGCACCTGGAGCGCCGGGAGAATGCCGCGATAGTCAAAGCCCATAGTGTCCTCCTTGGGGATCGGTTCTTGAGGTTCGGCGGTGAAGGCGCAGCCCGGCAGCCGGGATGCGAAGGACCATGCGGGCGGCCGACGCCCGCACCGCCCTGTCAGGACCCGAAGCCGATGGTGCCGCCTGCTTCGAGCGCGCGGGCGATGGTGGCCGCCGCGGTACGCAAGGGGGTAAGGGCCCGTTCGGCCAGGGCCTCGGACGTGACGCGAGCGCCGGGCGCGGCGATGGAGAGCGCGCCCACCGGCAGGCCGTCGGGATCGAGCACCGGAACCGCCAGGATGCGCAGCCCCTCGGTGAGGGTGGACAGGCGCGCGGCATAGCCATCGTTCCGGATGCGGGCCAGCGTCGGCGCCACGGTGTCGAAGGTCAGCACCTCCAGCGCCGGGATCGACAGCCGCGAGGCGGTGCGGGCGATGCGCTCGGCCTGTTCCGGCGGCAGGAAGGCGAGAATGGTCTGGCCGATGGCGCTCTGGATCGCTGGCAGGCTGGTGCCGATGCGGATGTCGACGCCCAGGCGGGCGATGCCGGCGCGCACCCGCTCGATATAGAGCACGTCGCTGCCGTCCAGCACCGCGAAGCTGGCGGCCTCGCTGACATCATCCACCAGCGCCCGCAGCACCGGGCGGGCGATGGCGCGCAGATCGCGGTGGGCGATGGCGTGGAAGCCGAGATCGAGGATTTTCAGCGTAAGCCGGAAGCGCTTGCTGTCGGGCACCTTGGCCACATAGCCCAGCCCCACCAGCGTATTGAGCATACGGAAGGTGGTGCCGGGGTCGAGCCCGGCGGCGGCGGCCAGCTCGCTGAGGGTCATTTCCTCGCGCACGCCGTCGAACGCTTCCAGCAGGCGGAACCCCTTGGCCAAAGACTGCACCACGTTGCGCATCCCGGCGGCATCGGCGGTGTCTGCGGCCGCAGTCCCAGGAGGGCCGGCGGCGGCCTTGGCGGCAGCACGGCGCGTGGGCCGCGCCGGGGAGGGGCGGCCGATATGGACCAGCGTTGGCAATGGCGCTTCCTCAGTTTTCGGAATGCGAAATTTTTTTCGCGATTTATTCGACGCTAGTCGTGCGCCTTGAGGCTGTCAAGCGGCCGAAACGGGCGGGGAAGGGGGCTGGTGAGCGCGCACTCACTGCTCGCGACCGCAGGATGGCGCTTGACGGATTTCGAACGGTTCTATTAACTATCGGGTTAATTAAGGGCGGCAATCGCCCGGCTCCAGGGAGGAGCGCCATGGCGCAACGGACGATCCGACGCCGCATCACCGGGGCCATGCAGGCGCCGTGGCTGCGGCCGGCCATATTGCTGGTCGGACTGGTGGTGATGTGGGACCTGGCCATCCGGCTGTTCCACATTCCCGCCTATCAGGTGCCGGCCCCCACCGACGTCATCATCACCCTCTATCGCGAGTGGCCCATGCTGCTCTCCGAGGCGGTGCCCACCACCACGGCCACCGTCTGCGGCTTCCTGCTCTCGGCGGCGTTCGGCATCCCGGTCGCCATGCTGATCGCCTCCTCCAAGACGGTGGAGAGCTATGTCTATCCCCTCCTGGTGTTCTCGCAGTCGATCCCGAAGGTCGCCATCGCGCCGCTGTTCGTGGTGTGGTTCGGCTTCGGCATCTTTCCCAAAGTGATCTCGGCCTTCCTGCTGGGCTTCTTCCCGGTGGTGGTCTCCGCCGTGCAGGGCTTCAAGTCGGTGGATCCAGATCTTATTGATCTCGCCCGCTCCATGGAAGCCAAGGGCCTGCAAACGTTCCGGATGGTGAGCCTGCCGTTCGCCACCCCGGCCATCTTCGCCGGGCTCAAGGTCTCGGTGACGCTGGCGGTGGTCGGCGCAGTGGTGGGCGAGTTTGTCGGCTCCAATTCCGGCATCGGCTTCGTGCTCCAGCGCTCCATCGGCAATTTCGAACTGCCCACCATGTTCGCGGCTTTGGTGGTGCTGGCGATGATCGGCATGATCCTGTTCTGGATCATCGACATGGTGGAGCGCCTCGCCATCCCCTGGCACGCCAGCCAGCGGCACGACTTCGTGGTGGCGGTCTGAGTCCGTCCGCCTGAGGCGAGCAGGGGGCGGCTTGTCGCCCCTTCCCACTGCGATCACATGGTGAGGATCTGATGGCGCGACCCTATCTGCGGCTGGCCAGCGAGGCTCCGGCGCCCGCGCCCCGCCCGATCATCGAAATGGCCGGGGTGTCGAAGACCTATCGCACCCGCGACGGCGACGTGCCCTCGCTGCGGCCGATGGATTTCACCATCAATGCCGGCGAGTTCCTGGTGGTGGTGGGGCCCTCCGGCTGCGGCAAGTCCACCTTGCTGAAGATGGTGGCCGGCCTGCTGCCGCCCAGCTCCGGCGAGATCAGGGTTGAGGGCCGGGTCATCACC
>CALRNP020000295.1:0-5741 GCA_943369575.1 Azorhizobium sp. AG788 | reverse complement strand
GCTGCCGATGCTGGCGGACACCGATTATTACGTCCGCATGGTCATTGCGCGCCGCGTCGCCCCGCCGCTGCTGGCACGCCTGGTGAACGACCCGGAGCCGGAAGTCCGCCGGGTGGTGGCGCAGCGCATTCCCGCCAATTGGCTGCTGCGCATGGCGCAGGATGAAGACGCCGCGGTGCGCCTGGACGTGGCGCGCCGGCTGGCACCGGATCTGCTCGCCCGCCTGCGCGCCGATCCCGACTGGCGGGTGCGCCACGAGGTGGCGGCGCGCATCGCTTTGCCCGATCTCGCCGATCTGGCGCAGGACGCCGATGCCCTGGTGCAGGACATGGTGCGCACGCGGCTCGCCGGCACCCCTTTGCAGTCCACAGGGAGACCTTAGATGAGCAACATCGTCCGCGACAGCGACGTGGTGGAGATCTCGGCGCCCCCCACCTTCAATTTCGGCGAGAAGGTGCGGGCCAAGCGCACCATCCGCAATGACGGCACCTATGCCGGCAAGGAGATCGGCGACGTTCTCGCCAAGAAAGGCGAGGAAGGTTACGTCGTCAGCATCGGCACCTTTCTGCAGCAATTCTACATCTATGGCGTCGAATTCATGGAAAGCGGCAACCGGGTCGGGATGAAGCGCAAGGAGCTGGACCCGGTGGTGTCGCGCGACGAAATGGACATTCCCCTGCCGTCCTTCCCCACCCAGGAGCTACGCCGTGATTGAGCCGAGGCTGCCCAAATTCCAATGGGGCCAGAAAGTGAAGGCCCTGGTGGACCTGCACAATGACGGTACGTTTCCCGACACGGAGCAGGACGCGCGCCTGGTGGCGGTGGGCGACAGTGGCGAGATTGTCCAGGTCGGAACACACACCGAGGCGAACATGCCCATCTATCTGGTGGAGTTCGCCCCCCATCTGGTGGTGGGCTGCCTGGAAGAAGAAATTCTCCCGCTCTAGCGCCCCGGCCGGTGCGATGGACCCCGCCCCTTTCAACGCGCCGCCGCGCGCGGCCCATCCCAACGACCTCGACCGCAAGCGGATCGAGCGGGCGCTACGTAACCGCAAGCGCTATCGCTATGTCTCGCCGACGGTGAGCCCGATCAGCGGCGGCTATGCCATCGCCAGCCCCTGCTGCTCCCGCAATATCGATCCCGAGGGCGGGGTCGTGGACGTGGCTCTGCTGCTGTACGACCCCGGCGCCGCCGTGTGGCAATTGTTCCAAAAGAACCATTCCACTGGCGCTTGGGCGTTGCATAGCCTGCATCCGCGCTTGCCCGGACTGTTGGAATTGCTGAACTCCGACCCCGACAGGACCTTCTGGCAATAGTCTTGCATCGGTCTAAACAACGCCCTCCGTCACAAGGTGATGCCATGGGATTGGCTGCGGAAGAATTGACCGTCATCGAACAGATACTGTCCGGTAGCACCGTGGACGGGCCGGCGCTGGCGGACTTGCGCCAGAAGTTCCCGCATCTGTCGTGGACCCGATGCGACGCCTCAGACGTCACTGAAGCCCCCTTCCGCACCTATCCCGGCTTCGACCTGCATTTGCTGGATGCGGCCGATCATTGCGTCCAGCTCACCGAAGATCCCGCCCGCGCCACCGGCATCGTGCTGGCTCAACGCAAGGCGCTGCCATGACCGAACCGGCACTGGCACAGGACTTCGAAGACACCGCGACCCCCGCCGCCGACGGCAGCGAGGAGGACGGCTTCATCTTCCTGTCGGACCCTGACATCACCCTGGCCGAGATCGAGGCGGTGGACGCGGTGATGCGCTCGCCGCGGCTGTCCAGCGGCTCACAGATGGTGGCGTTTGAAAGCGCGTTCGCCGCCTATCTCGGGCGGGCCTATGCGGTGGCGGTGCCCAGCGGGACATTGGGCATGCTGCTGGCGCTGAAAGCCTATGGCATCGGGCCGGGGGACGAGGTAATCGCCTCGCCTTACTCCTTCCGCGAGACCGCCCACGCCATCAGCCTCAGCGGCGCCCGGCCGGTATTTGCCGAGATCGATTATTGGTCCGGAACCATGGTGCCGGAGAAGGTGGCGCCGCGCATCACCGACAAGACCCGCGCCATCGTCGCCGGCAATCCCAACGGCCACCCCGCCCCCTGGGACCGGCTGCGGGCGCTGGCCACCGAGCGCGGCCTGCTGCTGCTGGAGGATTCCACCGAGGCCATCGGCTCGAAATATCAGGGCACCTGCGTCGGCAGCTTCGGCGATGCGGCGGTGTTCGATTTTTCCCAGCCCGGCACCCTCACCTGCGGCGAAGGCGGCATGGTGGTCACCGACGATATCGATGTCGCCGTGGCGCTGCGCCGTCATCGTTCCCACCGCCTGGAGGAGCGCGCCTCGGTGGTGGTCAGCGGCAGCCCCGCCCATCAGGCGGGCATGAGCGATCTGGCCGCCGCGCTGGGGCTGGCGCAGCTCAAGCGGCTGGACGAGATCCTGGAGCGCCGCCGGCTGGTGGAGCACCTCTATTACAAGCACGTGCAGTCATTCGAGGGCATCAAGGACCCCTATATTGGGCAGGATGTCACCGAGATAAACTGGTTCCTCTATCTGGTGCATCTGGGCAACCGCTTCTCCCGCTCCAGCCGCGACGCCATCGTCGAGGATCTGCGGGTGGAAGCAGTGGAGGCCGCCGCCTACTGCCATCCACTGCACCTGCAGCGGCACTATTTCGATCTCGGCTATCGCCGCGGCGATTACCTGGTCACCGAGAAGGTGGCCGATCGTGCCGTGGCGCTACCGTTCCATACCCACCTGAGCGAGGACCAGATCGCCTTCATCGTCGGCACGATGAAGGACGCCTCCATCAACGTGGGCGCCGGTGCCGCCATCTATTAGGCCCGGCCAAGACCTGTTCTCGAAGAGCACACAAGGAGTTGTGAGATGACGACGGTGACGATCATGCCATCGGGCAAGACCATTGAAGCGTCCGAGGGGATGACCCTGCTGGCCGCCATCCTCAGCGCGGATGAAACGCTGAGCCACAAATGCGACGGCAATGCCTCGTGCGGCACCTGCCACATCTTCCTGCTGGAAGGCCGCAAGGGCGTGTCCAAGATCGCCCGCGAGGAGAATGAGAAGCTCGACGCCATCGTCGGCGTCGGCTCCAAGTCGCGCCTCGCCTGCCAAGCCAAGGTGCTGGGCACGGAAAACATCAAGATCGAGCTGCTGGGCTTCGATTCCTAGAGCCGGGGAGAACAGCGATGAGCACGGAAACCGTGATGATTCACCTCCGCTTTGCCGCCAATGGCTCGGTGGTGGAAATCAGCGAGCGACCCAACGGCCTGACGCCGCAGGAGTGGTTCAACCTGCTGAGCGACAATGCGGGCGACTGCTATCAGGCCTTCTCCGGCGGACGGGGCGTGTTTCGCGTCCCGCCGGAGAAACTGGAGGCGCTGAAGGCCCAGAGCACCGCCAGCGCTGCGTGAGCGCCGATGCGGACGGGACGTGCGCCGCGGTGGGACCCGCGGCGGCACGCCCGTCGCCTGACGGCGGGCCGTCTGAGGGGGGGCGTCTCATAGCTCCTGATGCGCAGCCAGCTAATGCTCCGCTTTGCCGAACCGGGGCGCCCGCAGGTGAGAGCGGCGGGCCAGACAGGCAGCAAGGCTGCGAGTTCCCAAAGACGAGGAAGGCTACCCGGCAGATTCAAGGACGGCCCCATGAGTCATCTTCCCACGCAATTTCTGCCGATCCTGCGCGCAACGCCGGTACCGCCTCCCGCCGCGGTGGACCTCGGTGCATCCATCCGGGTGGAGCCGTCCGCCGAAGGCCCGACGACGAATGATCACGATCCCACCGCGCCCCAGACGGCGTTAAACGACAACCGGCTCAATGACCGAGCAGGGTTCGACCAAGCCGCGCAGCCAGAGACCGCCGCGCATGACACAACGGCCCTGTCCCACGCACTACGCACGGGCCTGCCGGCAGAGGCGGCTGCGTTCAGCCCGGCACAACGCCAATGGCTGAGCGGCCTGTGTACCGATCTTCTGGCCTTGTCATCCCTGACGCCGGAAGCTGCCGCCGATGTCGCCCTCCTGCTGGCGGCGCGGGGTCTGCACGGCGATGATACCCCCTGGCATAAACCGCGCCTGACGCTGGACGCCCGCATGCTGCTGGCACAGGGCCGCCCACTGGCGTGGCGGATGATGGCGGCGCTGGCGCAGCAGGATTGCCGCCAGTGCGGCTACATCTGCGAGAGCTATGCGCAAGCCATTGCCGGCGGCGCGGAGACCCGGCTGGATCTGTGCGTGCCCGGCGGCAAGGATACCACCCGCATGCTGCATGCACTTGCAACAGAGGCGGCAGGCGGGGCCACCGCCTTCGATGCAGATGCCCATCGGCCGCCGGCCGAGGCGCCGGTGACGCGCGAGCCCCGCCCCGGCTATGAGCGCGATGCCCCTGTGACCGTGACCATGAAATGCCGGCGGCGTCTCACGCGCGCGGCCTCGCAAAAGGCCGTCTACCATGTGGAGTTGGATATCTCCGCCAGCGGCCTCGAACATCTTCCCGGCGATACCCTCGGCCTCTATCCCGAGAACGACCCGGCGCTGGTGGATGCGGTGCTGACCGCGTTGCAGATCGCGCCGGGCCTGCGCATCAGCGGCCGGCCGCTGCGCGACATTCTCATTACGACGGTCTCCCTCGGCCCGGCACCGGATGCCCTGTTCACTCTGATCGCCTGCCTCACCGGCGGCGAACGGCGTCAGAAGGCAAGGCGCCTGGCGAGCGGCGAGGACCCCACCGCCGCCGGCCTTGACGTGCTGGCGGCGTTGGAACGCTTCCCCGGTGTGCGACCGGATCCGGAGGCGTTCGTGGAGAGCCTCGACCCGCTGCACCCCCGGCTCTATTCCATCGCCTCCAGTACCCGCGCCCAGCCGGGCGTGATCGCCCTCACGGTGGACCATGTGCGCTACAGCATTGATGGCCGGCCCCGCAGCGGGGTCGCGTCCTCCTGGCTTACCGAACGGGCGCCGGTGGGCACGCGGTTCCGGGCCTTCCTCCAGCAGGCACCGCATTTCCGGCTGCCAGAGCAGCGGGACGTGCCGATCATCATGATCGGCCCCGGCACCGGCATCGCCCCGTTCCGCGCCTTTCTGCAAGAGCGTCGCGCCCGCTGCGAGAGTGGCCCGGCCTGGCTGTTCTTCGGCCACCGCCGCCAGGGGGAGGATTATCTCTATGAGGACGAGCTGCGCGCCTTCCGCGCCCAGGGGGTGCTGACGCGGCTCTCCTTGGCCTGGTCGCGAGACGGCGCCCAGAAAGCCTATGTGCAGGACCGCCTGCTGGAGCAGGGCGAGGAATTGTGGGACTGGCTGTTCGACGGCGCCCATATCTATGTGTGCGGCGATGCCGAACACATGGCCCCGGACGTGGAACGCGCCCTGCTCGCCATCATCGCCGACCACGGCAACCGCGACGATGACGCCGCTGCGGCCTATCTCGACGGCCTGAAGGCCGCCGGCCGCTATCATCTGGACGTCTACTGAAGCCGGCGCATTGCGGCCTCGGCTCAGGCCGGCACCGCGCCAGGCGACGGCACGCGACCGAGGCTGGCGGTGTTATAGCCTTCCTCCCGCAGCACCCGCTGCACCGCGGGGCGAGCTAGCATGCGGCGATAGTGGGCACCGATCCGCTCCGGCACAGCCAGGCCCAGCTTGTCGGCCCAGAATTCCAGATAGAACAGGATCGGGTCGGCGGCCGAAAACGTGCCATCCAGATAAGGCCCCTCGCCCAAAGCGGTGTC
>CALRNP020000294.1:0-5752 GCA_943369575.1 Azorhizobium sp. AG788 | reverse complement strand
CGGCGAAACTGTTCGCCGACGGCCTGCCGCTCCATGCGGCGCTTGCGCTGGTCACCTCCCGCCCCGCCGCTTTGGCGGGCCTGGTTGATCGCGGCCGCCTCGCCCCCGGCCTGCGCGCCGACGTGCTGCGCTTCCGCCTGGTGGAGGGCACGCCAGTGGTGCGCGATGTGCGGGTGGCCGGCGCCAAGGTGTTCTAATCTCCGGCCAGTGACGGCAGTGCCGGCGCGCGGCATAAAAGGCATGGGCGCACGCTTTGACTTGCGTCCGCCGACCGTATGAGGAGCAAGGAGAGCCCCATGGCCGCGGATATCATCCGCCCCCTGACCCCGGCTGAGGTGGATCTGGCGGTGGAGTGGGCGGCCGGCGAGGGCTGGAACCCCGGCCTGTCGGACGCCAGCGCCTTCCTGGCTCAGGATCCCGCGGGCTTCATGGGCCTGTTCCGCGACGGGGACCTCGCCGCCTGCATCTCGGTGGTCACCTACGGCCCCAGCTTCGGCTTTCTCGGCTTCTACATCTGCCGCCCGGACCTGCGCGGCCAGGGGCTGGGCTGGGCGCTGTGGCAGGCGGGCATGGCGCGGCTCGGCGCCCGTACCGTCGGCCTCGACGGGGTGGTGGCGCAGCAGGCCAATTATGCCCGCTCCGGCTTCGTGCTCGCCCACCGCAATATCCGCTATGGCGGCATCGCCCGGCCCGCGACTGGAGCACCAGTGCCGCTGCGCGCCGTCGATGCGGCACTGCGGGCACAGGTCAACGCTACTGACCGCGCCTGTTTCACCTTCGACCGCCCAGATTTCCTCGCGCTCTGGCTGAGCCCGCCGAAGGGGCTGGCGCTGGCCGCGCTCGATGCCGATACCGGACAGGCGCGGGTGACCGGCTATGGCGTCATCCGGCCGGCGCGGGCGGGCTGGAAGATCGGCCCGCTCTTCGCCGACACGCCCGCCATCGCCGCCGGCCTGTTCGCGGGGCTGGCCGCCCATGCGGGCGGCGAGCAGCTGGTGATCGACGTGCCGGCGCCGAACGCCGCTGGCCGCGACTTGGCGGAAGCCGCAGGGCTGGTGCCGGTGTTCGAGACCGCCCGCATGTACAAAGGCCCCGCCCCTGCGCTGCCGCTGGAGCGGATCTTCGGCATCACCAGCTTCGAACTGGGGTGAGCTGGGCGTGGCTTCGGGCGCGCCGAGATCGGCAGCGCCCATAAGAGGTCCGCGGTGTCCTACGGGTTCTGCGGCTCGGGCGGGGGTGGAGGCGCCGCTTCCGCCGGAACGCCATTGCCCTTGTCGGTCCATTCCGGCGGCGCACCCACGGCGCCGCTGACCAAGCCGGCAACGCCCGGCGCGCGGCCAAAGACATCGCAGGCGGCATATTTCGGCGCGCCGCCCGCCATGGCCTGGAACCGCTCCGCCGGCGGCGGGCCCGAGAGGGTCTTGTAGGGATTTTCGCCGGTCACCAGCAGCTTGCTGAAGTCGCTGCCAAACGAGCCGGCCAGTTCATAGGCATCGCCCGCAGATGAAATCCGCGCCGAGCCGGAGAGGAAATTTGCCCCCTGCCCCCACACCATGGCCGCCTCGGACGTGCCGTTGCTGCCGCGCGCTTCCGCTTCCATGGACAGGCTACCCAGTCCGATCGGGATGCGCGGCGTGGGCACCGGAATGCCCGGCAGCAAGATGGACTTGGCCACCGAGGCCACCTTGGTGGTGGCAACCGCCTTCTCGTCCGTGGCCACCATATGGGTGACCACCGCGTGCACGGTCAGATCCGCCGGTTGAGAGAGGGGCACCACCTCCAGCCGGTCGCTGAGGCCGGCGCACAACGCCCGGTCGATGGCATTGCCCACCAGCTTGCGCTGGTCGTCGGAAATGGTCTCGGTGCGGGCGCCGCTGGCAAACACCGTCGGCACGATGCGCACGGTCTTGGCGGCGAGCACCTCATCCTTGCGGATGCGGATCTTGGATTTGGCCAGCAGCCCGTCAGCCTGATCCATGTCCGCATAGGAGGCGAGCGTTCCGCCCTGCTCCAAGGGCGCGCTGGCGCAACCAGCCATGAGCAAAGGCATGCCGAAGACGGCCAGGGTCCGGCCGAGTCTGCGTGGTGCAATCATAAAACGGTCCCGCCGCCAGTATCGCGTGCAAGCGCACGGTTCAGTCCAAGATTGCCCTTGCGCGAACAAAGGACGACAATTGGGGCGGAAATGGGTGGCAACCTGAAGCTGTGCCGTTAGCGCTAGGGCAGCATGTCCCTTTCCCAATAAGGCGGCGTGCCGAAGGCGTGGCGCAGATGGGCGGTGAGCGCCCGCACCTTGGCCGCCGCCCCACGCTCGCGCGGATAGGCGACGTGGATTTCCGCCCCCTCCGCTTCCCGCCCCACATCCACCACCGCCAGCGTGCCCGCTGCCAATTCCGTATGCACCATGAAGGTGGGCAGCAGGGTAATGCCGAGGCCGGCGAGGGCTGCGCCGCGCATCATCAGGCCGTTATTCACCCGCATCGCCGTCAGCGGACGCACCACCACCGCATCGGGATCGCCGAGAAACCGCCAGTCGCTGTCGCGGTTGGAATAGAGCACCGCCCGGTGCCGCCCCAGTTCTGCCAGGCTCGATGGGCGCCCATGCGCCGCCAGATAGGCGGGAGCCGCCACCAGCACCCGCCGGCTGGACGCCAGATGCCGGGCCGCCAGCCGGGTGTCATGCACCGGGCCATGGCGCAGCACCGCGTCGAAGCCATCGGCCGCCGCATCGACAAAGCGGTCGTCCAGTTCGAGGGTCAGTTCGATGCGCGGATGCGCCAGCAGGAAGGCGTAGAGCGCCGGCCCCAGATGCAGGCTGCCGAAGCTCACCGGCGCGGACAGGCGCAGCGGGCCAGCCAGTTCGCCGTGCTGCTCGGCGATCTCGGCCACCGCCTCCTGCGCCTCCCGCAGCAGCCGGCGCGCACGCACCAGGAAGGTGAGGCCGGTCTCGGTGAGGGAGAGCTTGCGGGTGGTGCGCTGAACCAGCCGCGCCCCCAGCATCCGCTCCAGTTCCGCCAGCCGCTCGCTCACCACTGACTTGGCGAGCCCCATGCGCTGGGCCGCCGCCGTGATCGAGCCGGCTTCCGCCACCGCCACGAAGGCGGCCACTCCATCCAGCTTGAGCATTGTTCGGTTTTTCCGAAAACGAGTTTCGCTATCTGGCGGCTATTCCTGACAATGCCGCGGCGCCATTGTCTCGTCCAGCCGAGCGGCGGGCGCCCGGCCGCCGGACCTGGATGTCGCGTCCCGCCCCCCTCGGCCCCGCCCCACCCGCAAGGACACCCGCCATGACCGCCACGGACGCCTTCCCGCTTTTCCCGCCCGCCTTCGAGGTTCGGCAAATCCCGACCAATGGCACGTCCTTGCACGTGCGCGTCGGCGGGTCCGGCCCCGCCGTGCTGCTGCTGCACGGCTATGGCGAGACCGGCGACATGTGGGTGCCGCTGGCGGCGGACCTTTCCGCCGACCACACCGTCATCGTGCCGGACCTGCGCGGCATGGGCCTCTCGGACAAGCCGGTGGGCGGCTATGACAAGAAGACCCAAGGGCAGGACATGGCCGGCGTACTGGACGTGCTGGGCGTGGCTGCGGTGGACCTCGTCACCCACGACATCGGCAACATGGTGGGCTTCGCCTTCGCCGCCCAATTTCGGGACCGGGTGAAGACCTTCACCCTGATCGACGCGCCTTTGCCCGGCGTCGGCCCGTGGGAGGAGATCTTGAAGAACCCGCTGCTCTGGCATTTCCGCTTCGGCGGGCCGGACATGGAGCGGCTGGTGGCGGGCCGCGAGCGCATCTATCTCGATCGCTTCTGGAATGAGTTTTCCGCCACCCCCGCCCGCTTCAGCGAGGCGGCGCGCGAGCACTATTCAGCGCTTTACGCGCTGCCGGGGGCGATGCACGCCGGCTTCGCCCAGTTCGCCGCCTTCGATCAGGACGCCCTCGACAATCAGGCATTGCTGAAAGACGGCAAGCTGACCCTGCCGGTGCTGGCGCTGGGCGGGGAAAAATCCTTCGGCCTGACCATGGCAGCGGTGATGAACTTCGCCGCCGAGAATGTCACCGGCGACGTGGTGCCGGATTCGGGCCACTGGATCATGGAAGAGAACCCGGCGGCGACGGTGGCGCTGGTGCGGAGGTTCCTGAAGGGGTGAGGCAAGTCAAAAAGACGGGGCGGTTCCAGTTCGCCGAGCTTGAAGCGGATGCTCACATCGACGTGCCGAACACAAGCGGTATGACGGCAATAATCGCCACGAACTGCGTGGCGTTCAAGGCCATGCCCCGCAAGTGCAGCCCGCGCAGCCGCTGAACCGCCTGCGCATCGCCCGCGTCGCGGGCGGCGAGTTCGGCATCGATATTCCGCAGGAACCAACGCCGCATCGCGACCGCCAAGCTCGCGATCACCGCTGGAATGAGAACGAGAATCGGACGGCCGGCGATCACGAAGGCGACAATTCCAAGAATTGCGCCGATGCAGATTATTCGGAAGTGGAGGCTAAACAAGCCACGCAATAGCCAAGTGACAGACGGATCATCGAATTTCGCGAGCAGGAAGCTCGGCGAAGCGATGAAAAAATATAGCGTGGGAAGCAATACGGCAACGATACCGGCGACGGCATAAGCATCGGCTGACATAACACAGTCCTCGCTTACCACACGCCTTAAAGTACACGCATCCCTCCACCGCAACAATTGAACTTTGGTCGCGCAGAGCAATGGCCGGCGTCTCACACGAGACTTTCGGGATATACATAGCAAGCGATAGATCAGAGCCATTAGAGATATGGCGCATGACATAGCAACTCCCGTGGGCGGGCCGCGCACAGGTTTACGGCCTGACGCCATCGCAGTCGCACCCACCGGCGAATTCCATAGAATTCACGCATGGCACATTAAGCCCATTGTCTAGTTGCATGAGGTCAACAGGTTCAGCACCATAGGGTTGGTGAGGAATGCCTTTACGTCAGAAACAAGAAAAACTGGCTATGGAGGATGAATATGAGCCGATTTTTGTCGCTTTTACATAGACAAAAAAACAACAAACTCGGGGACAATGCGGCATCGGGCGCGCGCCCAAGTCAAGGCACGGATCGGCGTCATCTGCTGCGGTCTCTCTTGGCCCTTTTGGGCGGCAGCACCCTGACCGGCATGGGGCGCCCAGCGGAAGCCAAGGATTCCAGCGACCTGCCACCCCCCAGACGGGCGCTTACCGGCCGCGACGCCGCCGGAAAATCGGTGTTCAAGTCGTTTGATGTGACCTCGAAGGTGGTGGAGATCGACTCCAATCCGGGACTGACCTTCTATGAGCTCTATATGACCGAGGGCGTGCCGAAGCTCACCGGCCTTGAAGCCGATCCGATGCTCGCGGGCACCAAGGCCTTTCCCGGTCCGGGTGGAACTCTGTTTCGGCTGATCTCGTATCCGCCCAAGCGACCTGAAGGCTGGAAGCCGCCGCCCGGCGTCACCTTCGAAGGCGCCCTAAAGGAATTATCGGATAAGGTGCCCGGAATGGGTGATCATTTCGACCGCTCCGCGCCGGGCATGCACACGTCGGATACCATCGATTATGGAGTGGTGGTTCGGGGCGAGATGACGCTGGAACTGGACGACGGACAGACGATCCGTCTGCGCCAGGGCGACTGCATCGTCCAAAACGGCACCCGGCATCGCTGGCGCAACCCGTTGCCGGAACCCTGCCTCATGGCGTTCGTCTCGGTGGGCGGCACGCGCGGGTAAGACCTAGTTTCGCAAG
>CALRNP020000293.1:0-5819 GCA_943369575.1 Azorhizobium sp. AG788 | reverse complement strand
CCCGCCGTGGTGTTCGCCCATGGCTGCGGCGGATTGCAAGGGAAAAGCGGCGCCCTCAATACCCGCGAGACCGCCTGGGCCGCCGATCTCACCCGCGCCGGCATCAGCGTGCTGATGGTGGACAGCTTCGCCACCCGCGGCATCAAGAGCATGTGCGCGCCTGCCACCTTCAAAGGTGAGGTCTATCGCGCCCGCCCCGGCGATCTTTACGGCGCCCTCGCCTATCTCCAGGCCCAGCCATTCGTGAAGCCCGACGCCGTGGGATTAATCGGCTGGTCCCAGGGCGGCGGCGCGGTGCTGAACGCGCTGCGCGCCGATGCCGGCAGCCGCCCCGCCGGCCTTGCGCCCGCCCGCGATTTCCGCGTCGCCGTCGCCTTCTATCCCGGCTCGTGCAGTGCCGAGCGCCAGCGCGGCCGTTGGAGCACGCGCATCCCCTTGCTGGTGCTGCTGGGCGAGCGTGATGCCTGGACCCCGCTTGCCCCCTGCCAAGCCCTGCTCGCGGATGCCGCCAGCCATGGCAGCCCGGTGCAGGTGAACGTCTATGCGGGCGCCTATCACGACTTCGACTGGCCGAACCGCCCCTATCAGGAACTGCCGCAGAACCGCACCGCGGCGGGCGTGGTGCCGATCATCGCCACCGACCCCACCGCGCGGGCCGATGCCTTTTCCCGCGTGCCGGCCTTCCTGGCCCGGTATCTGAAATGACCGCAGGCGGCGGGGTTCGGCAGGGATTGTGCGCAAGCACGCTGATTTCGGCGGCGCTGGGCAAACATCTGTTCCCTCCCCTGCGACGGCCCTTTAGGCTCCGCCCCTGTTGGCGGGTCAGGCCCGCGCCGGGGGGCGTACCATGATGAGCATTCCATTCTTTGGCCTGCTGGCGGCGTTCGCCTGCATTTTTGCCGGCCGACGCGGCGCGGCGCTGCTGCTGTGGGCGCTGTCCATGGCCTGCCTGATGGTGCTGTTCAAGCTGCACGCCACCGACCCGCTCAACATCGTTCTGTGAGGCGCCGACCATGAATGCGCCCACCTCCCGCATCCTCAACGCCCTCGGCGTACTCGCCGTCAGCCTGGTGCTGCTGGTCGCCTTCGCCGACCAGATCATCCTCGGCGACCTGCCCTGCCCGCTGTGCATTCTCCAACGCGTCGGCTTCGTCGGCGCGGCCTTCGGCCTGGCGCTCAACGTCACGTTCGGTCCGCGCCCCAGCCATTATGCGGTGGTGATCCTCTCGGCCTTCGGTGGCGCCATGGTCTCCCTGCGCCAGACCCTGCTGCATATCGCCCCCGGCACCGGCACCTATGGCGATGCGCTGTTCGGCCTGCATTTCTATAGCTGGGCGGTCGTCGTCTATGGTGCCATCATCGTCGGTTGCGCCGTGATGCTGCTGTTCGACCAGCAGTTTGCCGTACCTGGTAAAGCGGGCTCTCAGTCGCAGCAGCAATCGGGGATGCGCATCGCCACCGCGCCCGCGGCTACGTTCGGGCTCGCCATGGTGGCGCTGGCGGCGTTGCTGGCCCTGGGTAATGGCGTCTCCACGGTGCTGGAATGCGGCGGCGGCCTGTGCCCGGACAATCCGGTCAACTACCAATTGCTCCAGGGCTCAACACCAGGCCCATGAGCGCGCCGGTGCCGGCTCGTCCCTACGTCTCGGCGTGGCGGTAAGCATTTATTCATCAGCATCGCAGATGGCCTCCGCAGCATTTTGCGTTTCCCCTGGGCGCGTGCGGCGGCTAAGGAACGCCAGCACCGACGGCAGGCCGGCTGTCGTCGGTGGTCTTCGGCGGGCGCCGCCGTCGGCGAGATTAACCTAAGGTGCCGGCCCGCCCCGACCTCCTCACAGGAGGCAGGATCAGCGGCGATGATCCGGCGCACGCCTTTGGGCGCACGCTGCAACCCGGCAGACGTCCCGGCCAAGGGGCGCTCGGAGGATTGATGTCCAACCCCTCGCTGCTTGCGCGCGCCACCGCCCGCATCGTCGATGCGCCTTACCTGCTGCTGACGTTCACCGCCTTGCTCTGGGCGACCAATATGGTGGTGGGCCGCTCCATGGCCGGCTCGGTGCCGCCCATCACCATCGCCTGCCTGCGCTGGTTCGGCGCCACTCTGATCATTCTGCCGTTCGCATGGCGGCAATTGCGTGCCGATGCCCCCGTGATCCGCCGGCATTTCGCCCATTTGGTGCTGCTCTCGGCGTGCGGCATCGCCTGCTACAACGCCATGAGCTATTACGGCCTGCAATATACCCAGGCCATCAACGGATTGCTGTTGCAGTCCATGGGCCCGCTGCTGGTGGGCGTATGGAGCCTGGTGCTGTTCCGCGACCGGCTCTCCGGCGGGCAGGTGGCCGGCGTTCTGGTGTCGCTGGCCGGCGTCATCATGATCATCAGCGGTGGCAGCCTCGATACCCTGATGCACATGTCCCTGAATGTCGGCGACATGTGGATCCTCGGCGCGCTGGTGATCTATGCGCTTTATACCGCCATCCTGCGCGTCCGCCCGCCTTTGGGACCTCTGTCCTTCCTCGCCACCATCATGGCCATCGGCGGCGTGCTGCTGATCCCCCTCGCGATCTGGGAACTGAGCAGCGGTTCCGTTCTGCATTTCGACCGCTTCACCCTGTCGGTGCTGGCCTATGTGGCCACGGCACCCTCGCTGCTGGCCTATCTCGCCTTCAATCGTGGCGTGCAACTGGTGGGTGCCAACCGGGCGGCGCCCTTCTTCCATCTGATGCCGGTGTTCGGCTCGGCGCTGGCGATCCTGTTCCTGGGCGAGAGACTGGCCTGGTATCACGGCGCCGGCTATGCGCTGGTGCTGGCGGGGATCATCACGGCAACACGGGCCCGCCCCGCGCGGGCGGCTCAGGCGGCCCCCTGACGGTCGGCACCCAGACGCCGTATCCATCATGCCTGCGGCATGCCGGCGTCGCGATGCAAGTCCGTTCGTGCCTGCCCTGCAGCCGGCCGCAGGCGATCACAGCAGCCACTGGTGTCCGCTGGTACTGGTGAAATCCAGTTGGACCATGAGGTCGTTATAGTCCTTATCGCCGCCCCCAGCGAGGTCTTCCCAGCCCCAAGTGTTGAGACCGTAGTTCCACAAATGGGTGACGTGCGCCCCGTCCGCCGCCAGTTCATTGCCCTGGGCAAAGCCCCAGTAGGTGTTAGTGACCCCCGCGATGGTTGAGGTCAGCTTCATGGCGATGATGTCGCCATCGTGCACGCCGGACATGGTGGTCTGAGCATAGGCACCGAATCCGGGGCCGGCGATGGTGGTGCCGCCGGATGCCACGCCGTAAGCCGCGCGCGCCGCCGCCGCCTCATAACCGGCAGACCCAGGCACCAAGGAGCCGATGGCGCCGGAGAGATCATCCACTTTGTAGAACATGAGCGTGGTGTCGGCAGTGCCGCCTTGTCGCACGCGCACTACGGCATCGGTGGCATCGGAGGAGACGGTCTCCGCCACCGCCACTGGCCGCGCCACCGTCACGCCATCCTGGTAGCCGCCGAAGGCGGCAAAGCCGAAGGACGCGGTGAGCGCCGTCTGGTAGAGGCCCAGCGCCACACCGGCCACGCTTGCACTTATGGCGTCGCCATTATGAGCGGTGATGGTATGCGGTGTCGCCTGCGCCGCCCCGTCCAGCATCTGCACCAGCAGCGGATCGAAGTCCGCCAGCATCATTTTCTCCACCACCTGGCTGGTGAGCGCGTTGACGGAACCATCACCCTCACCCTGCATCCCGGTGGAGCCGGCGGTGATTTTATAGCTTCCCAATGAGCCCGTCGCCTGAACCAGAAGACTTTCGGCGGTCTGCGCGATGGCTGTGGTGGGGCTCACGGCGCTCACCACATCGGGCTGGGTGAACCCGCCCACCTGGGCATGGGCTATAGCGGTCAAGGCGCGGGCCAGCAGCAACCCATTGGGCGTTCCAAGGCCGCTCGTGAGATCATATCCTGGGCCAGCCTCGTAACCTTGGTCGGTGGCAAGAATTTTATAGTCGGATACGGTGATGACGTAATCTTTGTATTGAGACGCATCCGCCGATGTATAATAGTAGAACGTTGATGTATTGTTTCCGACTGTTATATCGTTGAACGACCCCGGCGCGACGGCCGCCGCCATATAGAGAAGGTCCGTATAATATCCGAGGTTCGGCAGCCCCTGATCCTGAAAAATTGCATTGAATTGTGCCGTCAACGAGGCCCAGAGCGGCGTCGCCGCGCTCGTGCCGCCATCGGTATCGATCAAGCTCGTTGCTGACGTATTGTCATAGCTTGCATTTAGAACCAAATAATCGTTGTTACCGCCGGCCATGGCGGACACATCCGGCGTCCCACGCCCAGAAAAGGCAACACCGAACTCCGACTGGAAACTGGGAGTCGTTTGAGCAGCGTCGACGCCGCCGGCGCCGGCTTTGTGGTCCAGATACGAGGGCGATAGACGGCTTCCATTGAGCACATATGCATTCCATACGGTCTCTATGAACGTCTGATAATCGCTCGGATCCATGTGTGCCGGCGCGACCGTAAGACCACCAGAGATCAACTGCAGCAAGGTGGCCGGATTGTTCTGATTTTGCATCCAATATTCTAACGTGTCATCGCCGGAGGCTTGCCCGTAACTGGATAGCGACGTCCCCCCAACGATGACTGCCGTGGCACCCGCATTCATAGGGACCACCAGAGGGCTTCCTGTGCCATAAAAGGATTGCGATCCGCCATCCCCCGCGGCGATGAACACGGACACGTTGCGCAGCTGCGCGTCGACAAGCAACTCGCTAAACGCCAAACCGGCAGGAGAATTGGGATTGAACAATAAATTGGACGTATAGGATGACGTCAGAATAGACGGATTATTGACAGTATCCCATATTGCGCTTTGGTAGGCGACATAAAGATCCCCATTCGCGCTACCATAAAGAAATTGCGAACTGTTAGGGACGACCGAGGCGACAATCGACGTATCTAGCGTCGCCTCCCCGCCACTCGACGCCGCATTGTCTGGAGCATAAATATTAAATTGATCAGAAGTGTATGAATTCAGGCCCAGGTAATTTCTGTATTGATTGATATAATCGAATAACGTACTTCCTACCGAAGGCTCGATAAGACCAACCGCCGGGGTCACGGCAGTCTCGGCAACACCGTTGATGGTGAGCGGAAATTGATAGGCGGCCGCCACTTGGCTCGGATACAGACCCTGCTGAGTACCGCCGTTGCCGGCGCCCAAATTACCGGATCCCAGTTCCTCAGGCTTCACCGCTGCGGAATTGGTGGGGGTCGGACTGACCGTCTGACCTACGCCCTCCAGCCAAAAACCCAAAACGCTGTCCGAGATCGTGCCCGGCAGACTGAGACTGCCAGCCCACGTGTAGAAGCTGTAGGTGGAAGCATCCGGGGAGGTGACGTTTGCATTGAGCAGGGTCGTATGGAACAGCTCATTGAACTGCTCGGCGCTGAGGTTGAGCCAGATGGTTCGGGATTCGGCGGAAGATATTTTATATCCCTGGTTCAGGGTCGGAACCTGGACGGAATAGTCTGGAATAAGTGCCTGCACGGCGGCCTGCTGAGCAGACGGGCTCAAACCTGAAAATAGCAGATCGCCGATACTTTCGATTACGGATTCATATGTATCTGATGCCCCGTAGTCTGAAACGGAATTTTGAGAAAGCAACGTCTGCCGCGTAGCCCAGCTCTCAGTAAGGAATGAAGGATCTTGATCCCGCTGCAGCGACAAGGCCAAGGTGACGGTGCCGGTGTAAGCACCTGTGATCGCGACAGCCGCATCCGACTGACCGAGGAATACACTCTGGAGAGTTGATGCGATC
>CALRNP020000292.1:0-5871 GCA_943369575.1 Azorhizobium sp. AG788 | reverse complement strand
CGCCACGCTGGGGGAACAATGCCCGGTCAAGCCTTCGGTTCCGCAATCCTGCTCCGGTCAGGTGCCGCGGGGTTTCGCCCGCGTAGTAGGCGGGGCGCTGGCCGGGTCCTCGGGCCAGGGGTGGCGGGGATAGCGCCCGCGCATTTCGGCCCGCACCTCGCGCCAGGAGCCGCGCCAGAATTGTGGCAGGTCCTTCGTCACCTGGATCGGCCGATGGGCCGGGGAGAGCAGCGCCAAGGTGAGGGGCACTTTGCCCCGGGCGATGCTGGGATGGGTGGTGAGGCCGAACAATTCCTGCACCCGCACCGGCAAGGTCGGGCCGCCTTCGCCCGCATAGTCGATGGGCAGATGCGAGCCCGATGGCGCATGGAAATGGCTCGGCGCCTCGCTCTCCAGCCGCCCGACCAATTCATAGGGCAGCAAGGCGTGTAGCGCGTTGGAGACATCCCCGCCATTGATCTGGTTGAGGGTGGATTTTCCCGACAGGAACGGCGCCAGCCAGTCCCGCGCCGTCGCCGCCAGCGCCGCGTCCGACAGGTCCGGCCAGGGCGCGCCTTCGGCTTGATGGAGGAACTGCACCCGGTCGCGCCATTGCGAGAGGGCTGCGGTCCAGGGCAGCCGTTCCAGGCCCAGCGCCGCCAGTCCCTCGGCCAAGGCGAGGGCGGTCTGCGGGCCGTCGGGCACCGGGCGGGGCCGGTCCGCCAAGGTGAGGGCGCCCAGGCGTCGGGTTTCGCGGGCGCGGACGGCGGCGGTCGCCGGATCGAACGCCACTTCCAAAGCGGTGGCGATCTCGTCGGCGAACATGGCCTCGATCTCGTCAGCGGTCAGAACCGCCGCCAGTTGCACCCGTGCCGCATCCGCTCGGCCGCTCACCTCGGCCACCGCCAGATAGGGCGCGCGGGCCAGCGCCGTGGCTGGGTCCACGGTGGCGCCGCGGCCATTGGCCAGCAGGAAGCGGGTGCCGTCGCCGCGCGCCTTGGCGATGCGGTCGGGAAAGGCCAGCGCCAGCAAAGCGGCGGGGGAGGGCGGGGTCTGTCCGCGCACCGGCCGTTCCGCACCGCGCGCCAGCTCCGCCCAACGGGCGGCGAGACGGCGGGCGTCGTCGGCGCGGCGGGAGCGCTCGCGGCGGAATTCCTCCACCCGATGGGCCAGATCGATGCTGTCGCCGCCAAGGCCCCGTTCGGACAGGATGGCGGCTAGGTCGGCGGCCTGCGCGGCGACCCCCATGTTGGCGCCGCGCACCACCATATGGGCAAGGCGCGGTGGCAAGGGCAGGCGGGCCATGCGTTGGCCGAGCGGGGTGATGGTGCCGTCGGCGGCGATGGCGCCCAGCACCACGAGCAGAGCGCGGGCCTCGGTGAGTGCCGGCACGGGCGGCGGATCGAGGAAGGGCAGGCTGCGCGGATCGCGCACCCCGGCGGCGGCCAGATCCAGCACCAGACCGGAGAGGTCGGCGGCCAGGATTTCCGGGGTGGCGAAGGCAGGCAGGCTGGCGGTCTCCCCCTCGCCCCACAGGCGATAGCAGACGCCACTTTCGGTGCGTCCGGCGCGGCCCCGGCGCTGATCGGCGGCGGCGCGGGAGACGCGCACGGTCTCCAGCCGGGTCAGGCCCACGTCGGGCTCGAAGCGGGGCACGCGGGCGAGGCCGCAATCCACCACGATGCGCACGCCCTCGATGGTCAGCGAGGTCTCGGCTATGGAGGTGGCCAGCACCACCTTGCGCTTGCCCTTGGCGGCGGGGAGGACGGCGCGGTCCTGCTCGGCGGCGTCCAGCGCGCCGAACAAGGGCACGATCTCCACGTCCGGATCGCGCACCGCTTGTAGCAGGGCAGTCTGGGTGCGGCGGATCTCGGCGGCACCGGGCAAAAACGCCAGCACCGAGCCGCGTTCGGCCGAGAGCGCCCGCAGCACGGCGTCGGCCATCTGCCGGTCGATGGGGGCGCGGGCATCGCGGCCGAGATAGGAGGTGGTCACGGGGAAGGCGCGGCCTTCGCTTTCCACCACAGGGGCGGGCTCGCCGGTGCCGCCCAGCAAAGCGGCGACGCGGGCGCCGTCCAAAGTGGCGGACATGGGCAGCAGGCGCAGGTCCTCGCGCAGCCCGGCCTGGGTCTCCAGCGCTAGGGCCAGGCCCAGGTCCGCATCCAGCGAGCGCTCGTGATATTCGTCGAACAGCACGGCGGCGACGCCGGACAGTTCCGGATCGTCCAGCACCATGCGGGTGAACACGCCCTCGGTGATCACCTCGATGCGGGTGCGGCGCGACACCTCCGCGCGCAGGCGAACGCGATAGCCCACCGTGTCGCCCACCTGCTCGCCCAGAGTGGCAGCCATGCGATGGGCGGCGGCGCGGGCGGCGAGGCGCCGCGGCTCCAGCACCAGGATCTTGCCGCCCCCCACCCACGGCTCCGCCAGCAGGGCCAATGGCACGCGCGTGGTCTTGCCGGCGCCCGGAGGGGCCACCAGCACGGCGCAGGCGCGCTCCCGCAAGGTGGCGCACAGAGCGGGCAGGGCATCGTCGATGGGCAGGCGGGTGTCGAACATGGAACGGCGCAGACCGGGAGGAGCGCTCCTTAGGCCATCAAAAGCCGGGGAAATCCAGACGGGTGCCCGGAGCCAGTAAGCCGCGTTTTATCGTGTGAATTGATTTTAATCCGTTGAAACTATGTTTATTGAATTGATGCGCGCAAGAGAGCGGGATATAGGCCGGGTATCCGTCACGGAGCCCGTTTGATGCGCGCCTTGTCCACTGCCGCCGCCTTGCTTTCGCTTCTCCTGCCCATAACCAGTCCCGCCTTCGCCGCCGAGCCGGTGAAGCCGCTGAAGATCGGCGTGCTCAATGACATGTCCGGCATCTATGCCGACATGGCCGGCCCCGGCTCGGTGATCGCGGCGCAGATGGCGGTGGAGGATTTCGGCGGCACGGTGCTGGGCCGGCCGATCGAGATCGTCACCGGCGACCATCAGAACAAGCCGGACGTGGGCTCGGCCATCGTCAATCGCTGGATCGACGAGGACGGCGTCGATGTGATCGCCGACATCCCCACCTCCTCGGTGCTGCTGGCGGTGCAGGAGATCGGCCGGCGCAAGAACAAGCTGGTGCTGGCCTCCACCGGCGGCTCGTCGGACTTCACCGGCAAGTTCTGCGCCCTCACCGGCATCCACTGGACCTATGACACCTATGCGCTGGCGGTGGGCACCGGCGCGCCTTTGGCCAAGGATGGCCCGTGGTTCTTCATCACCGCCGATTATGCCTTCGGCCACGCGCTGGAGCGCGACACCGCCGACGCGGTGACCAAGGCCGGCGGCAAGGTGGTGGGCAGCGTGAAGCATCCCCAAGGCACCACGGATTTCTCCTCCTATCTGCTCAAGGCGCAGAGCTCGGGGGCCAAGCTGGTGGCCTTCGCCAGTTCCGGCGCCGACGAGGTCAATGCCATCAAGCAGGCGACGGAATTCGGCCTGCCGCAGTCGGGCATCAAGCTGGCGGGGCTCTATCTGCACATCACCGACATCCATGCCATCGGCCTGGAAACGGCCCAGGGCCTGATCCTTACCCAGGGCTTCTATTGGGACCTCAATGACGAGACCCGCGCCTGGTCGAAGCGCTTCTATGCGCGGCACAAGGCCATGCCGACCATGGGCCAGGCCGGCACCTATTCGGCCATCCTGCATTATCTCAACGCGGTGAAGGCCGCCGGCACCACCGACACCGAAAAGGTGGTGGCGCAGATGAAGGCCACGCCGGTCAACGACTTCTTCGCCAAGAACGGCCACATCCGCGCCGACGGCCGCATGGTGCATGATCTATACGTGCTGCAGGTGAAGGCGCCGGGAGAGTCCAAATACCCTTGGGACTATCTCAAGCTCATCCGCACCATCCCCGGCGACGAGGCATTCCGGCCTTTGGCTGAGGGCGGCTGCCCGCTGGTGAAGTCGTGACCAGCGGGCCGATGCGGTCGTAAAGTGAGACAATCTCGCGGGCATGGCTTATGAAGACGGCGTTCGACCGCCTTCATGGAATGCCGCCCGCGATGTCGCCTTCGATGCCGTCCACGCCGTCTTCGCTCACCGACAAGGTCCGGACCTTCACCCTGGAGGGGGAGGTGACCACCGCCGCATTCCTGCGCGGCACGTGCGCCTTCATCGCCGGCAACGGCATCGCCACCCTGATGGAAGACGAGCCGAAGGTGGTCGTGTTGCATAAGGGCGGCGTGCTCAACGCCGCCGCCGACGGCACCCGCCTGATTTCCGGCGGCGACGACGGCCGGGTGGTGGAACTGCTGGCCTCCGGCGAGATCCGCACCCTCGCCGAACACAAGGGCCGATGGATTGACCGCGTGGCGCTGGGTCCCGATGGCGCCATCGCTTATTCGGCGGGCAAGACCGCGCATTTCCTGCCGGTGAAGGGCGAGGCCCGCGCCCTGGAGGTGGCCTCCACCGTGGGGGGCCTTGCCTTCGCGCCCAAGGGCACGCGGCTGGCGGTGGCGCATTATGGCGGCGTGACTCTGTGGTTTCCCAATGCGGCCGGCGCCAAGCCGGACCTGTTGGGCTGGAAGGGCTCGCATCTGGGGGTGGCCATCAGCCCGGACGGGCGCTTCATCGTCACCACCATGCAGGAGGCGGCGATGCACGGCTGGCGGGTGTCGGATGGTGGCCATATGCGCATGACCGGCTATCCGGCGCGGGTGAAATCCTTCGCCTTCACGCCGGACGGCAAATGGCTGGCGACCTCCGGCTCGTCGGAGGTGATCCTGTGGCCGTTCGCGGCCAAGGACGGCCCCATGGGCAAGCAGCCGACCATGGTGGCGCCGTCCTCCACCGCGCGGGTGTCCATGGTTGCTTGCCATCCCAAGGATCCGGTGCTGGCGGTGGGCTATGACGACGGCATGGTGCTGATGGTGCGCATTCCCGATGCGGCGGAAATCCTGCTGCGGGCGCCCGATGGCTCGCCCGTCACCGCCGGCGGCTGGCGGGCGGATGGCGGGGCGGTGGCCTTCGGCACCGCCAGCGGTAGCGCGGGCGTGATCAACTTCTGAACGCTGCGGTGCGGCGCTTGATCGAGATTGCTCAAATCCGGCCAGGATTTGCGCCATAAGGGGCGTGTCGCGGCCCTGTCACCGGGCCGCGTTATCCGGTACCCTCGCTCGCGTTTCGCAGATGCGAGATCCTTCGTCCGGTCGGAGCCTGCCCTATGAAGATCGAAGACGTACGCCGCACCGCTTATTCCATGCCGCTGACCAACCCGGCCTATCCGCCGGGACCGTATCGCTTCTTCGATCGCGAATTCATGATCATCACCTACCGCACCGATATCGAGGCGCTGCGCAAGGTGGTGCCCGAGCCGCTGGAAGTTTACGAGCCGCTGGTGAAGTATGAATTCATCCGCATGCCGGATTCCACCGGCTTCGGCGACTACACCGAGACCGGACAGGTCATCCCGGTGAAGTTCGAGGGCGTGGAGGGCGGCTATGTCCACTCCATGTATCTGGACGACGAGGCGCCCATCGCCGGCGGCCGCGAGATCTGGGGCTTCCCGAAGAAGTACGCCCATCCCAAGATGGAAATCGAGAAGGACGTCCTCACCGGCCGCCTGCATTATGGCAAGACGCTCTGCGTCGATGCCTCCATGGGCTACAAGCACAAGGCGGCCGACAAGGCGGCGGTGCTGGCGGCGCTGAAGACCCCGAGCTTCCTGATCAAGATCATCCCGCATGTGGACGCCACGCCGCGCATCTGCGAGCTGGTGCGTTATTATCTGGAAGACATCGACGTCAAGGAATGCTGGACCGGCCCCGCCGCGCTCGGCCTCTATCCGCACGCCATGGCGGACGTGGCCAAGCTGCCGGTGCTGGAAGTGGTCTCGGCCCTGCATCT
>CALRNP020000291.1:0-5925 GCA_943369575.1 Azorhizobium sp. AG788 | reverse complement strand
TGCACCGCCATGGGGGGCGGCGTGCAATTCCTCGGTCGCCGCCCCGCGCTGGCGCAAGACGAGGATGAGCAGCATCGGCGCCCCGAGAAGCGCGGCGACGCTGCCGGTGGGCAAGCTCCCCCTAAACACAGCCGGTAGTTGGACAATCTGGTCCGTGAGCCAGAGCAGCAGGGCGCCGAGCAGCCCCGCCCAGATCAAACCCTGCCGCAAAGTCCGCGCGCCCATGAGCCGCGCCAGATTGGCAGCGGCAAGCCCCACGAAGCCGATGACACCCACTGCGCTCACGCAGGACGCGGCCAGCGCGACGGCGATCAGCAGCACCCCGCCGCGCAACAGGCGCACCGGCACGCCCAGCGCGCCCGCCTGTTCGTCTCCCAGCGCCAGCGTCTCCAGCGGGCGGCGAATGGCGAACAAAAAAATGGCGAGCAAACAGAGGCGCGGCAGGAGGGACAGCACATTGCCCCAGCCGCTCTGCACCATCGCGCCACTTTGCCAGATGAAGAGGCCGGTCAGGGTCTCATGGTTCAGGATGGCCAGCGCCGCCCCCGCCGAACCGCACAACAGGCTCACGGTGAGCCCCGTGAGAATGATGGATGTGGAGGAAAAGCCGGTCCGCCGTGCGAGTGTCAGCACCAGCAGGGCGGCGCCACCCGCGCCGGCCAGGGCGACGGCCTCCTGCCCATGATCGAGCAGGCTCGGGGCGAACACCGAGCAGATGGCGAGCGCCAGATAGGCACCGGGAGCGATCCCGAGCGTCCCGCTGTCCGCCAGCGGCGTGCGCAGCACATGCTGGAACAGCACCGCCGCAATGCCGAGGCTCGCCCCCACCAGCCAGCAGACGACGATACGCGGCACCGCCATGTCCGCGAAGACCAGCGCCGGCACATCCCGACGGGTGCCAGCCAGGGCGCCGGCCCATTCTGCCGCCGGCAGCAGGGCAATCAGTTGTGCAACGCTCAGCGCCAGCGCCACCAGCGCAAGCCCCGCGGCGAGGCACGGCAGCAGGCCCGGACATGCCGGACGCCGCAGGACACTAGCCACGGGCGGATTGCGCCAGGGCGCCATGGAGCAGGCGCGCGCAGCGCCAGGCGGATGGGATGCCGCCGAGGGCATAGAAGGGCGCGATGGCGCGGACCCGTCCTTCGCGGACCATGGGCAGCGTCTGCCACAGCGTGCTGCGGGCCAGCGCGCGCTCGGCCCGCCGCGTGCGCTGGCCCTGGTCGAGATAGAGCAGCACGGCATCGGGCGAGGCCGCCAGTTCGGCCAGATCGACCAGCGCATTGCCGAAGACGGACGTCGGGCGCTTCAGGGCATTGCGCAGGCCGAGCCGAAGCATGAGCGTCTGCACCCAACTGCCTGGCCCATAGAGGAAGATCTGCGTGCCGGCCTCATGCAGCACGCCCACATAGACGGGGCGCGCTCTCACGCGATCCGGCATTGTCCGCGCCAGCTCGTCGAGTGCCATGTCGAAGGCAGCGAGGTAGGCGTCCGCCTCCGCCGCGCGGCTGAGGCGTGCGGACAAGGTGCGCAGGACGGTGCAGGCATTCTCCAGCGGATCGGTGCGCGGCAGGATGATCGTGACGATCTCGATGGGCGCGATGCCGCCCAGCACGCCCCTCAGGTTCGCCTGCCAGTTGGAGACGAGGATCAGGTCGGGTCGGAGCGACGTCAGCAGTTCCACGTTCGGCTCAGCGCGGGAGCCAAGATCCGGCACGCCCGCCGGCAATACAGGGTCCGGCAGCCATTCCCGGTAGGTTGCGGCATCCGATACGGCCAGCGGCACGGCGCCGAGGGCCAGCAGGCTCTCCGCCCCCGCCCAGTCCACCGCGGCCACGCGGGGCATGGCCCCTGCGTGGGCAACGACAGGCAGCGGGCACAGCACCGCCGACAGGAGCCCCGCAAGGCAGCTCCTGCGGCTCGGTCCCTCCCCGCCGGCTCGCATGCGTTGCCCCCCGCGCCGGATCAAAAGTCGAACGTAGTCGAGACCAGGTAGGTGCGCGGCGCGCCGCGCGCGAGGCCAAAGCTGGAGGAGGCCGCAGCCCAGTAGCTGGCGTTGAACACGTTCTCGACGTTGGCGCGGATCGTGACCGGCTTGCCACCCGGACGCTCGAACACATAGCGCGCGCCCACATCCGTGCGGTTCCAGTCCGGGATGCTCTGGATGTTGTCCACGCTGGCATATTGCGAGGATGTGTAGATGTAGCGCCCGGTCAAAGTGAGGCCCTTCAGGAAGGGCGTGTCCCATTCCGCGCCGATGTTGAGCTGGACATCAGGAATGCCTACGGCGGCATTGCCATTATAAAGGCCGCCGGCGGTCTTGGTCTGCACGCCATCCATGAAGGCGACGCCGCCCAAGACGCGCAATTGCTCGGTCAGCGCACCGAAGACGTTCAGCTCAATGCCCCGGTTCCGAACTTGCCCATCCACGTCGTAATAATTGGTGGTGGTGTTGAGAATGCCGTTGGGCTGCTCGATCTGGAAGGCACTCAGCGTGGCCGCGACCCGCCCGAAGTCCACCTTCACGCCCGCCTCATATTGCTTCGACTGGATGGGCGCGAAGATCTGGCCCACATTGGTCGCGCCCGCTGGCGCCACCGGCCCCTGGCTGAGGCCCTCCACATAATTGGCGTAGAGGGAGACCTTTTCCCAGGGCTTGACCACGATCCCCACCGCCGGGGTGACGGCATCCGCATCATAGCGCGAGGTGCGCGCACCCGTGGTGGAGCTCCAGCCTTCCTGCAAGACGCTCTGGTAGCGCGCGCCGAGAATGAGCTGCACACGGTCCTGGAAGGCATAGACACTGTCCGCTACCGCAGCGCTGGACAGGGTCGACGTGCTGGTCTTCGGCGCCGACGAGGCGCGGCCGGCGAGGTTCGGCGGGGCGACCACCGGCGGCGCGTAGATGTTGCCGCGATAGGTGGCGACCACGGGCGCGACCACGCCAAGCTCGCTCTGCAGGCCGGAATAGCTCACCACCAGTTCGTGACGAAGCTCGCCGGTCTGGAAATTGGCCCGCACGCCGGTTTCGCCGGTGATCGTCGCATTATAGCTCGGCTGGTAATAGACGTTGGCGTCGAAGGCCCCGTAGGAATTGGTCAGATAGCTGAAATTATAGAGGCCGAGGAAGTCGTTCTTGCGGCCCCCTAGGGTCGCATAGACGGTGATATTGTCGGTGATATCCACCTCGCCGCGCACGATGCCGAGAAAGTCCTTGCCGTCCGCGAAATAATAGCTCTGCCCGAGGTTTGCCGAGGCCGCAGGCGCGGCAGGCACCGGGACTGCCCCCGCCCGAACATAGACCGGCCTGCTCGGGTTATCGGCGTAGTTCTTCTGATAGATGATGTCCGCCGAGAAGCGCGCGCGATCATTGCGGGCATCAAGCGCCAGGGCGGCCTGACCCAGCTCGTTGCTCTGACCATCCACCGGGGCGTCGCCATTGCTGTAGGCGCCGTTCACGCGCACGCCGAACTGCTTGTCATCGCCATAGCGCCGGGAAACGTCGAAGCCGCCGCCGAACTGGCTGTTCGAGGCATAACCGAGCGTCAGGCGGGTGATGTCGTCGGCCGTCGCATGCTTGGTGGTGAGGTTGACCGTGCCGCCGACGCTGCCGCCGGGCGGCATGCCCATGATGAAGGCACTCGGACCCTTGAGGATTTCCACCCGCTCCACCCAGGCCGTGCCCGCCATCTGATAGGGCACAAGGCCGTAGAGGCCATTGATCGCGATGTCAGTATTGGCGACCGGGAAGCCCCGAATGACGAACTGATTGGAATAGCTGCCATCCGCCCAGGTGGTGCGCACCGAGGGATCGTTTTTCGTCACATCGGCGATGGTGCGCGCCTGCTGGTCGGTGATGGTCTTCGAGGTGTAGGAAATGACGTTGAAGGGCGCGTCCATAAAGTCGCGGTTGCCGAGGATTCCAAGCCGGTCGCCGGTGGCCACCTGCCCCCCGGCATAAGGCGGCGGCAGCGCATTGCCTGCCACGTCCACCGTCTCAAGCACGATAGCCTCGCCGCTGCCGGCACGGCCATCCGGCCCGGTAACCGCAGGATCGAAGATGCGCACCACATTGGTGCCGCTGAAACTGTAGCTGAGGCCGGTGCCCTCCAGCAGACGCCCCACCGCCTGTGGTCCGGTCATCTGCCCGCTCACGCCGCGCGTCTGCTTTCCCGCTGTCAGGCTGCTGGGATAGAGCATGCGCAGGTTTGCCTGGCGGCCAAGGTTCAGGATGCCGCCTTCCAGCGGCCCTGCGGCTACCGACAAGGCGAGGCTCGGGCCGGCAGTGGACACCGCGCTGACCTGCGCCCGTGCCAGCATGGTGGAGGACAGGAGCGAGAGACCCGCCAGCGCCACACCCGCCACTGCGGCACGTTCTCGTCTGAAACCCGCCATCCCGATCTCCCACCTTCTTCATCGGGAGGCCTCACACGCCTCCTGATGATTAAGAGCGGAAAGCGGGCCGCCTCCTGACGTGCCCGGTGCGTTTTTTAGCGGGAGCCGACCAGCACCATCACGCCGGTGATGCGGGTGATGCGGACGGGCAGGCTTTCCCCCAGCACGGTGAGGGCCTCGTCCGTGTCGTCCAGATCGAAGATGCCAGAGACCTTCTGGTTGGCCGCGGCCTCGTCGAGGATCACGATCTCGCCGTGGCGGTAGCGGCGCAGCGTCGCCAGGACGTCGCGCAGGGGCTGGCCGGAAAAGACCAGCTTGCCCTGGCGCCATGCGGTGTCGCTGGCCACATCGGAGCGGCTGACCGACAGGCGGTCGCCGCCGGAAATCCGGGCCACATCGCCGGGGCCGAGGATCACGCGGTCCTGCGCATGCACCACCTGCACGCGCCCTTCCTCCACACTGACATCACCGGCCATGTCGCCATCGGCGCGGCGCATGGCAAACTGGGTGCCGAGAGCGGTGGCGTTCAGCACCTCATCGTCCACCACGAAGGGCCGCGTGGGATTTTTGGCGACGGTGAAGAAGGCCTCGCCCCGCAGCAGCAGGACACGCCGCTCGGCAGCCGTATAACGCACCGCGATCGCGCTGTCGGTATTGAGATCGACCCGTGTGCCGTCGTCGAGCGTGATGCGCCTCACTTCGCCCACGGCCGTATAGTGATCCGCCCGCAGGCGATCCAGAAAGCCCATCCGGTAGGCGGTGGTCGCCAGCCCCGCGATGAGACCGAGGGCGACGATGTTGCCGATGGCCGCGCGGCGGGAGAGGACCGGCTTGCGGGCCTCGGGCTCCAGCGGCACGTGCTTCAGGTCGGCCCAAAGCGAACGGAACTCCTCGAATGCAGCCCCATGGGACGGGCTCATGCGCACCCAGGCGGCGAAGTTCCGGCGGTCCTGCTCGGTGGCGTCGCTCGACTGGAGGCGCGCGACCCATCCTGCCGCCGCTTCGGCGACACGGTCCTCGTCGGCTTGATGTGCGGCGTCCGCCATGTGGGTTTCCTGCATGCCGACGACACGCCGGGTCCGTCGGCCGGCTCAGATGGAAAGCTCGCCCCGCACCTTGCGACAAGCCAGCAGCGCGCGGATGATATGCTTTTCCACCATGTTCCGCGAGATACCGAGACGGGTGGCGATCTCTCCATTCGGCAGGCCGTGCAGGCGGCTCAGAATGAACACCGCCTGGCAGCGGTTGGGCAGTTGGTGGATGGCGCGCGCCATGAGCACCAGGCCCTGGCGAGCGGCGATAATGCGCTCCTGGCCAGGCGTGTCATCGGCGGCATCGAGGCCGGCGGCCTCGGGCACGAACAGCCCCGCATCCGCCACCCTTCGTGCCGTTACGCCGCACGCAACAGATCGAGCAACCTGGAACAGGTAGGCTTGCGGATTCTCGATGATGGTGGTCGGCGGCAGCGCCAGCATGCGCAGAAAGGTTTCCTGCGTCGCGTCGGCAGCATCCTCCCGATTGCGCAGCCGGCGC